>NZ_LIPQ01000285.1 GCF_001418135.1 Streptomyces aureus
GCCGCGCCTCACGCTGGCCGTCGCCGCCGCGCTCGCGCTCACCGGGGCCGGTCTGTACGCGGCCATGAGCCCTCCGGCCGGCGGCGGCTCCGAGCCCCCCGCCCGCCCCGACGAGGTGGCCACCGCCTTCACCGGCTGGCACACCACCCTCCAGATGCACGGCCCCACCGCCGCGCCCGCGTGCACCCACGGCGGCGGCGCGCTGTACTGCGCGGCCCGCGGTGTCGGCCTCGCCCGGCTCGACCCCGTCACGGGGAAGGTCGTCTGGTCGCGCACCGGGCCCGTCGAGGCGGAGTCCCCGGTCGCGCCCTTCCTCCTCGCGGACGGCCTGGTCGGCGCGGCCGCCCCGGCGGACCCGCTGCGGGCGTACGCGGCCGCGGACGGCGCGCCGGGCTGGGCCGCCGGGTCGGCGAAGCCCCCCGAGCTGTACGTGCCGGCCGGCTCCGCCGTCGTCCTGACCGACGGGCGGGGCGGGGTACGGGCCGTCGGCAGCCTCGACGGGAAGGAACTCTGGCGGCACGGCCTGGACGGCTTCCAGGCCCCGCGCCCGGGACCGTACGACGCCCCGTCCGGTCTCCTCACCGTCTCCGAGACCTCGGCCGACGGGACGCACACGCGCGTGGCCGAGATCCGTCCCCGGACGGGCGAGCCGACCTGGCAGCGGAACATGCCGGGCGACCTCGACCCGCTGGGCCGCACCGGCGACGGCGCGCTGCTCCTCGCCTCCCGCTACCAGGCCTCGCTCTTCGACCGGCTGGTCGTGCTCGACCCCGGCCGCGGCTCCGTGCGCGAGCTGCCCCTGCCCCACCGGCTCGACGTCCGGGGTGTCGCCGTGCGCGGCGCGGTCGTGCACATCCTCGAGGCGGACGGGCACCTGACCGCCTTCGACACCGCGGCGCCCAAGGGGCGGGTGCTGTGGGAGCTGGAGACGGGCGCGGGCAACGTGTCCACGCCGGTCACGGGCCCCGGCGACCGGCTCTACTTCTCCGTCCAGGACGGGCGGCTGCTCGCCGTCGACACCGTACGCGGGGCGCTGATCGGTCAGACCCGGCCGCGGCTGCTCAACGGCAGGCTCGAGTACGCGCCGCTGGTGCCGCCCCCGGTGGTCGTCGGTGACCGGGTGTTCGGCACGGCCCCGGACGGATCGGTGTTCGCGGTGGACGCGCGCGACCCCGCCTCCTGGTGAACCGCGCCTGAGGACGACGGCGGGGAGCGGGCGTCTCCGCCCGCTCCCCGCCGTCTCAGGTCCTGCGCGCCACTCAGCCCAGCTTCGACACGTCCCGGACCGCGCCCTTGTCGGCGCTCGTCGCCATCGCCGCGTACGCACGCAGGGCCGCCGACACCTTGCGCTGCCGGTTCTTCGGCTCGTACACGCCGTTCAGCGCCTCGCGGCGGGCGGCCAGGGTGGCCTCGTCGACGAGGAGCTCGATGGAGCGGTTCGGGATGTCGATCCGGATCCGGTCGCCGTCCTCGACGAGGGCGATCGTGCCGCCCGAGGCCGCCTCCGGCGACGCGTGGCCGATGGACAGGCCGGACGTGCCGCCCGAGAAGCGTCCGTCGGTGACCAGCGCGCAGGACTTGCCCAGGCCCCGGCCCTTGAGGAAGGAGGTCGGGTAGAGCATCTCCTGCATGCCGGGGCCGCCGCGCGGGCCCTCGTAACGGATGACGACCACGTCGCCCTCCGTGACCTGCTTGTTCAGGATCTTCTCGACGGCCTCGTCCTGCGACTCGCAGACCACGGCCGGGCCCTCGAAGGTCCAGATCGACTCGTCGACACCGGCCGTCTTCACGACGCAGCCGTCGGCGGCGAGGTTGCCGTGCAGGACGGCGAGTCCGCCGTCCTTGGAGTACGCGTGGGCCTCGTCGCGGATGCAGCCGCCGGCCGCGTCCACGTCGAGCGCCTCCCAGCGCTCGGACTGCGAGAAGGCGGTCGCCGAGCGGACGCAGCCGGGGGCCGCGTGCCACATCTCGACGGACTCGTCGGTCGGGGAGCCGCCGCGCACGTCCCAGGCGTCCAGCCACTCCTTGATGGAGCGGGAGTGGACGGAGTGGACGTCCTCGTTGAGGAGGCCGGCGCGGTAGAGCTCGCCGAGGATGGCCGGGATGCCGCCCGCCCGGTGCACGTCCTCCATGTAGTACGTGCGGTCCTTGGCGACGTTCGGGGCGACCTTGGCCAGGCAGGGCACCCGGCGCGAGACCTCGTCCATGTCCGGCAGGCCGTAGTCGAGCTCGGCCTCCTGGGCGGCGGCGAGCAGGTGCAGGATCGTGTTGGTCGAGCCGCCCATGGCGATGTCGAGGGCCATGGCGTTCTCGAAGGCCGCGCGGGTCGCGATCGAGCGCGGCAGGACGGAGGCGTCGTCCTCGTCGTAGTAGCGCCGGGTGATCTCGACGACCGTGCGGGCGGCGTTCTCGTACAGCGCCTTGCGGCCGGTGTGGGTGGCGAGCAGCGAGCCGTTGCCCGGGAGGGAGAGGCCGATGGCCTCCGTCAGGCAGTTCATCGAGTTGGCGGTGAACATGCCGGAACAGGAGCCGCAGGTCGGGCAGGCGTTCTCCTCGATGCGGGCGATGTCCTCGTCCGAGATCTTGGGGTTCACGGCGTCGGAGATCGCGTCGACCAGGTCGAGCGTGCGGACCGTGCCGTCGACGAGGGTCGCCCGGCCGGACTCCATCGGGCCGCCGGAGACGAACACCGTCGGGATGTTGAGGCGCAGGGCGGCCATCAGCATCCCGGGGGTGATCTTGTCGCAGTTCGAGATGCAGATCAGGGCGTCGGCGCAGTGCGCCTCGACCATGTACTCCACGCTGTCCGCGATCAGGTCGCGGGAGGGCAGCGAGTAGAGCATGCCGCCGTGGCCCATGGCGATGCCGTCGTCGACGGCGATCGTGTTGAACTCGCGCGGGATGGCCCCGGCGGCCGTGATGGCCTCGGAGACGATCCGGCCGACGGGCTGCAGATGGGTGTGGCCCGGGACGAACTCCGTGAAGGAGTTGGCGACCGCGATGATCGGCTTCCGGCCGATGTCCGCGCCGGGTACACCGGAGGCGCGCATAAGGGCGCGTGCGCCCGCCATGTTGCGGCCGTGGGTGACTGTGCGGGACCTCAGCTCGGGCATCGTCGCTCGCTCCTCGTGATGGGGGTGCTTGCTTTCGAGCGTACGCCGAAGGACCAAGATCTGGACAGCGCGTCCGAATGGCGGACGAGCTGTTCAGCTTTCGGTCAACGGCCGCCCGGTGGCTCAGGCCTCGGTCAGATAGCGCTGGAGGGTCGGGGCCACCATGGCCACGATCTCCTCCGGGTCCACCGAGGCCATCGGCTCGACCTGGATCACGTACCGCAGGATCGCGATCCCGATCATGTGGGAGGCGGCCAGCTCCGCGCGGAACTTGGGGTCCGGTACGTCGAGCTCGTCCGCGATCCGCTCCAGGAGCCGCCGCAGCACGAAGGTCCTGAGCACCTTGGCCGCCGCCTCGTGGGTGAGCGCGGAGCGGACGATCGCGAGGAGCGGGGCCCGGCTGACCGGGTTCTCCCAGACGCCGATGAAGAACCGGGCGAGCCGTTCCCCGATGGTCTCGCGCGGGCCGCCGACGATCGCCGGGACGACCAGCGAGGGCTCGAAGGAGACCTCGATCGCCGCCGCGAAGACCTCGTCCTTCGTCCCGAAGTAGTGGTGGACGAGAGCCGCGTCGACGTCGGCCGCCTTGGCGATGCCGCGTACCGAGGTCTTGTCGTAGCCGCGCTCCGCGAACTGGGCGCGGGCCGCCTCCAGGATCCGTTCCCGCGCGCCCGGGCCGCTCTCCTCCTCGGCGCGGGACGGGCGGCCACGCCTGCGGGGGGAGGGTTCGGTCACGAGCGCGGGACCCGGGACGAGCGGGTGGCCGCGGAGGCGAGGTGGAGCCGGGTGAAGGCCAGGGCCTCGGCGAGGTCGGCCTCGCGTTCGGCGGCTGACATCGCGCGGCGCGTGTTGACCTCGATGACGACATGGCCGTCGAACCCGGTGCGCGCGAGACGCTCCAGGAGTTCGGCGCAGGGCTGCGTGCCCCGCCCCGGGACGAGGTGCTCGTCCTTGGCGGAGCCCCTGCCGTCGGCGAGGTGGACGTGGCCGAGCCGGTCGCCCATGCGGTCGACCATCGCGAGGGCGTCGGTGCGGGCGGTCGCGGTGTGCGAGAGGTCGACGGTGAAGTGCCGGTAGTCGTCCTGGGTGACGTCCCACTCGGGGGCGTACGCGAGCATCTCGCGGTCCTTGTACCGCCACGGGTACATGTTCTCGACGGCGAACCGCACGTCGGTCTCGTCCGCCATCCGCCAGATGCCGGTGACGAAGTCCTTGGCGTACTGGCGCTGCCAGCGGAACGGCGGGTGCACGACGACCGTCGACGCGCCGAGGCGCTCGGCGGCGGCCTGGGCACGCTGGAGCTTGACCCACGGGTCGGTGGACCAGACGCGCTGGGTGATGAGGAGGCAGGGGGCGTGCACGGCCAGGATCGGAACCTGGTGGTAGTCGGAGAGCCGGCGCAGTGCCTCGACGTCCTGGCTGACCGGATCGGTCCACACCATGACCTCGACACCGTCGTAGCCGAGGCGCGCGGCGATCTCGAAGGCCGTCGCCGTCGACTCCGGATAGACCGAGGCCGTCGACAGGGCGACCTTCGCATCCGGGATGCGCACCACTGGTTCTGCCACGGAGACAGGGTACGGGGCCCGTCGGGGGGCCGGGGGGTGGTTCCGGTCACGCCCGGCCGGGCACGACCGTTCGTCCTACGCCTCCGGCAGGTGGTCCAGGCGGCGCAGGATCACGCCCTCGCGCAGGGCCCAGGGGCAGATCTCCAGCTCCTCCACGCCGAGGAGGTCCATCGCGCCCTCCGCCACCATCGCGCCCGCGAGGAGCTGTCCGGCGCGGCCCTCCGAGACGCCCGGCAGCGCGGCGCGCTCGGGAACGGTCATGCCCGCGAGGCGCGGGACCCACTCCTCCAGGGACTTGCGGGTCAGGATCCGCTCGACGTAGAGCCCCTCCCCCGAGCCGGGGGCGCCGGCGATCCTCGCCAGCTGCTTGAAGGTCTTGGAGGTGGCCACGAC
The DNA here is from genome assembly GCF_001418135.1 of Streptomyces aureus. GTDB lineage: Bacteria > Actinomycetota > Actinomycetes > Streptomycetales > Streptomycetaceae > Streptomyces > Streptomyces aureus_A. Next base: position 5,075 of record NZ_LIPQ01000285.1, read on the forward strand.
GTGGTCGGGCCGGCCGGAGCGGCTGAACTCGGCGACCGTACGGGCGATCTGCGCGCGCACATGGCGGCGGAGCGCCTTCACGTCGGCGGAGTCGGCCGGGTCGCCCGGCAGCCAGCCGGCGGTCAGCCGGCCCGCGCCGAGCGGCAGGGAGACCGCCGTGTCGGGGTCCTCGTCCATGCCGTAAGCGACTTCGAGGGAGCCTCCCCCGATGTCGAGGAGGAGCAGCCTGCCCGCGGACCAGCCGAACCAACGCCTGGCCGCGAGGAAGGTGAGCCGGGCCTCCTCCCCGCCGGTGAGGACCTGGAGGTCGACGCCCGTCTCGTCCTTCACGCGCGCGAGGACGGCGTCCGCGTTGGTCGCCTCGCGGACCGCGGAGGTCGCGAACGGGAGCACTTCCTCGCAGCCCTTGTCCTCGGCGGCGAGGAGTGCGTCCCGGACGGTCGCGATGAGCCGCTCGACGCCGAAGGGCGCGATCGCGCCCCGTTCGTCGAGCAGCTCGGCGAGCCGGAGCTCCGCCTTGTGGGAATGGGCGGGCAGCGGCCGGGCGCCGGGGTGGGCGTCCACCACCAGGAAGTGCACTGTGTTCGAACCGACGTCGAGGACTCCGAGTCTCATGGGCGGAACGCTACTGCGCCGACCCGCATACGCTTGGACCTGTGCCAAAGACGAAAAAGGCGAAACCGGGCAAAGACAGTGCGGTCAAGAGCGCCAGGAAGCGGGGCAGGAGCGTGGAGCCCGACGAGAAGGGCCTCGACTTCGCGCGGGCGTGGGTCGAGTTTCCCGACCCGGCCGACGACGAGCAGGTCTTCCGCTGCGACCTGACCTGGCTGACCTCGCGCTGGTCGTGCATCTTCGGCAGCGGCTGCCAGGGGATCCAGGCGGGCCGGGCCGACGACGGCTGCTGCACGCTGGGCGCGCACTTCTCCGACGAGGACGACGAGAAGCGGGTCGCGACGCACGTGGCACGCCTCACGCCCGAGCTGTGGCAGTTCCACGACGTCGGTACGGACTCGGGCTGGACCCAGCTCGACGAGGACGGTGACCGGCAGACCCGCCGCTGGGAGGGCTCCTGCATCTTCCAGAACCGTCCGGGGTTCGCGGGTGGCGCGGGCTGCTCGCTGCACATCCTGGCCCTGAGGGAGGGCAAGGAGCCGCTGGAGACCAAGCCGGACGTCTGCTGGCAGCTGCCGGTGCGGCGCACGTACGACTGGATCGAGCGGCCCGACGACACGAAGGTCCTCCAGGTGTCGATCGGTGAGTACGACCGGCGGGGCTGGGGTCCGGGCGGTCACGACCTGCACTGGTGGTGCACGTCGGCGACGTCGGCGCACGGCGCCGGGGAGCCGGTCTACGTCACGTACCGGCCCGAGCTCACCGAGATGATGGGCGAGGAGGCCTACGAGGTCCTGGCCGGGCTGTGCGAGGCGCGGCTCTCCTCGCAGCTGCCGCTGGTGGCGCCGCACCCGGCCGACCCGAAGCGCTAGCGCCGGGCCGGGCCTGACGTCGGGCGCTCGGCACGCGTCGCGCCCGGCCCCCTCGCGTCCGGCTCGCCTCGCGTCTGACGCCGGGCCGGGGTTCAGGACGACGACGGACCCGGGTTCAGGACGACGACGGCGGGGGTGGTTCCTCCGTCGTCGGGGGCGGCGTGGTCGGCTCCGACGGGCCGGGGTCCGTCGTCGGCGGCGGGGTGGTCGGCTCCGTGGTCGGCGGGCTCGTCGGCGGGTCGGTCGGCTCGGTCGTCGGGGGCGGTTCCTCCGTCGTCGGCGGCGGCGTGGTCGGCTCCGTCGTGGGCGGGCCCGTCGGCGGCGTGGTGGGCTCGGTCGTCGTCGGCGGGGGTGTCACCGGGTCGATCACCGGCGGCGGCGCGGCCTGTCCGCGTCCGTCGATCCTGACCACCGCACCGGAGGGGTTCACCCCGATCCGGGCACTCCACGGGCCCCGCGGTTCACGGCCGTGGTCGACGCGGACGGTGACCGTGACCGTCTCGCCCGGGCGGAGGGTGCCGGATGCCCGGCTCACGTACAGCCAGGGGGCGTCCGTCCACAGCGACCAGGCGACGGGGGAACCGCCGGAGGCGGTGAGCGTGAGCAGGGTCAGATCGCCGTGGCCGCGAGCGGAGACCGTGATCCAGCCGGCGGCCGGCTCACCCGGTGCGCCGGGGCCCGTGGGGCCGGTGGGACCGCCGGGGCTGAGCACCTCGACGGAGACGTCGGGGGCGCGGCTGCCCCGGGTGAAGCGGGGCTCGGGGGTGGTGCGGGCGTTGCCCGCGTTCTCGTAGCGGTCGTACGGGCGTCCGTCGGGGCCGTCCGGTTCGTCCGCCTCGCGCGCGCTGATCCGGGATCCGTCGCGGGCGCTCGTGTCGGCGACCGGGGCGCCCCGGTAGGACGTCCACAGGGCGAGGACGGGCGCGGCGACCACGGCCGCGACGACGGTGGTGGTCACCGCGCGGGCCCTCAGCCGGTCGCGGCGGGCCACATGGTCCTTCGGGTCCATCGGGAAGCCGGTCGGCGAGAAGCGCGGGGCGCCGGCACGCGCGCGGGGGACGTGCAGCATCGCCATGTACGCGGCGCCCCGGGGCGCCTCGACGAGCGGCAGTCGGTCCTGCGGCAGCGACCCGGCGCCGGGCCACGGACCGCCGGCGCCCACCCGCTCGGCGGCCTTCCGGCAGCGGGGGCAGTCGTCGACGTGCCGGACGAGTTCGGCGCGCAGGGCGGCCGAGAGCAGCACCTGGTGGTCGCCGGTGAGCCGGGCCACGGTGGGGCAGCTGCCGGTCTCGACGACGGCGAGCGCGGCGCGGGTGCGCTCGACCTCGCAGCCGGCGGTGGCGAGGAGCTCGCGGGCGGCGAGCGGGTCGAGGGAGAGCACGGCGGCGACCTGACGGTGGCTGAGTCCGTGCCGTACGGCCAGCTCCAGGGCCTCGCGCTGCTCGGGCGTGGTGCCTGCGGCCTCGGGCCAGGCGAGCCGGGCGAGTTCGGCGCGGCGCCGCTCGGCGGTCTCCTCGGGGACCCGGGGCGGCTCGGGGGCGGTGACGGCGGGGCGCCCCGTGTGGGCGCCCTGGCGACGGCGGCGCTGCTCGCCGAGGCTGCGCAGGCACGCCCAGCGGGCGAGGGCGTACAGCCAGGCCGTACGACCGTCCTCGTCCGAGGGGCAGCGGCCGTGGTGGCGCTCGGCGACGGCGAGGACGTCGCCGAGGACGGCGGTGGCCGTGTCGTGGTCGCAGAGCACGGAGAGGCAGTACGTGAAGAGGCCGTCGAGGGCGGCCTCGTAACGGGCGGGGGGCCTCCGGCCGAGCGTGCGCGATCCCTGGTCCGTGGCGCGGTGCGCCCGGTGTGCGCCGGTGGTGCGTGCGGGGGAATCCAGCCTGCTGCTCGTCACCGGTCGACCGTAGGCAGCACAGGGAGCGCTTTTCGTACCGGTTGCGTTGTTCTCATTCTTACGGGTGAAGGTATCGCTCGAAAGGGGACAGGAATCCAACATTCCAGGGCCCTGTGGAGACGCGGCGTCGGCTGTCGGTGGGGACGGCTACGGTGGCGACATGGCTGCCCGTACGAAAACGACCAAGGACCGGCCGTCCTACCGCTGCACCGAGTGCGGCTGGCAGACGGCCAAGTGGCTCGGCCGCTGCCCCGAGTGCCAGGCCTGGGGGACGGTCGAGGAGTACGGCGCGCCCGCCGTCCGGACGACCGCGGCCGGCCGGGTCTCCACCGCCGCGCTCCCCATCGGGCAGATCGACGGCCGGCAGGCGACCGCCCGCTCGACCGGCGTCGACGAGCTGGACCGGGTTCTCGGCGGGGGTCTGGTGCCCGGCGCCGTCGTGCTGCTCGCGGGCGAGCCGGGCGTCGGCAAGTCCACGCTGCTGCTCGACGTGGCGGCCAAGGCGGCCAGCGACGAGCACCGCACCCTCTATGTCACCGGCGAGGAGTCCGCGAGCCAGGTCCGGCTGCGCGCCGACCGGATCAACGCCCTCAGCGACCATCTCTACCTCGCCGCCGAGACCGATCTGTCGGCCGTCCTCGGACACCTCGACGCCGTGAAGCCCTCGCTGCTGATCATGGACTCGGTGCAGACCGTCGCCTCCCCCGAGATCGACGGCGCGCCCGGCGGCATGGCCCAGGTCCGCGAGGTCGCCGGCGCGCTCATCCGGGCCTCCAAGGAGCGCGGCATGTCCACGCTCCTCGTCGGCCATGTCACCAAGGACGGGGCGATCGCCGGCCCCAGGCTCCTGGAGCACCTGGTCGACGTGGTGCTGAGCTTCGAGGGCGACCGGCACGCGCGCCTGCGGCTGGTCCGGGGCGTGAAGAACCGGTACGGGGCGACCGACGAGGTCGGCTGCTTCGAACTCCACGACGAGGGCATCACGGGCCTGGCCGACCCCTCCGGGCTCTTCCTGACCCGGCGTGACGTGGCCGTGCCGGGCACCTGTCTGACGGTCACCCTGGAGGGCCGCCGCCCGCTGGTCGCCGAGGTCCAGTCGCTGACCGTGGACAGCCAGATCCCGTCCCCGCGCCGGACCGTCTCCGGCCTGGAGACCTCCCGGGTCTCGATGATGCTGGCGGTCCTGGAGCAGCGCGGCCGGATCAGCGCGCTGGGCAAGCGGGACATCTACAGCGCGACCGTGGGCGGCGTGAAGCTCACCGAGCCCGCCGCCGACCTGGCGATCGCGCTCGCGCTCGCCTCCGCGGCGAGCGACACCCCGCTGCCGAAGAACCTGGTGGCGATCGGCGAGGTCGGCCTCGCCGGCGAGGTCCGGCGGGTGACCGGCGTCCAGCGCCGGCTCGCCGAGGCGCACCGGCTGGGCTTCACGCACGCGCTGGTCCCCACGGACCCGGGGAAGGTGCCGCCCGGCATGAAGGTGACGGAGGTCGCGGACATGGGCGACGCGCTGCGGGTGCTTCCGCGCAGCCGGCGCGCGAAGGCGCCGGAGGGAGCGGAGAAGTAGGAGAGGCGCCGGGAGGCTTGCCCTGTCCGCGGTGAGATGGCTGCGCTCCCTGCAGCAGGGCTGCGGGCCGGGGGCCCGGCGGGTCGCCCGGCCCGACGCGGGAGGCGTCGGCCCGAGTGATCCGGAGCGGTCGACGCCGAATGTTCACACCGCGCCGACGGTTCGCTCCGTACGCTTCGCAAAGACGCGGAGGGTTAGGTCCGTGTCGGGGCGGGGACCCCTTTCGGACCACCGTGATCGATCGGGGGCGGAGGGCGGCGGGGTGGTGTCGCTAGACTTTGCCCTGGTCTCGCCCATCCGTACGAGCCGGAGGAGTGCAGTGGCAGCCAAGGACGGGGCAGCAGCTCCTGGAAAGTCCGGCGCGGGCTCCGGCAACGAAGCGCTGATGCGCGCCGCCCTGAGCGCCGTCGCGCCGGGCACCGCGCTGCGTGACGGCCTGGAGCGGATCCTCCGCGGCAACACGGGCGGTCTCATCGTGCTCGGCCTCGACAAGACGGTCGATTCGATGTGCACCGGCGGTTTCGTGCTGGACGTCGAGTTCGCCGCCACGCGCCTGCGTGAGCTGTGCAAGCTCGACGGCGCGCTCGTCCTCGACAAGGACATCACCAAGATCCACCGCGCGGGCGTGCAGCTGGTCCCGGACGCCTCCATCCCCACCGAGGAGACCGGCACCCGGCACCGCACGGCGGACCGGGTCTCCAAGCAGTGCAACTTCCCGGTCGTCTCCGTCTCCCAGTCGATGCGGCTGATCGCGCTGTACGTGGACGGTGAGCGCCGGGTCCTGGAGGAGTCGGCCGCGATCCTGTCCCGCGCCAACCAGGCGCTCGCGACCCTGGAGCGGTACAAGCTCCGGCTCGACGAGGTGGCCGGCACGCTCTCCGCGCTGGAGATCGAGGACCTGGTCACGGTCCGGGACGTCACCGCCGTCGCGCAGCGGCTGGAGATGGTCCGCCGGATCGCCACCGAGATCGCCGAGTACGTGGTCGAGCTGGGCACGGACGGGCGGCTCCTCTCGCTCCAGCTGGACGAGTTGATCGCCGGCGTGGAGCCGGAGCGCGAGCTGGTCATCCGGGACTACGTGCCGGAGCCGACGGCCAAGCGCTCGCGGACGGTCGCGGAGGCGCTCACCGAGCTGGACGCGCTGACCCACACCGAGCTGCTCGAACTGCCGGTCGTGGCGCGGGCGCTGGGCTACAGCGGCTCGCCCGAGACCCTCGACTCGGCCGTCTCACCGCGCGGCTACCGGCTCCTCGCCAAGGTGCCGCGGCTGCCGGGCGCGATCATCGAGCGGCTCGTGGAGCACTTCGGCGGCCTGCAGAAGCTGCTCGCGGCCAGTGTGGACGACCTCCAGACCGTGGACGGCGTCGGCGAGGCCCGCGCCCGCAGCGTGCGCGAGGGCCTGTCCCGGCTGGCGGAGTCCTCGATCCTCGAGCGCTACGTCTAGGGCGTACCGCCGAGCGACACGTCCTGGCCGTACCGCTCCCGGCCTCGGGGGCCCTTCCCTCCGGCCGATCAGTCCCCGGCGGGCGTGAACGACCGGCCTCAGGACCCTTCCCTCCGGCCGATCAGTCCCTGGCGAGCGTGAACGAGGCCGGGAGTACCTTCGCGCCCGGCATCGTCGCCTCCACGAGGTAGGTGCCGGGGGCGGCCTGGCCCGCCGGGGCGGTGGCGCACTGCGGGGCGCTGCGACCGCGGTCCCACTCCACGGTGTGGGTGACGGTGGCGCCCGCGGGGACGCGCAGCAGGATCGGGTTTCCGGGACGCGGGCAGTCCGCGGAGGACCAGACCTCGTCGTCCTGCTTGTCGCTGATCGTCAGAACCGCGGCGCGGGGCCCGAAGTCGGCCTTGCAGGCGGTCTTCGAGGTGTTCTTGGCGACGAGGTGGAAGCGGGGCCTCTCCCCCGCCTCGTAGCTGACCTTGGCGCTGCGGAGCGTCAACTGCAGTGCTCCGTCAGGGCAGTTCGGAAGCGGGGAATCGGCCGGAACCTGCTGTCCCGCACCGGTGCCCGCACCTCCGTCGCCGCCCGCGCCGTCGGTGTCGCCGTTCTTGCCGCCGCCGTCGGTTCCGGCGGCCGTACCCGCGTCCGCGCCGGCGTCGGCGCCCGACCCCGGCTCCGTACCGGAGCCGCCCGGGCCGCCGTTGCCGCCGGTGGTGTCGCCGCTGGCGCCCGAGTCGCCCGACTCGTCGCGTCCGCCCGGCTGTTGGCTGATCGCCTCCCCGGTGCCCGAGGGGCCCGGAGTGATGGAGGGAGGGGTGGGAGAGGAGCCGTTGGCCCCGTCGTTCGTCTTCTTCCCGCCCCCGTCACCGGAGGTGACGGCCCAGACGGCGAGGAGCGCGAGGAGCGCCACCAGGCACGCCGCCACCGCCCTCCGTCGCCAGTAGATGGTGGAGGGAAGCGGCCCGACCGGATTGCGCAAAGATCCCACGACCCGAACCTTACGAGAGATCCGGCCCAACTCCCGCCCCACCCGCCGCCCGAGACATCAAGTTTTGCCGATGATCACATCCATCGGTTCCGGGAACTTTTCCCGGA
>NZ_LIPQ01000286.1 GCF_001418135.1 Streptomyces aureus
TGCACGCCATGCCGGCCTCGGACGGCCCGTACGGCTCCGACGTCGACGCGGCCGCGGCCGCGTCGACGTCGGAGCCGTACGGGCCGTCCGAGGCCGGCATGGCGTGCACCCGCGCAGGGTCGAGCGGCACCCGGTCGAGCAGCGCCTCCCGGGCCTGGGTGACGTTCCGCTCGGGGTCGCCCTCGGGCAGGAAACGCTCGTCGCCCCACCACAGGTCGAGCCGCGACCAGTCGATCGCGTCCCGCGCGGGCGCCGAACCGAGCGCCGCCAGCAGACCGTTGCCGTTGCGTCCGCCGGTGAGCACCACCGAGGCGGAGCCGCGGGCGGCCTGGGCGTCCACGATCTTCGTGATCAGCCGGGCCGCCGCGGCCTCGGCCATCAGCTCCTTGTCGCGGTGGACGACCAGCTGTGGCGTGCTCACTTGGCCGCCGCCTTCTTGGCCGGGGCCTTCTTCGCGGCGGGCTTGGCCGCCGGGGCGGCCGGGGCGGCCGACTCCACGACGGTCTCCACGACCGTCTCCACGACGACCTCGGGGGCGGTGACGGCCGCCTCCTCGTCGAGCCGTTCGAGACCGAACTTGAGCGCCGTCGCGTAGGTGTCGTCCGGGTCCAGCCGGCGCAGCTCCTCCGCGATCAGCTCGGCCGTGTCGCGGCGCTTGAGCGCCACCGCACGGTCGGGCTGCCCCTGGATGGAGAGCGTGGCGAGCGAGCCGTCCGGCCGGTCGAGGACGATCGGGCCGGAGCTGGTCTCCATCCGTACGGAGGTGAGACCGGGGCCCGTCGACTTCGAGCGGCGCACCGGGATCTTCAGCCGCTCCGCCAGCCACATGGCGAGCAGCTCGACGCTCGGGTTGAACTCCTCGCCCTCGACCTCGGCGGAGGTCACCTCGCACACGACCTGGTCGAGCGCGGCGGCGAGCATGGAACGCCACGGGGTGATCCGGGTCCACGCGAGGTCCGTGTCGCCCGGGGTGTACGCGTCCGCGCGCGCGGTCAGCTCGTGGATGGGCTGCTCGGCGGCGTACGTGTCGGTCACCCGGCGCTGGGCGAGGGCGCCCAGCGGGTCCTTCGCCGGGTCGGTCGGCGCGTTCACCGGCCACCAGACGACGACGGGGGCGTCCGGGAGGAGCAGCGGCAGGACCACCGACTGGGCGTGGTCGCCGACCTCGCCGTACAGCCGGAGGACCACCGTCTCACCGGTGCTGGCGTCGGCGCCGAGGCGGACCTCGGCGTCGAGCCGTGCCTTGGAGCGGTCCCGCGGGGAGCGCGAGACCCGCTTGATGACGACGAGGGTCCGCGAGGGGTGCTCGCGGGACGCCTCGTTCGCAGCCTTCAGCGCGTCGTAGGCGTTCTCCTCGTCGGTGACGATGACGAGGGTGAGCACCATGCCGACGGCCGGCGTGCCGATCGCCCGCCGCCCGAGCACCAGCGCCTTGTTGATCTTGGAGGACGTGGTGTCCGTCAGGTCGGTCTTCATGGCCGGCGCCAGCTCCGTCCGTCTCGTGCGAGCATCTCGTCCGCCTCGACCGGACCCCAGGTCCCCGACTGGTACTGCGCGGGCTTCCCGTGCTTGTCCCAGAACTGCTCGATCGGGTCGAGGATCTTCCAGGACAGCTCGACCTCCTCGACGCGCGGGAAGAGGTTGGAGTCGCCGAGCAGGACGTCGAGGATGAGCCGCTCGTACGCCTCGGGGCTGGACTCCGTGAAGGACTCGCCGTAGGCGAAGTCCATCGACACGTCCCGGATCTCCATCTGGGTGCCGGGCACCTTGGAGCCGAACCGCACCGTCACGCCCTCGTCCGGCTGGACCCGGATGACGATGGCGTTGCGGCCGAGTTCCTCGGTCGCGGTGGAGTCGAAGGGGGAGTGCGGGGCGCGCTGGAAGACGACCGCGATCTCGGTGACCCGGCGGCCGAGCCGCTTGCCGGTGCGCAGGTAGAAGGGGACGCCCGCCCAGCGGCGGTTGTCGATCTCCAGCTTGATGGCCGCGAACGTGTCGGTCTTCGACTGGGGGTCGATACCGTCTTCCTGGAGGTAGCCGACGGCCTTCGCGCCGCCCTGCCACCCGGCCGCGTACTGGCCGCGGACCGTGGACTTGCCCAGGTCCTTGGGCAGCTTCACCGCGCCGAGGACCTTGGTCTTCTCGGCGGCCAGCGCGTCGGCGTCGAAGGAGGCGGGCTCCTCCATCGCGGTCAGCGCGAGCAGCTGGAGCAGGTGGTTCTGGATGACGTCACGGGCGGCGCCGATGCCGTCGTAGTAGCCGGCGCGGCCACCGATGCCGATGTCCTCGGCCATGGTGATCTGCACGTGGTCGACGTACGACCGGTTCCAGATCGGCTCGAAGAGGGTGTTGGCGAAGCGGAGCGCCAGGATGTTCTGGACGGTCTCCTTGCCGAGGTAGTGGTCGATCCGGAAGACCTCGTTGGGCGGGAAGACCTCGTGGACGACCTCGTTGAGCTCCTTGGCGGAGACCAGGTCGTGGCCGAAGGGCTTCTCGATGACCGCGCGGCGCCAGGAACCGTCCTTCTGGTCGGCGAGCCCGTGCTTCTTGAGCTGCTGGACGACCTTGGGGAAGAACTTCGGCGGGACCGACAGGTAGAAGGCGAAGTTGCCGCCCGTGCCCTGCGCCTTGTCCAGCTCCTCGATGGTGTCCTTCAGCTGCTCGAACGCGTCGTCGTCGTCGAAGTCGCCCTGGACGAAACGCATCCCCTGGATCAGCTGCTGCCACACCTCCTCGCGGAACGGGGTGCGCGCGTGCTGCTCGACGGCGTCGTGGACCTCCTGCGCGAAGTCCTCGTCCTGCCACTCCCGGCGGGCGAAGCCGATGAGCGAGAAGCCCGGCGGCAGCAGGCCGCGGTTGGCCAGGTCGTAGACGGCAGGCATCAGCTTCTTACGGGACAAATCGCCCGTGACGCCGAAGATCACCAGACCCGACGGCCCCGCGATGCGCGGGAGCCGTCGGTCTGCGGCGTCACGGAGCGGGTTGGCTCCGTGGACTGCGCTCAAAGTGCTTACGCCTCCGAAGGTGCGAGGCGCGAGAGCTCCGCCTCGGTGGACTTGAGAAGGTCGTTCCAGGACGCCTCGAACTTCTCGACGCCCTCGTCCTCCAGGAGCTGGACGACGTCGTCGTAGGCGATGCCCAGCTTCTCGACGGCCGCGAGCTCGGCACGCGACTGGTCGTAGGTGCCGCGCACGGTGTCACCGGCGACCACGCCGTGGTCGGCGGTGGCCTCCAGGGTGGCCTCCGGCATGGTGTTGACCGTGCCCGGGGCGACCAGGTCCACGACGTACAGGGTGTCCTTGTACGCGGGGTCCTTGACGCCGGTCGAGGCCCACAGCGGACGCTGCTTGTTGGCCTGCGCCTTGTCGAGGGAGGCCCAGCGCTCCGAGGAGAAGACCTCCTCGTACGCCTCGTACGCCAGACGCGCGTTGGCCAGGGCGGCCTTGCCCTTGAGGGCCTTGGCCTCGTCGGTGCCGATGCCGTCCAGGCGCTTGTCGATCTCCGAGTCCACACGGGACACGAAGAAGGAGGCCACCGAGTGGATCTTGGAGAGGTCGAGGCCGCGCTCGCGGGCCTTCTCCAGACCCGCCAGGTAGGCGTCCATGACCGCGCGGTAGCGCTCCAGCGAGAAGATCAGCGTCACGTTGACGCTGATACCGAGGCCGATGACCTCGGTGATCGCCGGCAGACCCGCCTTGGTGGCCGGGATCTTGATGAGCGTGTTGGGGCGGTCCACCAGCCAGGCCAGCTGCTTGGCCTCGGCGATGGTGGCGGTCGTCTCGTGGGCGAGACGGGGGTCGACCTCGATGGAGACCCGGCCGTCCTGGCCCTGGGTCGCGTCGAAGACCGGCCGCAGGATGTCGGCGGCGTCGCGGACGTCCGCCGTCGTGATCATCCGGATGGCCTCGTCGACGGTCACCTTGCGGGCGGCGAGGTCGGCGAGCTGCTGCTCGTAACCGTCGCCGTGCGAGATGGCCTTCTGGAAGATCGACGGGTTCGTGGTCACACCCACCACGTGGCTCTGGTCGATGAGCTCGGCCAGGTTGCCGGACGTGATCCGCTTGCGCGAGAGGTCGTCCAGCCAGATCGCGACGCCTTCGTCGGAGAGGCGCTTGAGAGCGTCTGTCATGAGAATTCCATCTCCATTAAGTCGTACGTATGCGGATCAGCGCGCGGCGGCGTCGATCGATTCCCGGGCGGCGGCGACAACGGCCTCCGGCGTGAAACCGAACTCGCGGAACAGGACCTTCGCGTCCGCCGAGGCACCGAAGTGCTCCAGGGAGACGATCCGGCCGGCGTCCCCGACGTAGCGGTGCCAGGTGAGACCGATACCGGCCTCGACCGCGACACGGGCCTTGACCGACGGCGGCAGGACGGAGTCCTTGTACGCCTGGTCCTGCTCCTCGAACCACTCGACGGACGGCATCGAGACCACCCGGGTCGGGACGCCGGCGGCCTGGAGCTGCTCACGGGCCTCGACGGCCAGGTGCACCTCGGAGCCGGTCGCGATCAGCACGACCTCCGGCTCGCCGTTCTCGGCGTCGAACAGCACGTAGCCGCCCTTGACCGTGTCCTCGTTCGGCGCGTACGTCGGCACACCCTGGCGGGTCAGCGCCAGACCGTGCGGGGCGCCCTTGCCGAAGACCTTCGTGTGGCGCTGCATGATCTCGCGCCAGGCGATGGCCGTCTCGTTGGCGTCGGCCGGGCGGACCACGTTGAGACCCGGGATCGCGCGCAGCGAGGCCAGGTGCTCCACCGGCTGGTGCGTCGGGCCGTCCTCACCCAGACCGATCGAGTCGTGGGTCCAGACGTACGTGACGGGGAGGTGCATCAGCGCCGACAGTCGCACCGCGTTGCGCATGTAGTCGGAGAACACCAGGAAGGTGCCGCCGTAGATGCGCGTGTTGCCGTGCAGCGCGATGCCGTTCATCTCCGCGGCCATGGAGTGCTCGCGGATGCCGAAGTGGATCGTGCGGCCGTACTTGTCGGCCTCCGGCAGCGGGTTGCCCTCGGGCAGGAACGACGAGTCCTTGTCGATCGTCGTGTTGTTGGAGCCGGCGAGGTCGGCCGAGCCGCCCCACAGCTCCGGGATGACCGCGCCGAGCGCCTTGAGGACCTGGCCCGAGGCGGCACGGGTGGCGACACCCTTGCCCGGCTCGAAGACCGGGAGCTTCTCGGCCCAGCCGGCCGGCAGCTCGTTCGCCTGGATGCGGTCGAACTCGGCGGCGCGCTCCGGGTTGGCCGTACGCCACTCGGCGAGCGACTTCTCCCAGGCGGCGCGGGCGTCACGGCCGCGGTCGCCGAGCGAACGGGTGTGCGCGATGACCTCGTCGGTGACCTCGAAGGTCTGCTCCGGGTCGAAGCCGAGGACGCGCTTGGTGGCCGCGATCTCCTCGTCGCCGAGCGCCGAGCCGTGCGCGGCCTCGGTGTTCTGCGCGTTCGGGGCGGGCCAGGCGATGATCGAGCGCATCGCGATGAACGACGGACGCTCGGTCTCGGCCTCGGCGGCCTTGATCGCCGCGTAGAGACCGGCCGGGTCCAGGTCACCGTTGGCCTGCGGCTCGACGCGCTGGACGTGCCAGCCGTACGCCTCGTACCGCTTCATCGTGTCCTCGGACACGGCCGTCTCGGTGTCACCCTCGATCGAGATGTGGTTGTCGTCCCACAGCAGGATCAGGTTGCCGAGCTTCTGGTGGCCGGCGAGCGAGGACGCCTCCGCGGAGATGCCCTCCTGGAGGCAGCCGTCACCGGCGATCGCGTAGACGCGGTGGTCGAACGGGGAGGTGCCGGCGGCGGCCTCCGGGTCGAACAGACCGCGCTCGAAGCGGGCGGCCATCGCCATGCCCACGGCGTTGGCGACGCCCTGGCCCAGCGGGCCCGTGGTGGTCTCGACCGCGGCGGTGTGACCGTATTCCGGGTGACCGGGGGTCTTCGAGCCCCAGGTGCGGAAGGCCTTCAGGTCGTCCAGCTCAAGCCCGAAGCCACCCAGGTACAGCTGGGTGTAGAGGGTCAGGGACGAGTGTCCCGCGGAGAGGACGAACCGGTCGCGCCCGACCCACTCGGGGTCGGCCGGGTCGTGCCGCATCACCTTCTGGAAGAGGGTGTACGCGGCGGGCGCCAGGCTCATCGCCGTACCGGGATGGCCGTTGCCGACCTTCTGTACGGCGTCCGCCGCCAGGATGCGGGCGGTGTCGACGGCCCGCTGGTCCAACTCGGTCCACTCGAGGTCTGTGGTGGTCGGCTTAGTGCTCACCCTGGGTCAGGGCTCCTCTCCACATGTCTGAAGCCGGTGACTGAGGGTGTACCGGCGTTGTCGAGCCTACCCCCGCCGGAACGTCCCTCTTTTCGTGTGCATGCCCCTCAAATGAGCGGACACAGCAAGACTGCCGCCGCCCGTGTGAGTTCGCCTGCCGAAGGGCGTCCACCCCTTGGGACGCACCCCCTCAACACGACCCCACCCCCGCGAAGATCGGCGTCTGGGCAACGTCTACAGTGGCGTGGTACGCGCAAGCTTCACCCCGCCTTCATCCGGGGAGCTTGCTGGGAAATTCTCTGTCAGGGGTGTGCGTGACGGCCGTCGAGTCCCGACCCGCAGGGGTCGTCTTGACTCCCAGCCCGGGGGGCCATCGGCCGTTCGGGGCCCGCGTCAAGGCATATGTGGCGCTGACCAAGCCGCGGATCATCGAACTGCTGCTCATCACCACCGTTCCGGTGATGTTCCTCGCCGAACAGGGCGTGCCCGACCTGTGGCTGGTGCTCGCCACCTGCTTCGGCGGCTACCTGTCCGCGGGCGGCGCCAACGCGCTGAACATGTACATCGACCGCGACATCGACGCGCTGATGGACCGCACCTCCCAGCGTCCGCTGGTCACCGGCGTCCTGACGCCGCGCGAGGGCCTGGTCTTCGGCCTCACCCTCGCCGTGGTCTCCACGCTCTGGTTCGGCCTGCTCGTCAACTGGCTCTCCGCCGCCCTCTCGCTCGGCGCGCTCCTCTTCTACGTCGTGGTCTACACGATGATCCTGAAGCGCCGCACCACGCAGAACATCGTCTGGGGCGGGATCGCCGGCTGCCTTCCGGTCCTCATCGGCTGGTCGGCCGTCACGAACTCGATGTCCTGGGCGGCGGTCATCCTCTTCGCCGTCATCTTCTTCTGGACGCCGCCGCACTACTGGCCGCTGTCGATGAAGGTGAAGGACGACTACGCCCGCGCCGGCGTGCCGATGCTCCCGGTCCTCGCCTCCAACAAGGTCGTCGCCAAGCAGATCGTCGCGTACAGCTGGGTGATGGTCGCCGTCTCGCTGCTGCTCACGCCGCTCGGCTACACCGGCTGGTTCTACCTGTCCGTCGCCCTGCTCACCGGCGGCTGGTGGCTCTGGGAGGCGCACGGCCTGCTCAACCGGGCCAAGGCGGGAGCCACCGGCGCGAAGCTCAAGGAGATGCGCCTCTTCCACTGGTCCATCACCTATGTCTCGCTGCTCTTCGTGGCGGTCGCGGTGGACCCGTTCCTCCGTTAGGGACCCCCCCGGGGTACACCCCACGAGGGACTTTCCGGGACGTCTCGACCGATGTCTCCGCTCAGATGATCTGCTCGGCCGGCGGCCGGGTCACGTGGGATAGGCCACGTGGCCCGGCCGTCGCCAGTGGATCTACCCCTGGGTAGCATCCTTCTCATGGCAGAAACGAAGCAGGAAGAGCGCAAGGCGGCCAGGCTCGCCAAGGAGATCAAGGCCTTCTCCAAGGAGCACGGCGGCTCCGAGGGGCACCTCGCGCACATCGGCCAGGCGGGCACCCGGATCGTCCTCGTCGGCACCGACGGCGGCTGGGGCGACCTCGTCGCGCCGACGTACGAGATCGCGCGCCAGGCCGCCGAGAAGGCCGGTCTCACCCTCCACGAGGAGTTCGACGGCGAGTTCGCCGCCAAGGTCGCCACCGGCCCGTACGAGTGGACCCGGATGGCCGGTATCCAGATCGGCGGCCCCTCCAACAGCTGAGGCAACAACCTCGCGCGGGGCTCACCCGTTAGGACGTGTGGAGAAGCGACACGGCCACGCAGGGAGCCCCCCGAGATGATCGACACGCCGAGCCTGGTGGACCAGTACTGCCACGGGGTGCTCCGTACGGAGCTCGGCCTCGGCACCTTCGAGGCCCGCCTCGGCGCCCAGCTCGGCGGGAGCGGCGCGCTGCCCGCCGCGGGCACCACCTACTTCGACACCCAGACCGGCTTCGCCGTGCGCCGATGGTGCCCGCCGCTGCTCGGCCTCGAAGCGCACTGCCCACCGGCCCGGTATCTCGCGCGCCGCCGCGAACTGGGCGCCGCCGAGGCCGGGCGGCGGCTGCTGCGGGCCTCCGGGATCGCCACGTACCTCGTCGACACCGGGCTCCCCGACGACCTCACGGGACCGGCCGAGCTCGGCGCCGCCGGCGCCGCGGAGGCCCACGAGATCGTCCGCCTCGAACCCCTCGCCGAGCAGGTCGCCGACACCTCGGGAACCGTCGAGGCCTTCCTCGCCAACCTCGCCGAGGCCGTCCACGGAGCCGCCGTCCACGCCGTGGCCTTCGCCTCCGTGACGGGGGTACGCCGAGGACTCACGTACACGCCCGAACCCCCGGGCCCCGGAGAGGTGCGCGGCGCCGCGGGGCGCTGGCTCGCCGGACGCCCGGCCGGCGGCCCGCTCACCGACCCCGTCCTGCTGCGCCATCTGCTGTGGATCGCGGTCACCGCCGGACGCCCCCTGCAGCTGCACACCGGGGACCGGGACCCGGCCTCGCTCGCCGGGTTCGCCGCCGCCACCGCGGGGCTCGGCACCGACCTGGTGCTGCTCCACTCCTACCCGTACCACCGTGCCGCCGCGCACCTGACCGGCGTGCACCCGCACGTCCACGCCGACCTGGGCCCCGTCCTCGCGCACACCGGGGCGCGGGCGGCGGCCGTCCTCGCCGAGGTCCTGGAACGGGCGCCGTTCGGGAAGCTGTTGTTCTCCAGCGGCGCCCACGGCCTGCCCGAGCTCCATGTGGTCGCCGCGAACGTCTTCCGTACCGCCCTCACCCGGGTGCTCGGCGAATGGGTCATGGACGGCGCCTGGTCCCGTACGGACGCCCAGCGGGTCGCCACGATGATCGCGGCGGGGAACGCACGACGGGTCTACCGGCTGGCCGGACCCGCTGTCGGTACGCGTTGATAGCGTTCCCGAGCAAGATCGAACGGATCACGGGGAGCGGCGCATGCGAGAAGTGACAGGACACCAGGTCGACGGGGCGCGGATCGCGCGAGCGCTCGAGGACGTCCGGGGGCGGACCTTCGACCGCTGGCACGACCTCCGGTACGGCGGCGGGATGTCGCTCGTGCGGATCGGGGAGGCCCGCGACGAACTCCTCGACCACGTCGGGGCCCGCACCCTGGAGGACCCCGCGCTCGCCACGGAACCCTCGCGGACGGCGCTGCTCACCGCCGCCGAGTGCGCCCTCGGCGTGCTGGGCGTCGGCTGCTTCCCCGAAGGCGACTGGGACGTGCCGCTGCCCGTCGTCGACCGGACGCTCTCCAGCGACGACCAGCTCTACCTCGAGGACCTGGACCCGGGGCACCGGGCGCCCACGGCGCGTACCTGGGTCGACGCCTTCGCGCTGTGCCTGATCAGCGGTCTTGCCTGGGAGCGGCGGCGGGTGATCGGTCCGCTGCTCCGGGAGGACTACGCGCCCGCGATCCGCGAGGGCGTGCCGTACTCGCAGTTCGACTCGGTGTCGGCGCCGGCGGACCTCGCCGAGATGGACGCACTGTGTGCGTACCTGACCGTCGAGGAGGGGCGGTACCCCGGCGCCGTACCCGGTGCGGTCCCGGTGCGCAGGCCCGACGCGGAGGAGCGGGCGAGCGCGGCGCGGGCACTCGACGAGGCCGGTGAGCTCGGCCCGGACCAGCGACTGCTGCGCGTGCTGCTCGACGACGACCGCGAGGCCTTCGAGCACGCGCTCGCGGACCGGCTGGGGGAACACCGGGCGGGCGTCGGGGCCGATCCCGGGCCGAGGACTCTGCTGCCGGTGGGCGCCGTCGCGCTGGCCGCGCTCGCCCACCTGGCGCACGGCTGGGAGCCGGGCGTCCGGTCCGGCTATCTGCCCGAGTCGCTGCTGCGCGGGCCGGTGCCCGTATAGACGGCCGCCCGGACCCCCGCGCCAGGGCGGGGGTCCGGGCGGAGCCGGACGGTCGCGGACGTGGTCCGGGGCGGCTCAGGCGGTCGCGAGCTCGGGGTCGGCCTGGGCCGGGATCTCCGGGGTCGGGACCGGGCGCTCGCGCAGGCTCAGGGCCAGGCGCAGCACCGCGATCCACATCAGGGACGAGCCGAGCATGTGGGCGGCCACCAGGAGCTCGGGGACGCCGGTGAAGTACTGCACGTAGCCGACGACGCCCTGCGCGAGCAGCACGATCAGCAGGTCGCGGGCGCGCGCCCGGGTGTCGAGCGGGGCGTCCACCACGCGCAGGACCAGCCACATCGCGAGTGCCAGGGCGCAGACGACCCAGGCGGCGATGGCGTGGAGGTGCGCGGCGTCCGTCCAGTCCCACGGCATGCGCGGTACGTCGCTGCTGTCACCGGCGTGCTTGCCGGCACCGGTCACCGTCGTACCGAGGGCGATCAGCAGGCCCGAGGTGATCGTGATCGCCCAGGACAGCTTGCGGACCGGGCGCGGCACGCGCGGGCGGGCGGCGGTGTCGCCCTCGCCGGTCCGGTGCCAGGTGATGACGGCGACGGTGAGCAGCGCGTTCGCGGCGAGGAAGTGGCCGGCGACCGTCCACGGGTTGAGGCCCATCCACACCGTGATGCCGCCGATGACGGCGTTGCTCATCACGATCCAGAACTGGGCCCAGGCGAGCCGGGTCAGCCCGCGCCGCCACGGCTTGGTGGACCGGGCGGCGACGATCGCCCAGCCGACCGCGGCCGACAGGACGTAGGTCAGCATCCGGTTGCCGAACTCGATCGCGCCGCGATAGCCCTGCTCGGGCGTCACGATCAGGCTGTCGTCGGTGCACTTCGGCCAGGTGTCGCAGCCGAGACCGGAACCGGTCAGCCGGACCGCGCCACCGGTGACGATGATGAGCACGCTCATCACGACGGCGGAGAGCGCGGCGCGCCGGAGCGTCCTGGGGGACGGAGTCCAGCGCCTGGCGATGGAGGCGAGGGGGGTCAGCACGCGCCCTATCGTAGGCGGGGGCTTGTGCACGCTTTCACGAGGGGTGCCTTGTCGGGAAACGTCACCCTCTGGGACCCCTCCGCTACTCCCAGCGGAAGAACTTCGCCGCCGCGCCGAGGCCGAGGACGGCCCAGACCGCGAGGGTCAGCGCGTCGCCCCAGGGCAGGGCGGCGCCGTCCTGGAGGACCGCGCGCAGGCCGTCGGAGAGGGCCGAGATCGGGAGCAGCTCCAGGACCGAACGGGCCGCGTCCGGGAACTTCGTCAGCGGGACGATGACGCCGCCGCCGACCAGGAGCAGCAGGAAGACCAGGTTGGCGGCGGCCAGGGTGGCCTCCGCCCTCAGCGTGCCGGCCATCAGCAGGCCGAGGCCGGAGAAGGCGGCCGTGCCCAGGACCAGGAGGAGCAGCACCGACAGGGGGTTTCCGTGCGGGGACCAGCCGAGGCCCAGGGCGATCGCCGTCAGGAGGGCGATCTGGAGGACCTCGGTCACCAGGACGGCCAGCGTCTTGGCGGTCATCAGCGCCCAGCGGGGGAGCGGCGAGGCGCCGAGGCGCTTGAGCACCCCGTACCGCCGCTCGAAACCGGTCGCGATGGCCTGGCCGGTGAACGCCGTCGACAGGACGGCGAGCGCGAGGATGCCCGGGGCCACGAAGTCGACGGCCTCGCCGGCGCCGCCCGTCGTCGGTACGGGCACCGTGACGATGTCGACGGTGGAGAAGAGCACCAGGAGCAGCGACGGGATGATCACGGTGAGGAGCAGCTGCTCGCCGTTGCGGAGGAGCATCCTGGTCTCCAGGGCCGCCTGTGCCGCGATCATCCGGCCGACGGGGGCGGCGCCCGGCTTCGGGGCGTACGTACCGGTGCTCACGACCGAATCAGTGCTCACGACCGCAGTTCCTTGCCCGTCAGTTCGAGGAAGACGTCCTCGAGAGTGTGGCGCTCGACGGAGATGCCGCCGGGCATGACGCCGTGCTGGGCGCACCAGCTGGTGACCGTGGCCAGCAGCTGCGGGTCGACGGTGCCGGTGATCCGGTACGTGCCCGGGAGCGGCTCCGCCGCGGCGGAGCCGTCCGGCAGCGCCTTGAGCAGCGAGCCCAGGTCGAGTCCGGGGCGGCCGGTGAAGCGGAGGGTGTTCTCGGCGCCGCCGCGGCACAGCTGCTCGGGGCTGCCCTGGGCGGCGACCCGGCCGGCGTCGACGATGGCGACGTCGTCGGCGAGTTCCTCCGCCTCCTGCATGAAGTGGGTGGTGAGGACCACGGTCACCCCGTCGGCGCGCAGCTCGCGCACGAGGTCCCAGGTGGCTCGGCGGGCTTGCGGGTCGAGGCCGGCGGTCGGCTCGTCGAGGAAGACGAGCTCGGGGCGGCCGACGACGGCCATGGCGAGCGCGAGGCGCTGCTGCTGGCCGCCGGAGAGCCGCCGGTAGGTGGTGCGGCCGCAGGAGTCGAGGCCGAGGCGTTCGATGAGCGCGTCCACGTCCAGCGGGTGCGCGTGCAGCTTCGCCATGTGGCGGAGCATCTCGTCGGCGCGGGCGCCCGAGTAGACGCCGCCGGACTGGAGCATGACGCCGATCCGGGGGCGCAGCGCGGCCGCGTCGGCGACCGGGTCGAGGCCGAGGACGCGCACGGTGCCGGCGTCGGGCCTCCGGTAGCCCTCGCAGGTCTCGATGGTGGTGGTCTTGCCGGCCCCGTTGGGGCCGAGGACGGCGGTCACGGTGCCGGACCGCACGTCGAGGTCGAGGCCGTCGACGGCGGTCTTGTGGCCGTACCGCTTGACCAGGCCACGGACCTGGACGGCGGACCCGACGGACTCGTTTCGCATGACGCGAAGTCTAGAGAGGGCCCGGGGGCCTCCCGGCGCGGGGCCCGGGTCCGCGGAACGTCCGGTTCGGGTGATCCGGGGCGCGATCTCCGTTTCGTCGCGCCGGGCGGCGATGTGGGTGCCGGAGCCCCTGTGGCCTGCGCGTACGGCTTCACGGGGCGGCCGGATCCGGTGCTCGGGGAGCGTGGGAGGAGGGGCTCGATTCATCCTATGAATGATCATTTCCGCAGGTCAGGTAAGCCTTACCTGAGTGACGCACCGCACCGTTCCCGCGTCCGGCCCGGCTTGTCAGGCCGAGATTAATTACGCAACAATGGCGTTGTGAAAAACGTTGGCGCGGCTCCGGTGGAGGAACTCGCGACCCGTGAGCGTTCGACGCGCAACCGGGTCGCGCGGTCGATCCTGGACCACGGGCCGTCGACCGTCGCCGATCTCGCCGGACGGCTCCGCCTCACCCAGGCCGCCGTCCGCCGCCACCTCGACTCGCTGGTCGCCGACAACGTGGTCGAAGCACGCGAGCAGCGCGTCTACGGGGCGCGCGCCCGCGGCCGCCCCGCGAAGGTCTTCGCGCTCACCGACTGCGGCCGGGACGCCTTCGACCAGTCGTACGACTCGCTCGCGGTCGAGGCGCTCCAGTGGATCGAGCGCAACGCCGGCGGGGAAGCGGCCGTGGCCGCCTTCGCCCGCGACCGGATCGAGGCCCAGGCGGACGCCTACCGCGAAGCCGTCGAGGCCGTCGAACCCGAGCGCCGGACCGAGGCGCTTGCCAAGGCCCTGACCGCCGACGGGTACGCTGCCACTGCGCGGAACGCGCCGGTCGGCGAGCAGCTCTGCCAGCACCACTGCCCGGTCGCCCACGTCGCCGAGCAGTATCCACAGCTGTGCGAGGCGGAGACGGAATTCTTCTCCCGTCTCCTGGGAACGCACGTCCAGCGGCTGGCCACCATCGCGCATGGTGACGGCGTCTGCACCACGTTCATCCCGCACAGCGCCCCACAGACCACCGAATCAGCATCCGCAAGTACGGCCGGGAGGAACCCCGCATGACCACCGAGATCAGCCACCCCGAGCTCGAGGGCCTGGGTCGGTACGAGTACGGCTGGGCCGACTCCGACGCCGCCGGTGCCACCGCCAAGCGCGGTCTGAACGAGGACGTCGTCCGCGACATCTCCTCGAAGAAGAACGAGCCCGAGTGGATGCTGAAGCTGCGTCTCAAGGGTCTGCGGCTCTTCGACAAGAAGCCCATGCCGACCTGGGGCTCCGACCTCTCCGGCATCGACTTCGACAACATCAAGTACTTCGTGCGGTCCACCGAGAAGCAGGCCGAGTCCTGGGAGGACCTGCCGGAGGACATCAAGAACACGTACGACAAGCTCGGCATCCCCGAGGCGGAGAAGCAGCGCCTCGTCGCCGGTGTCGCCGCCCAGTACGAGTCCGAGGTCGTCTACCACCAGATCCGCGAGGACCTGGAGGAGCAGGGCGTCATCTTCGTCGACACCGACACCGCGCTGAAGGAGCACGAGGAACTCTTCCGCGAGTACTTCGGCACCGTCATCCCGGTCGGCGACAACAAGTTCGCCTCCCTGAACACCTCCGTCTGGTCCGGCGGATCGTTCATCTACGTGCCGAAGGGCGTGCACGTCGAGATCCCGCTCCAGGCCTACTTCCGTATCAACACGGAGAACATGGGCCAGTTCGAGCGGACGCTGATCATCGTCGACGAGGACGCCTACGTCCACTACGTCGAGGGCTGCACCGCCCCGATCTACTCCTCGGACTCGCTGCACAGCGCCGTCGTCGAGATCATCGTGAAGAAGGGCGGCCGCTGCCGCTACACGACGATCCAGAACTGGTCGAACAACGTCTACAACCTGGTGACCAAGCGCGCCGTCGCCTACGAGGGCGCCACCATGGAGTGGGTCGACGGCAACATCGGCTCCAAGGTCACCATGAAGTACCCGGCCGTCTACCTGATGGGCGAGCACGCCAAGGGCGAGACCCTCTCCATCGCCTTCGCGGGCGAGGGCCAGCACCAGGACGCCGGCGCCAAGATGGTCCACATGGCCCCGAACACCTCCTCCAACATCGTCTCCAAGTCGGTGGCGCGAGGCGGCGGCCGCACCTCCTACCGCGGTCTCATCGAGATCGGCGAGGGTGCCCCGGGCGCCAAGTCCAACGTGCTCTGCGACGCGCTGCTCGTCGACACGATCTCCCGCTCGGACACGTACCCCTACGTGGACGTGCGCGAGGACGACGTCTCCATGGGCCACGAGGCCACCGTCTCCAAGGTCTCCGAGGACCAGCTCTTCTACCTGATGAGCCGCGGCCTCACCGAGTTCGAGGCCATGGCGATGATCGTCCGCGGCTTCGTCGAGCCCATCGCCAAGGAACTCCCGATGGAGTACGCCCTGGAGCTCAACCGGCTGATCGAGCTGCAGATGGAGGGCTCGGTGGGCTAAGCCCCCACCTGCCCACCGCACCACGCAGCGACCGATTTTCACGTACGCAGGAAGAGAGCAACCCAACAGCCATGGCTGAGGCTCAGAACTCCCCCACTCTCGGCTCCGCTCGAGCGGGGGGACCCCCTCCGGCGGGCTCCACCACCGCCGGCTCGATCGCGGTGGCCGCCGAGTCCACCGTCGCCACGCGCATGAGCGCGCCCCCGTCCTTCGACGTCGCGGACTTCCCCGTCCCGCACGGCCGCGAGGAGGAGTGGCGGTTCACCCCGCTCGCCCGCCTCCGTGGCCTCCACGACGGCACCGCCGTCGCGTCCGGCGAGGGCGTCAAGGTCGAGATCGAGGCCCCCGAGGGCGTCACCGTGGAGACCGTCGGCCGCGAGGACGAGCGACTCGGCAAGGCCGGCACGCCCGTCGACCGCGTCGCCGCGCAGGCGTACTCCTCCTTCGAGAAGGCCTCGGTCGTCACCGTCGCCAAGGAGGCCGTGCTCACCGAGCCGATCCGCATCACCGTGCACGGTGAGGGCGGCGTCGCCTTCGGCCACCAGGTCATCGAGCTCGGCGCCTTCGCCGAGGCCGTCGTGGTCCTCGACCACTCCGGCGACGCGGTGCTCGCCGCCAACGTCGACTACGTCCTGGGCGACGGCGCCAAGCTGACCGTCGTCTCCGTCCAGGACTGGGACGAGAAGGCCGTCCACGTCGCCCAGCACAACGCCCTGGTCGGCCGTGACGCCTCCTTCAAGTCCGTCATCGTCACCTTCGGCGGCGACGTGGTCCGCATCCACCCGCGGGTGGCGTACGCGGCGCCCGGCGGCGAGGCCGAGCTGTTCGGTCTGTACTTCACCGACGCCGGCCAGCACCAGGAGCACCGCCTCCTGGTCGACCACAACACCCCGCACTGCAAGTCCAACGTGGCCTACAAGGGCGCGCTGCAGGGCCAGGACGCGCACGCCGTCTGGATCGGCGACGTGCTCATCCAGGCCGCCGCCGAGGGCACGGACACGTACGAGCTCAACCGGAACCTGGTCCTCACGGACGGCGCCCGGGTCGACTCCGTACCGAACCTGGAGATCGAGACCGGCGAGATCGCCGGCGCCGGTCACGCCTCGGCCACCGGTCGTTTCGACGACGAGCAGCTCTTCTACCTGATGTCGCGCGGTATCCCGCAGGCGGAGGCCCGTCGCCTCGTCGTCCGCGGCTTCTTCGCGGAGCTCGTCCAGCAGATCGGTCTGCCGGACGTCGAGGAGCGCCTCATCGCCAAGATCGAGGCCGAGCTGGAGGCCTCCGTCTGATGGCCTTCGTCCGAGTCTGCGCGCTGAGCGAGCTGGAGGCCGACACCCCGAAGCGGGTCGAGGTCGACGGCACGCCGGTGTCGGTCGTGCACACCGAGGGCGAGGTGTTCGCGATCAACGACATCTGCTCGCACGCGAACGTCTCCCTCTCGGAGGGCGAGGTCGAGGACTGTGCCATCGAGTGCTGGCTGCACGGCTCCAGCTTCGACCTCCGCACCGGCAAGCCCTCCGGCCTTCCCGCGACGCGCCCCGTCCCCGTATACCCCGTAAAGATCGAAGGGGACGATGTGCTCGTCTCCGTCACCCAGGAGTCCTGAGTCACCCATGGCAACGCTTGAAATCCGCAACCTGCACGTCTCCGTCGAGGCCGAGAACGGCCCCCGCGAGATCCTCAAGGGTGTCGACCTGACCATCAAGCAGGGCGAGACCCACGCCGTCATGGGCCCCAACGGCTCCGGCAAGTCGACCCTGGCGTACTCGCTCGCCGGCCACCCGAAGTACACGGTCACCGGCGGCACCGTCACCCTCGACGGCGAGGACGTCCTGGAGATGTCGGTCGACGAGCGCGCCCGCGCCGGCGTCTTCCTGGCCATGCAGTACCCGGTCGAGGTCCCCGGTGTCTCGGTCTCCAACTTCCTGCGCACCTCCGCCACCGCGATCCGCGGCGAGGCCCCCAAGCTGCGCACCTGGGTGAAGGAGGTCAAGTCCGCGATGGAGCAGCTCCAGATGGACCCGGCCTTCGCCGAGCGCAACGTCAACGAGGGCTTCTCCGGCGGTGAGAAGAAGCGCCACGAGATCCTCCAGCTGGAGCTCCTCAAGCCGAAGATCGCGATCCTCGACGAGACCGACTCCGGCCTGGACGTCGACGCGCTGCGCCAGGTCTCCGAGGGCGTCAACCGGGTCCGCGAGACCGGCGAGGTCGGCACCCTGCTGATCACCCACTACACCCGGATCCTCCGCTACATCAAGCCCGACTTCGTGCACGTCTTCTCCGGGGGCCGCATCGTCGAGTCCGGCGGCGCCGAGCTCGCCGACAAGCTGGAGAACGAGGGCTACGAGGCCTACAGCACGAAGGGTGGCGCATCCGCGTGACATCTGCCCATCAGGGGCTCTCCGGCCTCCTCGACACCGAGGCGATCCGCAAGGACTTCCCGCTCCTGGATCGCGTGGTCCACGACGGCAAGAAGATCGTGTACCTCGACTCCGCGGCGACCTCGCAGAAGCCGCGGCAGGTCCTCGACGCGCTCAACACGTACTACGAGCGCCACAACGCCAACGTCCACCGCGGCGTCTACACGGTCGCCGAGGAGGCGACGGCGCTGTACGAAGGCGCTCGTGACAAGGTCGCGGCCTTCATCAACGCGCCGAGCCGCGACGAGGTGATCTTCACCAAGAACGCCTCGGAGTCGCTCAACCTGGTGGCCAACATGCTGGGCTGGGCCGACGAGCCCTACCGCGTGGACCACGAGACCGAGATCGCCATCACGGAGATGGAGCACCACTCCAACATCGTGCCGTGGCAGCTGCTCTCGCAGCGCACGGGCGCGAAGCTGAAGTGGTTCGGCCTCACCGACGACGGCCGTCTCGACCTCTCGAACATCGAAGAGGTCATCACCGAGAAGACCAAGATCGTCTCGTTCACGCTGGTCTCGAACCTGCTGGGCACGGTCAACCCGGTCGAGACGATCATCCGTCGTGCCCAGGAGGTCGGTGCGCTCGTCTGCATCGACGCCTCCCAGGCCGCCCCGCACATGGTCCTGGACGTGCAGGCGCTCCAGGCCGACTTCGTGGCCTTCACCGGACACAAGATGTGCGGCCCGACGGGCATCGGCGTCCTCTGGGGCCGCCAGGAGCTGCTTGAGGACCTGCCGCCCTTCCTGGGCGGCGGCGAGATGATCGAGACCGTCTCGATGCACTCCTCGACGTACGCGCCGGCCCCGCACAAGTTCGAGGCGGGTACGCCCCCGATCGCCCAGGCCGTCGGCCTCGGCGCGGCCGTGGACTACCTCTCGGCGATCGGCATGGAGAACATCGCGCGCCACGAGCACGCGATCACCGAGTACGCCGTCCGGCGCCTCCAGGAGGTTCCGGACCTGCGGATCATCGGCCCCACCACGGCCGAGGACCGCGGCGCGGCGATCTCCTTCACGCTCGGCGACATCCACCCGCACGACGTGGGCCAGGTCCTCGACGAAGAGGGCATCGCGGTCCGGGTCGGCCACCACTGCGCGCGGCCGGTCTGCCTGCGGTACGGAATTCCTGCGACCACGCGGGCGTCGTTCTATCTGTACTCCACCCCGGCCGAGGTCGACGCCCTGGTCGCGGGTCTGGAGCACGTACGGAACTTCTTCGGCTAGGGGACGGCTCGTGAAGCTCGATTCGATGTACCAGGACGTCATCCTGGACCACTACAAGCACCCGCACGGGCGCGGTCTTCGGGACGGCGACGCCGAGGTGCACCACGTCAACCCGACGTGCGGCGACGAGATCACGCTCCGCGTGAAGTACGAGGGCTCGCGCATCGAGGACGTGTCGTACGAGGGCCAGGGCTGCTCCATCAGCCAGGCCTCGGCGTCCGTCCTCAACGAGCTGCTCGTCGGCAAGGAGCTGGCGGAGGCGCAGAAGATCCAGGGCACCTTCCTGGAGCTGATGCAGTCCAAGGGCCAGATCGAGCCCGACGACGCGATGGAGGAGATCCTGGAGGACGCGGTCGCGTTCGCCGGAGTTTCCAAGTACCCGGCCCGTGTGAAGTGCGCGCTGCTCAGCTGGATGGCGTGGAAGGACGCGACCGCCCAGGCCCTGGGCGACGCGGCGGAGAGGAAGTCGGCATGACCGAGAACGCCGAGGCCACGATGAAGCCGGCCTCCGAGGAAGAAGTCCGCGAGGCGCTGTACGACGTCGTCGACCCCGAGCTGGGCATCGACGTCGTCAACCTGGGCCTGATCTACGGCATCCACATCGACGAGTCGAACATCGCGACGCTGGACATGACCCTGACGTCGGCGGCCTGTCCGCTGACCGATGTGATCGAGGACCAGGCGAAGTCCGCGACCGACGGCATCGTCAGCGAACTGAAGATCAACTGGGTCTGGATGCCCCCGTGGGGCCCGGACAAGATCACGGACGACGGTCGCGAGCAGCTGCGCGCGCTCGGCTTCAACGTCTGATCGACCCTCGCGTACGCGGGTGAACGGCCGTGCCCTTCGGGGCACGGCCGTTTCGCGTGTGACGACAGGGCCTAGACCAGTCCGGCCGCGCGGGCCAGCTCCGGGGCCAGGTTCTCCTTGCGGATCCGCTGGTCGACGTAGAGCAGCGCGGTGACCAGCGGCGGGAAGACGGAGACGACCGCCTGGCTGACCAGCTGGCCGAGGATGAGGAACGTGAAGATCACGCTCATGGCCGCCACCATGGCGGCGGAGTCCTCGCCGGAGAAGTCGGTGAACGACAGTGGGGCCGACGCGAGGGTGGAGAGGAGCTGCTGGATCAGCATGCCGACGACGGAGGCCATGATCGCGGCGGCG
>NZ_LIPQ01000287.1 GCF_001418135.1 Streptomyces aureus
GGTGTCGTGGGGGTGGGCGTCGGCGTGACAGGCGCGGGCGTCGGCGTGGGGGCCGGCTCCGGCGGGCCCGAGTCGGAGCAGCCGTACAGCCCGGCCGCCGCCACCGCGCACAGCAGCGCGGTGAGGACGCGGCCGGGGCGCCTGGCTCCGCGCTCGCCTGTCATGGTGACGCTCCCCCACCAGTGGACCACGGGCCCGCGCACGGATACAACGGGCTTGACGGACGACGAACGGGGGTCGCGGGTGTTCTACCACCTGATGAAGTACGTACTGCTGGGACCGCTCCTGAAGCTGCTCTTCCGGCCGCGTATCGAGGGGCTCGAACACATCCCGGAGGAGGGTGCGGCGATCGTCGCGGGCAATCACCTCTCCTTCTCGGACCACTTCCTGATGCCGGTCGTGCTCGACCGGCGGATCACCTTCCTGGCGAAGCAGGAGTACTTCACGGGGCCGGGGATCAAGGGCCGGCTGACGGCCGCCTTCTTCCGGGCGGCCGGGCAGATCCCGGTCGACCGCTCGGGCAAGGAGGCCGGCAAGGCCGCCATCCGGGAGGGCCTCGGGGTGCTCGGGAAGGGGGAGCTGCTCGGCATCTACCCGGAGGGCACGCGCTCGCACGACGGGCGGCTCTACAAGGGGAAGGTGGGCGTGGCGGTGATGGCGCTGACGGCCGGGGTGCCGGTGGTTCCCTGCGCGATGGTGGGGACCTTCGAGATCCAGCCGCCGGGGAAGGTCGTGCCGAGGATCCGCCGGGTCACCATCCGGTTCGGGGCGCCGCTGGACTTCTCCCGGTTCGCCGGGTCGGCGGGAGAGAAGGCGGTGGTCCGCGCGGTGACGGACGAGATCATGTACGAGATCCTCCGGTTGTCCGGGCAGGAGTACGTCGACGACTACGCGGCGGTGGTGAAGGCGGCGGAGGCGCGGACCGAGGGCTGAACCCCGTCGGTGGGTTCCCCCGCCGGGGACGCTCTGAGCGGATCCGCGCTCGGCGCAATGCCCTGGGCCGCGGCGGCGGACGGTCGTAGCGTCTCGATCATGACCAAGGGAACCGCGTTCGTACTGGGTGGATCGGGGCAGGTGGGGCGGGCGGCCGTGCGGGCGCTCGTCGCTGACGGCTGGGAGGTGACGGCCGCCTCGCGGGGCGGCGGCAGGGACGAGAGGTGGCCGGCCGAGGTCCGGTCGGTGGCGCTCGACCGGACCGAGGAGGGCGCGCTCGCGTCCGGTCTGGGCGACGGCTGCGATGTGCTGGTGGACATCGTGGCGTACGACGCCGGGCACGGCCGGCAGCTGACGGGGCTCTCGGACCGGATCGGTTCGGCGGTGGTGGTGTCCAGCGGCGCCGTCTACGAGGACGGGCGGGGGCGCAGCTTCGACACCCAGGACCGGCCGGACGGCTTCCCCGACTATCCGCTGCCGATCCCGGAGGACTGGCGGACGGTGGCGCCCGGCGACACCTCGTACGGCACGCGGAAGGTGGCGCTGGAGCGGGAGTTGCTCGCGGCGGGCGACGCCCTGCCGACGACGGTGCTGCGGCCGGGCGCGATCCACGGGCCGTACTCCCCGGGTCCGCGGGAGCTGTGGTTCGTGAAGCGGGTGCTCGACGGGCGGCCGGTGCGTCCGCTCGCGTACGGCGGGGCCTCGCGGTTCCACCCGGTGCACGTGGACAACCTCGCGGAGCTGGTCCGGCTGGCGGCGGCGAATCCGGGCAGCCGGGTGCTGAACGGCGGGGACCCGGAGGCGCCGACGGTGGCCGAGATCGGGGCGGCGATCGACGCGGTCATGGGTGTCAGCAGTGAGACGGTGCTGATCGAGGGCGCACCGCCGCGGGACATCGTGGGGTCCACCCCGTGGACGGCGCCGCGGTCCGTGGTCTACGACATGGCGGCGGCTGAGCGGGAGCTGGGGTACCGGCCGGTGGTGTCGTACGCCGATTCGCTGCCGGAGACGGTCGCCTGGCTGACCGAGCGGGTGGCGGGCCGTGAGTGGCGGGAGGCCTTCCCGGGTCTCGCGAAGTACGGGGTGGACCTCTTCGACTACGCGGCGGAGGACGCCTGGCTGGCGTCGCGGGGGTGACACGGGTGAGGGGAGGGACGGCTGTCCCTCCCCTCACCGGGCCGTCAGCGTGTTACGGCTTCGGGGTGGCGTGCGGTGCGCAGACCTGGTCCTTGGCGTCCAGCTTGCCGGTCAGCAGGTAGGCCTCGACCTTGGTGTTGAGGCACGGGTTGACCAGGCCGGTGATGCCGTGCGAGCCGGCGTCCTTCTCCGTGATCAGGCGCGAGCCCTTGAACCGCTTGTGCAGCTCGACGGCGCCGGCGTACGGGGTGGCGGCGTCGCGCTCGGACTGGGCGATGAGCACCGGCGGCAGGCCCTTGCCGGTCCGCACCTCGGTCGGGCGCTGGCGCGGCGCGGACCAGGTGGCGCACGGCAGGTTCATCCATGCGTTGGCCCAGGTCATGAAGGGGTACTGCTGGTGGAGCCGGCTGTTGTCCCGGTCCCACTTCTTCCAGCTGGTCGGCCAGGGGGCGTCGGCGCACTCGACCGCGGTGTAGACGGCGTTGCCGTTCTCCGAGGCGGCGTTGCCGGCGGTGTCGGTCGGGTCCGACGCCGCGTTGTCGATGAGCGGCTGCGGGTCACCCGCGGCGTACGCGCTCCAGGCCTCGGCCACCGGGGCCCACATGGAGTCGTAGTAGGGGGCGTTCTGGAAGAAGCCGATGAGTTCGGCGGGGCCGACCTTGCCGCCGAGGGGAGCCTTCTTGGCGGCGGCGCGCAGCGTCACCCACTGCTGCTGCACCTCCGACAGGGTGTCGCCGAGGTGGTAGGTGGCGTCGTTCTGGGCGACCCAGGTCATCCAGTCCTTGAGGCGGCCCTCGAAGGCGATGTCCTGGTCGAGGTTGACCTCGTACCAGATCTTGCGCGTCGACGGGTTCACGACGCTGTCGAGGACCATGCGGCGGACGTGGGTCGGGAAGAGGGTGCCGTAGACCGCGCCGAGGTAGGTGCCGTAGGAGACGCCGACGAAGTTGAGCTTCGCCTCGCCGAGGGCGGCGCGGATGACGTCGAGGTCACGCGCGGTGTTGGGCGTGTTCATGAAGGGCAGCATGTCGCCGCTCTTCTCGGCGCAGCCCTTGGCGTAGTCGGCGGCGAGCTTGCGCTGCGCGAGCTTGTCGGCCTCGCTGTCGGGGACCGGGTCGGGCTTGGGGCCCTTGACGAACTCGCTCGGGTCGACGCAGGAGATGGGGGCCGACTTGCCGACGCCGCGCGGGTCGAAGCCCACGAAGTCGTAGGCCTTGGCGGCGCCCGCCCAGATCGCGTTCTTGGTGGTGACCCGGCGCGGGAAGCGCAGGCCGGAGCCGCCGGGGCCGCCCGGGTTGTAGAGGAGCGCGCCCTGGCGCTCGGCGGGGGTGCCGGTGGCGTTGATCCGGTCGACCGCGATCTTGATCTTCCTGCCGTTGGGCTTCGCGTAGTCGACGGGGACGGTGACCCAGCCGCACTGGATCGGCTTCTCGAGGCCCCAGTCGGCCGGACAGTCCTGCCAGTCGATGCCCGCCTGGGCGGCCCGCGCCGCTGCGACGGCGACGCCGATCGACTCGGCGTCACGCAGGTGACGGTTGCTGTCGGCGTTCGCGGCCGGGGCCGCGAGCGCGCCCGCGACGAGCGTGCCCGCTATCAGGGTGCCGGCCGAGCCGAGCACTGCCGTACGTCTCAACGTGTACTCCCCCAAGATGAGCGCCACCCCCCGTGGCGGCGCCGTGTGTTGGCTGTCCGGGGGATCCTTTCGTCCCGCAGCCACCCGATGAAAGGGCGAACGCCTGTTTCTTTGCCGAACCAATAACCGGTGAACGGTGTACCGCTGAGCGGTGAGCTCGCGGCAACACCTACAGAACCGGTCAGAACCCGTCAGAACGGGGCGAGTTCCGACAGTGCGGTGTCGAGCAGACGCCGGACCGCGAGGGCGTCCGGGGCGACGGCGGTGGCGAGGGCCGCGGGTCCGGCGAGCGGAGTGACGGCGGCGTGCTCGCCGAGCAGCCGCGGCCGCACCGGCTTCTCCGCGAACGCCGGATCGACGACGAGAAGTTGCCCGGTGGCCCGATGACCGCCGAGGACCGCGCCGCCGTCCCAGCCACCGGGAGCACCGGGACCGAAGGCCAGTTCCTGGTCGAGGAGGGGCCGCCCGGCGCGGCGGACGGTGAGGCGGGTGACGAGGGTGCCGGGCGCTTCGCCGTGCCGGCCGAGGATCTGCTCCTCGCGGAGGACCAGCCGGGCCGTGGTGGCGAGCTCGACGACGGTCCGCATCAGCAGATGGGAGCCGTGCACGGACACCACCTGTTCGGGCAGCCAGCGGAGCACCGCGTCCTCGCCGACGGTGATCCGGACGTCGTACGCGGCCGGCTCGGCGCTCCGGCCCGGCAGGGCGAGGGTGGCGGCGGCCGAGTCGACCAGGAGCCCGGCCCCGTCCCGCGCCTCGGCCTCGACGGCGAGCCGGTCACCGCCGAGCGGCGCGCTCATCGCCCCGACGACGGTGACCCGGGTGTACGGACCGGAGGCCCTGGTCCGGCGCAGGGCGAGGGGCCCGTCGCTCACGAGCAGCGGCAGGCCCCCGTCGGCGTCGGCGGCGATCCGGGCGGTGGCGCGCAGGCTCACGCGGTCCATGCCCCGAGCTGGGCCCGGACCCAGTCGGCGACCGGGGCGACGCCGTGCTCGGCGCGCAGCGAGGTGAAGGCGACGGGCAGCTCACCGCGCTGCTCCTTGGCGTCGCGTGCCATCCGCTCCAGGTCGGAGCCCACGTACGGGGCGAGGTCGGTCTTGTTCACGACGAGGAGGTCGGCGGTGGTGACGCCGGGGCCGCCCTTGCGCGGGATGTCGTCGCCGCCGGCCACGTCGATGACGAAGATCTGGGCGTCGACGAGCCCCTTGGAGAAGGTGGCGGTGAGGTTGTCGCCGCCGGACTCGACGAGGATGAGATCGAGCGGGCCGACGCTGTCCTCGAGCTCCTCGACGGCTTCGAGGTTGGCGGAGATGTCGTCGCGGATGGCGGTGTGCGGGCAGGCACCGGTCTCCACGGCCTGGATCCGCTCGGGCGGCAGGACGGCGTTGCGGAGCAGGAACTCGGCATCCTCACGGGTGTAGATGTCGTTGGTGACGACCGCGAGGGAGAGGCTGTCGCGCAGGACCCGGCAGAGGGCGGCGACGGTGGCGGTCTTGCCCGAGCCGACCGGTCCGCCGAGCCCGATGCGCAGGGCGCGGCGGGTGCCGTCGGGGCGGTGGGCGTCGGCGGAGACGGCGCCGTGGTGGGTGTGACCGTGGTCGAGGTGCATGGGGCGGCTCCAGTGGTTCTCAGGATGCGAAGAGGCGGACGGGCCAGGACGCGTGCTGTTCGGCGGTGATGTCGAGGAGCGGCGCGGAGGCCGCGGGCAGGGCGTCGACGCCCTGCCGGGCGGCGCGCGCCGCTTCCTCGGCGACCAGGTCCATGGCGGGGGCGAGGCGGGCGAGGACGGCGGTGGCCTGGAAGGGGTCCAGACTCAGCAGCCGGACCGTGGCGGTGGCGGGACCGCTGACGGTCTCGTACGCGACGCAGTGCGCGGCGTCCTCGGGGCCGAGTCCGGCGGCGCGGGCGGCGACGCCCAGGACGACGGGCTGATGGGCGCCGCGCGGGAAGGCGGTGGCGAGCGCGTCGAGTTCGGCGCACGGCCAAGTGGCGCGCGCCGCCCGCATCATCTGCCGGCCGAGCTTGCGGGCGGCGGCGCGCAGGGCGGGCGAGGGGGTGCGGGCGTCGGCGGCCGCGTCGAGTTCACCCGGGTCGAGTCCGTGCGCGGCTCCGGCGGCGAGTGCGGCGGAGGTGAGTCCGGTGGTGTGCAGCCGGCCCCGGCAGAAGGCTTCGAGTCCGGACGCGTCCTTGATGCGGCCGGCCTTGACGGCGGCCTCGGCGCCGCCGGAGTGGGCGTGCCCGCCGGCGGGGAACCGCCCGTCGGCGAGCACCAGGAGTGCGGCGCGACTCGCCATCAGAAGAGGAAGTAGCGCTGGGCCATGGGCAGTTCGGCGGCGGGGGCGGGTTCTACCGCTTCGCCGTCGATCGTGACCGTGAAGGTGTCGGCGTCGACCTCGACCCGGGGCATGGCGTCGTTCTCCCGCATGTCCGCCTTGGACACCCGGCGGGTGCTGCCGATCGCGGTGAACTCCTTGTGCACGCCGAGGCGCTGCGCGATGTCGTCCTCGATCGCCGGCTGGGCGACGAAGTTGACCGAGCCGGCCGCCGCCGCCTTGCCGAGCGCGCCGAACATCGGCCGGGGCAGGACGGGTTGGGGGGTGGGGATGGAGGCGTTGGCGTCGCCCATCTGCGCGTAGGCGATCTGGCCGCCCTTGAGGACGGCGAGCGGCTTCACCCCGAAGAAGGCGGGCTCCCACAGCACCAGGTCGGCGAGCTTGCCGGGTTCGACGGAGCCGATGAGGTGGTCCATGCCCTGGGCGACGGCCGGGTTGATCGTGTACTTGGCGACGTAGCGGCGGGCGCGGTGGTTGTCGGCGCGGCCGTCCCCGGGCAGGGCGCCACGCCGCTTCTTCATGACGTGGGCGGTCTGCCAGGTGCGCATGACCACCTCGCCGATGCGGCCCATGGCCTGGGAGTCGGAGGAGATGATCGAGATGGCGCCCAGGTCGTGGAGGACGTCCTCGGCGGCGATGGTGGAGGGCCGGATCCGGGACTCGGCGAAGGCGAGGTCCTCGGGGACGGCCGGGTTGAGGTGGTGGCAGACCATCAGCATGTCGAGGTGTTCCTCGATGGTGTTGACGGTGTGCGGCCGGGTCGGGTTGGTCGAGCTGGGCAGGATGTACGGCTCCGAGACCACCGTGATGATGTCGGGCGCGTGCCCGCCGCCGGCGCCCTCCGTGTGGTACGCGTGGACGGTGCGCCCGGCGATGGCGGCGAGGGTGTCGCCGACGAAGCCGGCCTCGTTCAGGGTGTCGGTGTGGATGGCGAGCTGGGCACCCGTCTCCTCGCACACGCCCAGGCAGGCGTCGATGACGGCGGGGGTGGCACCCCAGTCCTCGTGGATCTTGAATCCGAGTGCCCCGCCGCGCAGTTGGGAGTGCATGGCCTCCCGGGACATGGTGTTGCCCTTGCCGAGCAGACCGATGTTGACGGGGAAGGTGTCGAGGGCCTCGAACATCCTGGCCGTGTGCCAGGGGCCGGGGGTGACCGTGGTCGCCTTGGTGCCCTCGGCCGGTCCCGTGCCGCCGCCGACGAGGGTGGTGACGCCGGTGGCGAGGGCCTGCTCGACGACGGTCGGCGAGATGAAGTGGACATGGGCGTCGACGGCGCCGGCGGTGACGATCCTGCCGTTGCCGACGATGATCTCGGTCTCGGGGCCGATCACGAGGCCGGGGTGGACGCCGTCCATGGTGTCGGGGTTTCCGGCCTTGCCGAGGGCGGTGATCCGGCCGTCCCGGATGCCGATGTCGGCCTTGACGACGCCCCAGTGGTCGATGATCACGGCGCCGGTGATCACGGTGTCGGGGGCGCCCTCGGCGCGGGTGGTGCGGGCCTGGCCCATGGACTCGCGGATGACCTTGCCGCCGCCGAAGACGGCTTCGTCGCCGGCGCGGCCGGGGCCGCCGCTGCGGTCCTCCTCGATCTCGACGAGGAGATCGGTGTCGGCGAGCCGGACGCGGTCGCCGGTGGTGGGGCCGAACAGGTCGGCGTAGACGGCGCGGTGCAGGTCAGGCATGGTCGGCCCCCTCGGCCTCGGTGGGCTCGTCGGCCCGGTCGGTCGCGTGGCCGGTCGGGTGGTCGGTCGCGTGGCCGGTCGGGTCGAGCGGCCCCGCCGTACCGCCGCGCAGGCCGGGCACGATCCGGCGGCCGGCGAGCGGAACGAGTTCGACCTCGACGGGGATGCCCGGCTCGAAGCGGACGGCGGTGCCGGCGGCGATGTGCAGCCGCTGCCCGTGCGCGGCGGCGCGATCGAAGTCCAGGCCGGGGTTGACTTCGGCGAAGTGGTAGTGGGAGCCGACCTGGACGGGCCGGTCGGCGGCGTTCAGCACGGTCAGACGCGTGACGGGGCGCCCCTCGTTGAGGGCGACGGGGCCGTCCGCGTACAGGATCTCTCCGGGGATCATCGGCGCGGCCCGTTCAGACGATGGGGTCGTGGACGGTGACGAGCTTGGTGCCGTCGGGGAAGGTGGCCTCGACCTGGACGTCGTGGATCATCTCGGGGATGCCGTCCATGACCTCGTCGCGGGTGAGCACCTTGCGTCCCGAGGCCATGAGTTCCGCGACGGTACGACCGTCCCGGGCGCCTTCGAGGATGTGGGAGGTGAGGAGGGCGACGGCCTCGGGGTGGTTGAGCCGCACACCCCGGGCCCGGCGCTTGGCGGCCACGTCCGCGGCCACATGGATGAGCAGGCGTTCCTGTTCGTGCGGGCTCAGTTGCACTCTTCCACCTCACAGTCGTCGACCGGGACACCCGGACAGCTGCGGACCCTACCGACCGTCAACACCTTGTTGAACTGCGGAGATGCGGCTCGCGGCCAGACATTGCACGTTAGGGCGGAAGTTTTTCCGGCTCGTTAACTGCGGCTTTGCTCTTTCATGATCGTCGTGCCGGATCGACCGACCTGGACATCGGGCCGCGCCGCGACAGAGGACCGGGAGGTATACGGAGCGGGCGTGCCGAGCACACCGGAACCCCTGCCGACCGCCGCGGGCGCGGCGGCGGGCGGGTCGGCCGACAGGACCTGGGCCCGACCGGGCCTAGGAGACGCCGGGCTCGCGGTGGTGGGCGGCGATGCCGAAGCGGCGCTGTTCGCCGGTAGCGGAGTCCAGGGAGTGGAGGCCGGAGACCGAGCTGATCACCTGCTCGTCGGCGGGCTTCTCGGCCGCCTCGAGTTCCTCCAGGTCAGCGGCGGAGACCAGGGCGACCAGCGGCTTCCCGTGGCGGGTGACGACGACGCGCTCACCGCCGTACACGACGCGGTTGATCAGGTCGGCGAGCTCGGCTCGCGCTTGCGTCACCGGGATCTCGTAGGTCATGCTCCCCATCTTACGGGCTGTACGTCCTGTACATTTTTTACAGATGGAGGTACCCGTCATGGATGCTCG
The DNA here is from genome assembly GCF_001418135.1 of Streptomyces aureus. Taxonomy (GTDB): domain Bacteria; phylum Actinomycetota; class Actinomycetes; order Streptomycetales; family Streptomycetaceae; genus Streptomyces; species Streptomyces aureus_A. The sequence continues at coordinate 9,089 of NZ_LIPQ01000287.1, forward strand.
CCACGTCCTGCCCGAGTTCACGGAGCGCACCAGCTACGGAACCCGGACCCTCGACCCCTACTCGAAGCTCCTCTCGTCCCGGATCGTCTTCCTCGGCACCCCGATCGACGAGACGTCGGCCAACGACGTCATCGCCCAGCTCCTGTATCTGGACCACGCGGGCCCCGAGCAGGACATCTCGCTCTACATCAACTCCCCCGGCGGCTCGATCAGCGCCATGACCGCGATCTACGACACGATGCGCTCGCTCCATTGCGACGTGGAGACCACCTGCCTGGGCCAGGCCGTCTCCACCGCCGCCGTGCTGCTCTCCGCCGGCACCCCGGGCAAGCGCATGATGCTGCCGGGCGCCCGGATCACCCTGCGTCAGCCCGCCATGGACGAGCCCCTCCAGGGCCAGCCGAGCGACCTCGACATCCACGCCCGTGAACTGCTCCGCCTCCGCGCGCTGATGGCGGGGATGCTCACCGAGCACACGGGGCGGGACCGCGAACGCGTCGACGCCGACCTCGACCGCCTGACGGTCCTGGACGCGCCGGCGGCGGTCGCGTACGGCCTGGTGGACCACGTGATCACGAGCCGGCGCGCGGGCGTCGGCGGGACGGCGAGGTGAGCGGGCCGTGGTTCCCGAGCTGCCGCCGCTGCCCGCCCTGACCCGCGCCGAGAGTGAACTCGTCGACGCCTACCTCGAAGTGGTCGACCTGCTGGGGAAGATCAATCCATCCAGGGGTACGCATACCTATGGCGCACTGCGCGCGGCACAAGCCCTGGTGGGGCGGGCGGAGTCGCTTCTCCAAGCCCTGACGCTCATGCATATGCGGGGCGAGAGCGAGGTGCACGCGGACACACTGGCACGCGCGCTCAGGGTGTTGGACGGCGAGCGCCGAGCCGACCGCGTCACCGTCCCGCGCACTCGGGCGAGTTGACATTTCCGCGTGTCGTGTCGAGGGCCGGACGGCCGACGCGCACCGCAGAATCGCTCCCCCGTTCGGCGTAGTCGACGAGTCGACATATGTGCCGGGTGAGTTGCACAACAGGTGTACGCATTTGGCGGAATGGGGCGTTCCGTCGCTGGTGCGAGGCTCGTAGGCGAAACCTCTGAAGATCACAAAGGCTCTCTGTCCACCCGTATGGATCAGTCGTGAGGAGCCTCACATATCGCCGTTTCAGCTCGGATTTCGACCTCGGTGTGGGTCAAGATCCCTGTCGACGACAAGCCCCCGCCACCACGGCGGGGCGGTCCGGGCGGACGCCGAGTCCTGCCGCTGTCCCGGACGTCTGGTCGACAGGATTGGATCGGCAGGAGTGGAGGACCCGATTTTTACGGGGCGTACGCGCTGTTCCGGCAGCGGGGCCGTCCCTTGGGGTGAAGCCGCGTCAGCGGCCGGGCATCTTCGCCAGCCCGAACCCGACAGGTCATCCTTCGCAGGCGGCTGACGAAGGGTTGCGCATGACTGCGCAGATGCACGTCCCGTCCCTGCTGTCCCGGGCCGGAGCCGTCTCGGCTCTCACCCTCGCCGCCGTCGGCGGCACGCTGTTCGCACCCGGTGCGGCAACGGAGGCCCAGGCAGCCACCACGCACGCGAACAAGGCACTGAGCGTCGCCGCGTCCAAGAAGGGAGCTCCGTACCGGTACGGGAGCACCGGACCATCGAGGTTCGACTGCTCCGGCCTGACGCTCTACGCGTACAAGCAGGCGGGCAAGTCGCTGCCCCGCACCGCGCAGCAGCAGTACAACAAGACCCGGCACATCTCCGCCTCCACCAGGCAGAAGGGGGACCTGGTCTTCTTCCACTCCGGCGGGAGGGTCTATCACGTGGGTATCTACGCCGGCGGCGGCAAGATCTGGCACTCGCCCAAGACGGGTTCCTGGGTGAAGCTCGACAAGATCTGGTCGTCGAAGGTCTCCTACGGCCGCGTCCGCTGATCAGGCGGCGGTAGCGGTCCGTTCGTGGGGGGGGTGCGGTGGCGCCGCCGTACCCCTGACCGCCGACGGGACCGACCGGACCCCCGACGGGGGGGGCTCCGGTTCGCAGGATGCCGAGATGACACTCGATCAAGCTCTGGTCGACGCCGCCATAGCCCGGCTCGACCGCCGCTGGACGCCCGACGAGCCGGGCGGGGCCGCCGCCGTCCATCTCGACGACGGACGGATCCTGACCGGTGCCGGCCTCGACCACCTCGACGCCGGGGTGACCCTGTGCCCCCGCCCCTCGGGCGCCCGGGACCCGACTACACGGCCCCTTGACAGCTCACCACGGGGGCCGTGGTCCACGGCAGGGTGATCCAGACGGTCTTGCCGCCGTCCTCCGTCGGGGTGACCGACAGCCGGCCCCCGGCCTCCGCCGCCAGGACGCGGATGATGGCCATGCCCCGCCCGTTGTCCTGCTGGACCGCCGCAGGCAGGCGGCGCGGCCGGCGCGGATGGCTGTCGGTGACGCCGACGTGGAGCCGCTCCTCGCGCTCCAGGCGGACGTCGACCGTGAAGGTGGGCGACTGGCCGAGGGTGTGCAGGACGGCGTTGGTCGCCAGTTCGGAGACGATCAGCCGGATCGAGTCCGCGATCTCCGCGGCATCGTCCAGGCCCCAGCCCACGAGGACGTCCGCGACGTACCGGCGGGCCGTGGGGACCGAGGCGGGATCGCTCGGCAGCGTGACGGATGCTTCCTGGTGATCTGCCATGGCGACGCTGTCCCTTTCCCACCGGGGCCACCGCCCCGGATTGCGCTTCGCGTCAGAGTGCCACCGATCGTGCCGCGCCGTGCGGCGTTCCACCAAGATATGTCCCCATCTGTCGCCCGAAGCGGTGAACTCTGCTGCCCGGGAACGCTCTTGGGCCTACCGGGCGTCGGGCGCGGTACGCAGGACCGTCCGGACCGCGTGCTCGATCTGCGCGTCGGTCAGATCGGCGCGGGCCGTGAGCCGCAGCCGCGAGATGCCGTCGGGGACGGACGGGGGCCGGAAGCAGCCGACCGCCAGACCCTGTTCCCGGCAGTCCGCCGCCCAGCCCAGGGCCGCCTCCGGTGACGGCGCGCGCACCGAGACGACGGCCGCGTCGGGCCGGGCCGCCGTGAGACCGGCCTCGGTGAGCAGCCGGTGCAGCGTGGTCGCGACGGTACGGGCCCGCTCGGCGAGGCCCGGTTCGGCCCTGATCAGACGCAGGCTCGCGAGCGCGCCGCCCGCGGCGGCCGGGGCGAGACCGGTGTCGAAGATGAAGGTGCGGGCCGCGTTCACCAGGTGCTCGATCACCCGGGCCGGGCCGAGGACGGCACCGCCCTGGCTGCCGAGGGACTTGGAGAGGGTCAGGGTGGCGACGACGTCCTCGTCGCCCGCGAGTCCGGCCTCGTGGAGGGCGCCCCGACCGCCTTCGCCGAGGACGCCGAAGCCATGGGCGTCGTCCACCACGAGTCCGGCGCCGTGCGCGCGGCAGGCTTCCGCGAGCTCGGGCAGCGGGGCCTTGTCGCCGTCGACGGAGAAGACGGAGTCGCTGACGACCAGGGCCCGCCGGCCGGGGTGCGCGCCGAGGGTCTTGCGTACGGCCTCGGGTTCGGTGTGCGGTACGACGGCGGTCTCGGCGCGGGCCAGGCGGCAGCCGTCCACGATCGAGGCGTGGTTGGAGGCGTCGGAGACGATCAGGGAGTCCCGGGCGCCGAGCGCGGTGAGCGCGGCGAGGTTGGCGGTGTAGCCGGAGGAGAAGACGAGGGCCGCCTCGAATCCGCAGAACTCGGCGAGCTCGCGCTCGAGCCGGGTGTGCAGCCGGGTGGTGCCGGTGACGAGCCGCGAGCCCGTGGAGCCGGCGCCCCAGCGCCTGGCCGCGTCGGCCGCCGCCTCGGTGACCTCCGGGCGGCGGGTGAGGCCCAGGTAGTCGTTGCCCGCCAGGTCGAGGAGGTCCGACTCGGCGGCCCGTGGCCGCAGCGTACGGACGAGACCGGCGTCCGCCCGGCGGCGCGCCTCGGCGTCGGTCCAGTCGAACGCGGTACGGCGGGGGCCCGCGGCCCGTGCGTCGTCGGCCTGTGGCATTCGGCGATCCTTTTGTAGGCAGCGCACAGACCCTAACCGGATGATGCCGAGGTCGGGATGTGGTCATCCACACACCTCTATCGGAGGCGTTTGTTCGGATCCTCCTTGGCCGGGGGGTGGGCGGTAGGCGAGGATCAGCGCTTATGGACCTGCTGAACACGCTGGTGGAGAAGGGGCTGCGGCGCGAGCTGCCGACCCGTGAAGAAGCGCTCGCCGTCCTGGCGACCTCCGACGACGAACTGCTCGATGTGGTGGCGGCGGCCGGCAAGGTGCGCCGTCAGTGGTTCGGGCGGCGGGTGAAGCTCAACTACCTGGTCAACCTGAAGTCGGGCCTGTGCCCCGAGGACTGCTCGTACTGCTCGCAGCGGCTCGGCTCCAAGGCCGAGATCCTCAAGTACACCTGGCTGAAGCCGGACGAGGCGTCCCAGGCCGCCGCCGCGGGTGTCGCGGGCGGGGCCAAGCGGGTCTGTCTGGTCGCGAGCGGCCGCGGTCCGACGGACCGGGACGTCGAGCGGGTCGGCAGGACCATCGAGGCCATCAAGGAGCAGAACGAGGGCGTCGAGGTGTGTGCCTGTCTGGGCCTGCTCTCGGACGGCCAGGCGGAGCGGCTGAAGGAGGCCGGCGCCGACGCGTACAACCACAACCTGAACACGTCCGAGGCGACGTACGCCGGAATCACCAAGACCCACACGTACGCGGACCGGGTGGACACCGTGCAGAAGGCGCACGCCGCCGGTCTGTCGGCCTGCTCGGGTCTGATCGCGGGCATGGGCGAGACCGACGAGGACCTCGTCGACGTCGTGTACGCGCTGCGCGAGCTCGACTCGGACTCGGTGCCGGTCAACTTCCTCATCCCCTTCGAGGGGACGCCGCTCGCCAAGGAGTGGAACCTCACCCCGCAGCGCTGCCTGCGGATCCTGGCGATGGTGCGGTTCGTCTGCCCCGACGTCGAGGTGCGGATCGCGGGCGGCCGTGAGGTGCACCTGCGCTCGATGCAGCCGCTCGCGCTGAACATCGCGAACTCGATCTTCCTCGGCGACTACCTGACGAGTGAGGGCCAGGCCGGCCAGGCCGACCTGGACATGATCGCGGACGCGGGCTTCGAGGTGGAGGGCGCGGGCACGACGACGCTCCCGAAGCACCGTGCGGACGCGCTCGCCGCGGCGGGTGGCGGCTGTGGTTCCAAGGCGTCGGCGGGCTGCGGCTCGCACGACGCCGCGGAGGGCGCGGGCTGCGGCTCGCACGCCGAGGCCGGCGGCGGCTGTGGTCCGTGCGGCGGTCACGCCGCGCCCGCGCCCGCCGAGGCGCCGACGGCCGAGGCCGCCGCGAACACCGCTCGGACCGACCTGGTGGCGGTACGCCGCCGGGGCGCCGGTACGGACCTCGCACCGAATGCGTAACGACGAACTCATCGCCCTGGACCGGGCCCACGTCTGGCATCCGTATGGTCCCATGCCGGGCCGTACGGACCCGCTGGTCGTGGAGTCCGCGTCCGGTGTACGGCTCCGGCTCGCCGAACCCGTCGAGGGCCGGGGTGAGTTGATCGACGGCATGTCCTCCTGGTGGTCGGCGGTCCACGGCTACAACCACCCGGTGCTCAACGAGGCGGTGCGCGGCCAGCTGGACCGGATGAGTCATGTGATGTTCGGCGGGCTCACCCACGAGCCCGCCGTGCGGCTCGCCGCCCGGCTCGTCGAGATCACCCCCGAGCCGCTGCGGCACGTCTTCCTCAGCGACTCGGGCTCCGTCTCCGTCGAGGTCGCGGTCAAGATGTGCCTGCAGTACTGGCGCTCGCTGGGCCGCCCCGAGAAGCAACGCATGTTCACCTGGCGCGGCGGGTACCACGGGGACACCTGGCAGCCGATGTCCGTGTGCGACCCCGACGGCGGGATGCACGAGCTGTGGACCGGCGTCCTCCAGCCGCAGGTGTTCGTGGACGCCCCGCCGGTCACCTACGAGGAGTCGTACGCGGAGCTGCTGCGGACCGAGATCGGGAAGCACGCGCACGAGCTGGCCGCGGTGATCGTGGAGCCGGTGGTGCAGGGCGCGGGCGGGATGCGCTTCCACGACCCGGAGTACCTCCGGGTGCTCCGCGAGGCCTGCGACGCGCACGACGTGCTGCTCGTGTTCGACGAGATCGCCACCGGATTCGGGCGTACGGGCACGCTGTTCGCCGCCGACCAGGTGGGGGTCTCGCCCGATGTCATGTGCCTGGGCAAAGCGCTGACCGGCGGATACCTGTCGATGGCGGCGACCCTCAGCACGAGCCGGGTCGCCGACGGGATCTCGCGGGGCGAGGTCCCGGTGCTCGCGCACGGGCCGACCTTCATGGGCAATCCGCTGGCCTCGGCGGTGGCCTGCGCCTCCATCGACCTGCTGCTCTCGCAGGACTGGCAGGTCGAGGTGAAGCGGATCGAGGCCGGACTGCGGGAGGGGCTCGCCCCCGCCGCCGAACTGCCCGGCGTCCGCGAGGTGCGGGTGCTCGGCGCGATCGGCGTCGTCCAGCTCGACCACCCGGTCGACATGGCGGCGGCGACACGGGCCGCGGTCCGGGAGGGTGTGTGGGTACGCCCGTTCCGGGATCTCATCTACACGATGCCGCCGTACGTGACGGGCGACGAGGACCTGGCCCGCATCTGCGCCGCGGTGCTCGCGGCGGCGGTCGCGGGCTGACCGGCAGAACAGCAGGACAGGGAGAACAGTGGGAATCATCGTCGTCAGCGGTACGGGCACGGAGATCGGCAAGACCGTCGTCACCGCCGCCGTGGCCGCCGTCGCCACCGCCGCCGGCCGCACGGTCGCCGTCCTCAAGCCCGCGCAGACCGGCGTCGGGCCGGACGAGCGCGGTGACGCGGACGAGGTCGTCCGGCTCTCGGGTGCCGTGGGCTCCGCCGAGCTGGGCCGTTTCCCGGAGCCGCTGGCCCCGGGGACGGCGGCCCGGCGGGCCGGGCTCGCCCCGGTCGGGCCCGCGGAGGTCGCCGAGGCCGCGCGGAAGCTGGCCGCCGAGCACGACCTGGTGCTCGTCGAGGGCGCGGGCGGGCTCCTCGTCCGCTTCGACGAGGAGGGCGGCACGCTCGCGGACGCGGCGGCGCTGCTCGGCGCACCCGTGCTCGTGGTCGCCCCCGCCGGTCTGGGGACGCTCAACTCCACGACGCTGACGGCGGAGGCGCTGCGGGCGCGCGGGATCGAGCAGCTGGGCGTGGTGATCGGCAGCTGGCCGGACGCGCCGGACCTGGCGATGCGCTGCAACCTGGCGGACCTGCCGCGGGAGGCGGGCGCGCCGCTCCTCGGGGCCGTACCGGAGGGATCGGGGTCGCTCGGCCCGGCGGAGTTCCGGGCGGCGGCGGGCGGCTGGCTCGCGTCGGCGCTGGGCGGCACGTGGGACGCGGAGGCGTTCCGGGAGCGGTTCGCGGAGCCGTACGCGGGAGCTTCGTGACGCAGGACGCGGGAGCCTCGTAGCGCGGGAAGCGGGGCTCGTGAAGCGGACGCGGGGCTCGTGGCAGGACCCGGGGCTCGTGAAGCAGGACGCGGGAGCCTCGGACCGAGGGACGCGCGTGCCTCCACTCCGTAGGCTGGAGGCATGCGCGCTCACGTTCAGGAGATCGTCTTCGACTGTGCCGATCCGGCCGCCCTGGTCCGGTTCTGGGCAGGGCTCCTCGGCGGTGCTCCGGTCGACCGGAGCGGCGACTGGTCGTACGTGGACCCGCCGGATTTCGTCCGGCTCGCCTTCCAGCGGGTGCCGGAGGGCAAGGCCGTGAAGAACCGCGTCCATCTCGACCTGGAGGTCGAGGACCCGGTCCTGGCCGCCGACGAGGCGCTGCCCGCGGGCGCGTCCACGGTCGGCGGTCTCGTGACGGACGAGCAGGGCTCCTTCCAGGTCATGCGGGACCCGGAGGGCAACGAGTTCTGCTTCGTGACCGGCTGAGGAGGCTCCGATGACACCACCGAACGCTCCGTCATCCGCTTCACCCGCCTCACCCCCCGTCCACCATCCGCTGTTCGCCCGCTTCTACGCCCGGTTCAGCGTGTCCGCCGACACCAGGGGCGGGCTCGGCGAACTGCGGGCGGAACTGCTCGCCGGGCTGTCCGGCCGGGTGATCGAGATCGGGGCGGGCAACGGGCTGAACTTCGCGCACTACCCGGAGGGTGTCACCGAGGTGGTGGCGCTCGAACCGGAGTCCCGGCTCCGGCGGCTGGCCCAGGAGGCCGCGCTCCGGGCCCCGGTCCCGGTGACCGTGCTCCCGGACACCGCCGAGGCGCTGCCGCTGGAGGACGCCTCCTTCGACGCGGGGGTGGCCTCCCTCGTGCTGTGCACGGTACAGAACCTCCCGCAGGCTCTCGCCGAGCTGTACCGGGTACTGCGCCCCGGCGCCGAGCTGCGGTTCTTCGAGCACGGCGTGGCCGACACGCCCGGCCTCGCACGCCTGCAGCGGGGTCTCGACCGGACGGTCTGGCCACTGCTCTTCGGCGGCTGCCACACCTCGCGCGCCCCGCTCGCGGCGATCGAGGCGGCAGGCTTCACCCTGGGCCCGTACCGCTCGTTCGACGTGCCGGAGAAGGGGCCGCGGCTGCCCTCCTCGCCCTGTGTCCTGGGCGCGGCCCGGCGGTGAGGGCGCCGTCCCGCAGACCGGAAATCCTGGCGACGGCCCGGCACGGCGTGATGGGATCCGGCCATGATCGATCTGCGGATACGTGCCGCCACCCCCGACGACGCCGAGACCGTGCTGGCCTTCTGGAAGGAGTCCGCCGAGGGGACCTCCGTCTCGGACGACGTGCACGGGGTGACCCGGCTCCTCGAACGCGACCCGGAGGCGCTCCTCCTGGCGGTCGCCGACGACCGGATCGTGGGATCCGTCATCGCCGGCTGGGACGGCTGGCGTGCCTCCCTCTACCGCCTCGCGGTCCTGCCCTCGTATCGTCGCAGGGGCATCTCCACCGCGCTGCTGCGCACGGCCGAGGAACGGTTCCTCGCGCTCGGCGGACGGCGGGTGGACGCCATGGTCCTGGAGGCGAACGAGACGGGACAGCGGCTGTGGACGGCGGCCGGGTACGGGCGTCAGGACCACTGGCGCCGCTGGGTGAAGCCGCTCACCGACTGAGCGGTGCCGACCGGCCGCCGGACCGGTCATCCCGCTGTTTTGCCGATCCTTTACCATGGTCTCTCATCCGAACGACCGAACGACCGAAAGGTGTGAGCGTCCGCCCATGGGCGAGCCTCCCAGTAGTACCGATTTCCGTACTGCTCCCGAAAGCACCGGCGACGACAGCCGACATCGAGCATTCCCCCTCCCCCTGACTGATCATGGGACGGAGGTGAACCGATGACCGAAGTGCTTCTGCTCCTCCTGGCGCTCCTCCTCTCCGTCGCGTGCGGCGCGTTCGTCGCCGCCGAGTTCTCGCTGACGACCGTCGAGCGCCGTGAGCTCGAGGACGCCGCGGAGCGTGGCGAGCGCGGTGCGGCGGGAGCGCTCAAGGCCGTCAGGTCGCTGACCTTCCAGCTCTCCGGCGCCCAGCTGGGCATCACCGTCACCAACCTGGTCGTCGGCATGCTGGCCGAGCCGTCGATCTCCAAGCTGATCCGCGGCCCGCTCGAGGACCTCGGCCTCTCCGCCTCGGTCGCCTCGTCGCTGGCGCTGGTCCTGGGCACCGCCCTGTCGACCGTCGTCCTGATGGTCGTCGGCGAGCTGGTCCCCAAGAACTGGGCGATCTCCTCGCCCCTCGCGATGGCGAAGGTGGTCGGCACCCCGCAGCGGATCTTCACCGCCGCCTTCAAGCCGCTGATCAGCCACCTCAACAACACCGCGAACCGGATCCTGCGCCGTCTCGGCATGGAGCCGACCGAGGAACTGGCATCGGCGCGCTCCCCGCAGGAGCTGGTGGCGCTGGCCCGCCACTCCGCGAAGGAGGGCGCCCTGGAGGCGGACACGGCCGAGCTGTTCGTCCGTACCCTCAACCTGGCGGAGCTCACCGCGGAGAACGTGATGACGCCCCGCGTGCAGGTCACCGCGCTCGACGTGCAGGCCACCGCCGAGGACGTCGCCAACGCGACCCGGGCGACCGGCCTCTCCCGTTTCCCCGTCTACCGGGGCAGCCTCGACGCGGTCGTCGGCATCGCGCACATCAAGGACGTCCTGGCCATACCGGCCGAGGAGCGGCGCCACCGCCGGATCGGCGAGCTGCTGCGCGAGCCGCTGCTCGTCCCCGAGACGCTGACCGTGGACCGGCTCCTCGACCGGCTGTCCGGGAAGCAGACGATGGCCGTCGTCATCGACGAGTACGGCGGCACCGCCGGGGTCGCGACCCTGGAGGACATCGTCGAGGAGGTCGTCGGCGAGGTCCGCGACGAGCACGACCCGCACGAGACGCCGGACCTGGCGCGGGCGGGTGACGACGCGGACGGGCGTGAGCTCTGGTCCGCCGACGGCGCCGCCCGTACCGACCAGGTGGAGGTGATCGGCCTCCGGGTGCCGGACGGTCCGTACGAGACGCTCGCGGGCTTCGTCGCCCATGAGCTGGGCCGTATCCCTGCCGCCGGGGACAGCGTGGAGCTGGACGGCTGGCGGCTCGACGTCGCGGACGCCTCGGGCCGGCGCGCCGCGCGCGTACTGCTGCACGCGCCCGCGTCGCAGGCGCACCACGACGAGACCGGGGAGGCCGGCCGATGATCGCGATCCAGCTGTTGATCGGTCTGCTGACCCTGGTCGTCAACGCCTTCTTCGTCGGCGCCGAGTTCGCCCTGATCTCGGTGCGCCGCAGCCAGATCGAGCCGCTGGCCGAGGACGGGAACCGGCGGGCGCGCAGCGTCATCTGGGGCCTTGAGCACGTGTCCGCGCTGCTCGCCGCGGCGCAGCTCGGCATCACGCTCTGCACCCTGGTGCTGGGCATCGTCGCCGAGCCGGCCATCGCGCATCTGCTCGAACCGGTCTTCGACGCGGTGGGCGTGCCGCACGGCCTGGTCCACCCGATCTCGTTCGTGATCGCGTTGAGCGTGGCCACCTATCTGCACATGCTGCTGGGCGAGATGGTGCCGAAGAACATCGCGCTGGCGGAGCCGACGCGTACGGCGCTGCTGCTCGGCCCGCCGCTGGTGGCGCTGGCGCGGGCGCTGCGGCCGGTGATCTTCGCGATCAACGCCTTCGCCAACGCCCTGCTCAAGCTGTTGCGGGTGGAGGTCAAGGACGAGGTCGCGGCGACGTTCTCGGACGACGAACTGGCCCGCATGGTCACCGACGCCGGTGACGCGGGGCTGCTCGACGACCGGGCCGCCGAGCGGCTGCACGACGCCCTGGAGCTGGGCCGCCGTCCCGTACGGGACGTCGTGATGCCGGCGGAGAAGGTCGTGTACGCGCGGGTCGGCACGACTCCGGGGGAGCTGGAGGCACTGTCGGCACGGACGAGCTACTCGCGCTTCCCGGTGGTCGACGAGGAGCGCAGGATCCTGGGCTACCTGCACGTCAAGGACGCCCTTGACGTCTCGCCGCGCGATGAGCCGTTCCCGGTGTCCGCGCTGCGGCCGATCGCCCGGGTCCGCGCGGCCACGCCGCTGGACGACGTGCTGACGGCGATGCGCCGCAGCCGGACCCATCTGGCGGCGGTGCTCGACGAGGACGGCAAGCCGGCCGGCCTCGTGACGATGGAGGACGTGCTGCGGGAGCTGGTGGGCCGCCCGGCGGCGCCGTAGCACCCGCGTTCGAGGTCGGAGGGCCCCGGGAACTCGATTTCCCGGGGCCCTCCGGCGTCCACAGTGCGGTGGTCTCCCCTTCCGGGCTCCGGCGGAGCGCCGCGCATACCGCGCGGTATGATCTCTCCGCCATGGAGATCAATGCCACGTACAACAGTTTCGTCGCCCTCGGCGACAGCTTCACCGAAGGCATGTCGGACCGGATGCCCGACGGTTCCTACCGGGGCTGGGCCGACGTCCTCGCGGACCGGCTGGCCGCCCGCACCCCCGACTTCCGGTACGCCAACCTCGCCGTACGCGGCAAGCTCATCGGCCAGATCGTCGAGGAGCAGGTCGAGACGGCCGCCGCGATGAAGGCCGACGTCGTGACGCTCGTCGGCGGGCTCAACGACACCCTGCGGCCCAAGGTCGACATGGGGCGGGTGCGCGGGCTGCTCACCGAGGCCGTCGAGCGGCTCGCCCCGTCCTGCGGGCAGCTGGTCCTGATGCGCAGCCCCGGCCGGAACGGGCCGGTCCTGGAGCGCTTCCGCCCCCGGATGGAGGAGCTGTTCGCGCACGTCGACGACCTGGCCGCCCGGCACGGGGCGCTGGTCGTCGACCTGTACAGCGCTCCCTCGCTCGCCGACCCCCGGCTGTGGGACGTGGACCGGCTCCACCTCACCGCCGGCGGGCACCGGCGGGTCGCCGAGGCCGTGTGGCAGGCGCTCGGTCTGGCGCCCGAGGAGGACTGGCGGACGCCGCTGCCCCCGACCCCCCTGCCGGGCTGGGCGAGCCGCCGCGCGGCGGACGCCCGTTTCGCCAGGGAGCACCTGGGACCGTGGATCGGGCGGCGCCTCACCGGCCGCTCGTCGGGCGACGGCCGCGCGCCCAAGCGCCCCGAGCTGCTGCCGTACGAGCCGTCGACGGAGCCGTAGCCCCGGCGGGGCGGCGTACGGGAGCGGCCGTGAGCTGCGTCTCGTAGCAAACTCCAGCTCGGACCCTGGCGCTGGCCTGCAGAAATCGCCAGTAAACTCTGTCCACGTGACTGCTGTGACTGCGAAGCCCCGCATCCCCAACGTTCTGGCCGGCCGCTACGCCTCCGCGGAGCTCGCCGTCCTCTGGTCCCCCGAGCAGAAGGTGAAGCTGGAGCGTCAGCTCTGGCTCGCCGTGCTGCGTGCGCAGAAGGACCTCGGGATCGAGGTTCCGGACGCCGCCCTCGCCGACTACGAGCGCGTGCTCGACCAGGTCGACCTCGGTTCCATCGCCGAGCGCGAGAAGGTCACCCGGCACGACGTGAAGGCCCGGATCGAGGAGTTCAACGCCCTCGCCGGCCACGAGCACGTCCACAAGGGCATGACCTCGCGCGACCTCACCGAGAACGTCGAGCAGCTGCAGATCCGGCTCTCCCTGGAGCTGATGCGCGACCGTACGGTCGCCGTCCTCGGCCGTCTCGGCAAGCTCTCCGCCGAGTACGCGGAGCTGGTCATGGCCGGCCGCTCGCACAACGTCGCCGCCCAGGCGACCACCCTCGGCAAGCGGTTCGCGACGGCGGCGGACGAGCTGCTCGTGGCGTACACCCGCCTGGAGGAGCTGCTCGGCCGCTACCCGCTGCGCGGCATCAAGGGCCCGGTCGGCACCGCCCAGGACATGCTGGACCTGCTCGGCGGCGACGCCGGCAAGCTGGCCGACCTGGAGCAGCGGATCGCCGGTCACCTCGGCTTCGCCAACGCCTTCACCTCCGTCGGCCAGGTCTACCCGCGCTCGCTCGACTACGACGTGGTCACCTCGCTGGTGCAGCTCGCCGCCGCCCCGTCGTCGATCGCCAAGACGATCCGCCTGATGGCCGGCCACGAGCTGGTCACCGAGGGCTTCAAGCCCGGCCAGGTCGGCTCCTCGGCGATGCCGCACAAGATGAACACCCGCTCCTGCGAGCGCGTCAACGGTCTGATGGTCATCCTGCGCGGATACGCCTCGATGACCGGCGAGCTGGCGGGCGACCAGTGGAACGAGGGCGACGTCTCCTGCTCGGTGGTCCGCCGGGTCGCGCTGCCCGACGCGTTCTTCGCGCTCGACGGTCTTCTGGAGACCTTCCTCACCGTGCTCGACGAGTTCGGCGCCTTCCCGGCCGTCGTCGCCCGTGAGCTCGACCGCTACCTGCCCTTCCTGGCGACCACCAAGGTCCTCATGGGCGCGGTGCGCGCCGGCGTCGGCCGCGAGGTCGCCCACGAGGCCATCAAGGAGAACGCCGTCGCCTCCGCCCTCGCCATGCGCGAGCAGGGCGCCGAGCGCAACGAGCTCCTCGACAAGCTGGCCGCGGACGAGCGCATCCCGCTGGACCGGGCGCAGCTCGACGAGCTGATGGCGGACAAGCTGTCCTTCACCGGCGCCGCCGCCGACCAGGTCGCTTCCGTGGTCTCCCGTATCGAGGAGATCCTCAAGCAGCACCCGGAGGCCGCCGCCTACGCCCCTGGAGCGATCCTCTGACCGGGAGCCCCCGGTTCACCGTGGAGCAGCTGGAGGCCGCCCGCGACCGCGTCGTTCCCGACGTGGTGGCGGGCGGCCTCTCGGTGTTGTTCTGCGGGATCAACCCGGGTCTCATGACAGCGGCGACGGGCCACCACTTCGCCCGTCCCGGCAACCGGTTCTGGCCGGTACTCCACCTGTCCGGGTTCACCCCGAGACAGCTGCGGCCCGACGAGCAGGAGGAGCTCCTGACGTACGGCCTCGGGATCACCAACGTCGTGCCACGGGCGACCGCGCGGGCCGACGAGCTGACCCGCGAGGAGTACCGGGAGGGCGGACGGGTCCTGTCCGGGAAGGTGGAGCGGCTCGCGCCCCGCTGGCTCGCGGTGGTCGGTGTCACCGCGTACCGCACGGCCTTCGGCGAGCCGAGGGCCGCCATCGGGCCCCAGGAGCGCATGATCGGATCCACCCGGATCTGGGCGCTGCCCAACCCGAGCGGTCTCAACGCGCACTGGACGGCGGCGACGATGGCCGCGGAGTACGCCCGTCTCCGGGAGGCCGCCGAGGGGCCCGAGGTGTGAGGAGGACCGCCCGTGGAGTGGGGTGACTACCGGCCGTTCCAGCCGCTGGAGGACGGGCCGATGGAGGACATGGCCCCGTTGGCCGCGCGCCGGGAGTACGACCACCGGATGGCGACCAAGGACGAACGGCTGGCGGTGCTCGCCGCCCTGGTCGGGGCGAACGGGCTGCGGCTCGGCACGGACGACGAGGCGCTCGACGCGCTGGAGGGCTGGTACCTCGCCGAGGTCGAGCCGGAGGCGGACGGGGCCACACGGCCGCGACCGCTGTGGATCGCGGTCGCGTACGACCTGGGGCTCCACCTCGGCGACACGATCATCGCGCGGGCTCCGGGGCTCTCCTGGACCTTCTACCGGTCCCGGGCGGGAGCGCGGGACGTCGCGCACCAGCACCCGGTGATCATGGGTTTCACCCAGCTCCGGAACAAGCGCTACAACGTCGACCCGTTCCCCTTCGCGGTCGGCACCGGCGGCAGCTCGCTCGGGGGCCGCGACGCGCGGGGCAGCTTCCGGAACTTCGTCGACTCGGCCGTCCAGTACGCCTGAGCCCCGGGCGTCACACCGGCGGGTCGACCGTCGTGAGCACGGCGAGCAGCTGGAACGGCAGTTCCTTGTCCCACTGGGAGACGCCCAGTCCGATCCACCGTCCGTCGGCCCGCCACAGACGCAGGTTCGGGGTGTGGCAGCTGAGCGTGGACCAGGGCTCGGGTATCGACTCGCCCTCCATGCTCCGCTCCAGGACGGGCCCGAGGTCGAGCTTTCGGGGCTCGCCCCAGCGCGCGGTGAGCAGGGCGCCCAGCCCGTCCCGTTCCGCTTCGTACTGGTCCTCGACGATCGGGCGGCGCGTGCCGTCGTCCTCCCAGAAGTCCTCGCTGGTCGCGAGCTCCGCCAGGTGGTGGTCCGTGCCGTCGTCGAATCCCCGGGCCCTGAGTAAGTCGATCGCCGCCAGGTGGTCTGCCGTGGTCATGGCTCCAGTAAAGCCCCCACCACTGACAGTTGGCGCCGCGTCAGGAACCGCGGCGGACTGCGGGCCGGGCCCGCGGCCGTCGTGGAGCCGGCCGGGAGCCGGCGCCGGGCCCGTACCGGGCCGCGGGCGGATCCAAAGCGTCATGGGGGCGGCACTCGCCGCGACCGGGCCCATTGAGTACCATCCGCCGAAGAGGTGCACGAGCTGGGAGGACACACTGTGGGGCGGCTGACCGGCGGGGATCCGTCTCTGCTGCGGCGGATCAACTCCGCGGTGGTACTCCATGCGCTGCGCGGCGCCGAAGCTCCGACGCTCACGGATCTGACCCGGATCACGGGCCTTTCGCGGCCCACGGTCGAAGGGGTCGTCGAGGGACTCATGGAGGGCGGCCTCGTCGTCGAGGCGGCGCCCGAGGAGGGCGAGGCCCGGCGACAGGGGCGTCCCGCGCGGAGGTTCCGCTTCCGCGCCGAGGCCGGTCATCTGCTCGGCATCGAGATCGGCCCGCACCGGGTGGCCGCGCTGCTCTCCGGTCTGGACGGGCGGATCATCGGCGCCGGTTCGCGCGAGGTGTCGGAGACGGCCCCCGAGGACGAGCGCCTCGACCGGGTCCGTACGGTCGTGGCCGACGTGCTGCGCAGGGCCGGGGTCGCCCGGTCCAATCTGCGGGCCGTCGGCGTCGGCACCCCCGGCATCGTGGAGGCCGACGGCACCGTCCGCCTCGGTACGGCCCTGCCGGGCTGGACGGGTCTGGCGCTCGGCGAGCGGCTGCGGCGCTCCTTCAAGTGCCCGGTCATCGTGGAGAACGACGCGAACGCGGCGGCCGTCGCCGAGCACTGGAAGGGTGCCGCGACCGACTCCGACGACATCGTCTTCGTTCTCGCCGGGCTGAGCCCGGGCGCCGGTTCGCTGATCGGTGGCCGGCTGCACCGCGGTTTCGGCGGGGCGGCCGGGGAGATCGGCGCCCTGCACCTGCTCGGCCGGGGTGTCACACCCGAGCATCTGCTGTCGACGACGGACGAGCCGCTGCACCCGCTCGACGAGCAGGCGGTCGCCGAGGTGTTCGCGCTGGCCCGCAAGGGCGACGCGCGCGCGGAGGCGGCGGTGGAGCGGTTCATCCAGCGGCTCGTGCACGACGTGGCGGCGCTGGTCCTGGCGATCGACCCCGAGCTGGTGGTCGTCGGCGGCTGGGCGGCCGGCCTGGACGGCGTGCTCCAGCCGCTCCGGGAGGAGCTGGCCCGGTTCTGTCTGCGGCCGCCGCGGGTGGTGCTGTCGCTGCTCGGCGAGGCCGCGGTGGGGACGGGTGCGCTGCGGCTCGCCCTCGACCACGTCGAGGAGCAGCTGTTCGCGGTCGACGGCACGGTGACGGCACGCCGCTAGGCCCTGTCGTCGGACGGGAGTTGGACGACAGGGCCTGGGAGAATCCTCGCGACGGGCCGTCGGCCGGTGTTCAGTGTCCGCGGGAGGGGCGCTACGAGGCCATGACCAGGTCGACCGAGTCGCCGAAGGTGAGGCGGCAGGTGTCGGCGCGGTAGGTGGCCACGGAGACGGCGGCGGTACGCCCTCCGGAGAGGTAGCGGGTCGTCACGACGAGCACGGGCGCGCCCGGCAGCCGGTCGAGCTCCTTGGCGTCGTCGGCGCGCGCGGAGCCGAGTTCCACGGAGCGGTCCTGGCCGTCGAGGGCGAGGTGCTGGAGCTCGCGGAGCACCGCACGGGCGCGGGCGGGTCCGGCGGGCGCGTCGATGGCGCTGAGGCCCGGGACGGAGCCGGCGGGCACGTAGAGCAGCTCGGCGGCGACGGGCTGGCCCTGGCTGACGCGGATGCGGCGGACGATGTGCACCTGCTCGTCGGCGCCGCTCTCCAGGACGCGCGCGACGGCGGCCGGGGCCACGTCGGCGGCGGAGTCGAGGGACTGCCAGGCATCGTCACCGACGCCCGGCCAGGTGTGCTGGGTGGTCGAGACGTCGACGCCGACGCGCGGCGGGGCGACGGTGGTGCCGACGCCGCGACGGCGCTGCAGTCGGCCTTCGAGCTCCAGCTGCTCCAGGGCTTGGCGGAGCGTGGCACGGGCGACGCCGAAGCGTGCCGCGAGATCGCGCTCGTTGGGGAGGATCTCCCCGACCGCGAAGTCCGAGTCGAGTGCTTCGCCGATGACTGTCTTGAGGTGCTGGTACTTCGGTTCCGGTACCGATGCCAGCTGCGTGGTCCCCACCCTGATCCTCCGCAATTCGCCGTGTCCCGCGGCGTTTTTCCGCGCCCTTGTTTATTAAAGGTTCCTGCACTAACTCTGCGACCATAAGGCGAGCCCACCCCTTGGTCAAGACCAATCCTCTGTCGAACGCCCCCGAATGTGACCCTCTGACCTAGATCGTTCACAGGACGTTCGCGCCCCCGTGTGCCCCGCGCAGCAAAACACCCCGTCTCCCTGGTGGGAGACGGGGTGAAGTTCCGGCCGATCGGCGTGATCGGGCCGTTTCGTCGCGCGGGGCGCGCCCCGGGCGCGTCAGAGACCGGCGAGCGCCCGGAGCTTGTCGGGGTTGCGGATGAGGTAGACGCACTGGACGCGCCCGTCGAGCACCTCGATCTGGAAGACGGCGTCCGGCTTGCCGTCCACGAGAGTGAGCAGGGCGGGGGCGCCGTTGAGTTCGAGGAAGCGGAACTCGAAGATCTCGTCCGCGCCCTGGGCCGTGGCGTGCAGGAAGCGGCCGACCTTGTCGGCGCTCTCGATGATCCGCAGCGGGGCCTTGGACTTGCCGCCGCTGTCGCCGACGAGCCGTACGTCGGGGGCGAGCAGGGCGAGGAGATCACCGAGGTCGCCGCCCGCCGCCGCGGTGAGGAAACGCTCGGTGAGGTCCCTGCGCTCGGCCGGGTCGACGTCGTAGCGCGGCTTGCCCTCGTCGACATGGCGCCGGGCGCGCCCCGCGAGCTGGCGCACGGCCGCCTCGGAGCGGTCCAGGGTGGTGGCGATCTCGGCGTACGGGAAGCCGAAGGCCTCGCGCAGCACGAACACGGCCCGCTCCAGCGGGGACAGGGATTCGAGGACGACGAGGACGGCGAGCGAGACGGAGTCGGCGAGGAGTGCGCGCTCGGCGGTGTCGGGCGCGGTCGGTCCGAAGTCGGTGACGACGGGCTCGGGCAGCCAGGGGCCGACGTAGGACTCGCGGCGCGCCTGGGCCTGCCGGAGCCGGTCGATGGAGAGCCTCGTCGTGATCCGTACGAGAAAGGCCCGGGGCTCGCGGACCTCGGCCCGGTCCTCCGCGGTCCAGCGCAGCCAGGCATCCTGGACGACGTCCTCGGCGTCGGCGGCGCGGCCGAGCATCCGGTAGGCGACGCCGAGGAGCATCGGACGGTGCTCCTCGAAGTGCTCGGTCAGGGTGTCGGTCGGAATATCGGTGGGCACCCGTCCATCCCAGCCCACCGCGGTCGCCCTGTCCAGTTTGGGACGGGGTCTTGAACTCCAGGCTACCGATCGGTAATTCTCACTGACGGGACGTCCAAGAAGCTTCAGGACAGGGAGTTCGCATGCCCGAACGGATCGCGTTCACGATCGAGACCCCGGCGGGCCCCCGCACGGCGTCCCTCACGTACGAACGCCGGGGCGCGGGCGAACCGCTGCTGCTCCTGCACGGCATCGGGCACCACTGGCAGGCCTGGGAGCCGGTGCTGGACATCCTGGCCGCGGAGCGGGACGTGATCGCCGTCGACCTGCCCGGTTTCGGCGACTCGGACCAGCTGCCCGAGGGCTGCCCGTACGACCTGTCCACCGTCGGGAGCGTGCTCGGCGCGTTCTGCGAGGCCGTCGGCGTCGAGCGCCCCCATGTGGCGGGGAACTCGCTCGGCGGACTGCTCGCCCTGGAGCTTGGCCGGGAGAGGCTGGTGCGCTCGGTCACCGCCCTCTCCCCCGCCGGGTTCTGGTCGGAGGGCGAACGGCGGTACGCCTTCGTGACGCTGCGGGCGATGCGCGGAGCGGCGAGGTCGCTGCCCGTTCCGGTGATCGACCGCCTCTCCCGGACGTCCGCCGGGCGCACCGTGCTCACCAGCACGATCTACGCACGCCCGGGGCGCCGTTCACCCGCGGCCGCCTACGCCGAAACGCTCGCGCTGCGCGGGGCGACCGGGTTCCACCGGACCCTGGCCGCCGGCGGGAGCGTGCGTTTCCGCGACGACGTCGCCGACGTACCCGTCACGGTGGCCTGGGGTGCCCGCGACCGGCTGCTCCTTCCCCGGCAGGGCGTCCGCGCCAAGCACACCATCCCCGGCGCCCGGCTCGTCCGGCTGCCCGGCTGCGGTCATGTGCCCATGAACGACGACCCGGCTCTCGTCGCGCGCGTGATCCTGGACGGCAGCGGCGCCTGAGGCCGCCTCCCGGGCCGGCCGCTCGCTTGCGGTCCTTCGCGCGAAGAGGCCGGTGCCCACGGCGGCGCCGGCCCCCACCAGCAGGCTGCCGACCGCCTGCGGAAGGCCGAAGGCGGCGCCCGCGACCAGGGCGGCGCTCAGGGCGGCTGCGACCGGGATCGCGCCGGTGAAGAGGGTGGCCCGTTCCATGCCGACCCGCTGGACACCCAT
Source organism: Streptomyces aureus (assembly GCF_001418135.1). GTDB lineage: Bacteria > Actinomycetota > Actinomycetes > Streptomycetales > Streptomycetaceae > Streptomyces > Streptomyces aureus_A. The sequence continues at coordinate 29,340 of NZ_LIPQ01000287.1, forward strand.
GTAGAACAGGACGAACCCGACCACGGTGGCGAGCGCCGCCTGCCAGACCAGGGCGCCCGCCTCCACCGCCGTCGGCATCCGGACGAGACCGGCCCCGTCCACGACGAGGCCCACGAGCGCCGCCTCGGCCGCGCCGACCCCGCACACGACTGCCGTGAGCAGCTTGGGCCCGAGCAGCCGGAGGACGGGGACGGCCAGCACCGTGAAGCCGACCTCGCCCGCGAGCGCGGCCACCGACCAGCCGATTCCGGCCAGGTCCGTACGCCCCCAGCCCTGCACGGTGAAGGCACCGGCGGCGACGAGCAGAGCCCCGTACAGCACGGCGGGGGCGGGCCTGCGGCCCTCGGTCAGCGGGACGAGGACGGCGACGACGACGGGGGCGCAGCCGACGAGAACGCCGGGCACGGCCGGCTCGGCGGTCCGCTCCGCGGCGAGGACCGCCAGGTTGAAGCCGACCATGCCGACGCCCGCGAGGGCGGCGAGCCGCAGCCAGTGACGGGCGGTCAGGATCCGCAGCGGGGCGAGCCCGCCACGGCCGAGCAGGGGAAGCAGGAGCAGACAGGCGGCGCCGTAGCGCAGGGCCTGGCCGCCCGCGTACGGATAGTCGCCGAGGAGGCTGTTCGCGGTGAAGGAGGCGCCGACGAGGGCGTAGGCGAGGGTCACGAGGAGGACCCCGCGGAGGGCGTTCGCGTTCATGCCTCTGACGCTAGGAAGGCGCGCGGCCCTGGTGGAGGTCCACTTCCGTCCCGCCATCGGGGACCACTTCCGGCCGGTGCCGTCGTGTGCGCCGCTGTCCGGGGCCGCCGTGCGGGCCGCCGTCCGGGCCGCCGTCCGGGCCGCCCGTGCGGGCCGGCGTGCGGGCCGGCGTGCGGGCCGGCGTGCGCCGGCGTGCGGGTTCGCATGCACCGGCCGGGCGATCGCGCGGGTTCGCTTTCCTCAGCCGACGGCCCGGCGTCCGCGTGAGCTCTTGCCTCATGACCGACCTAGAGGTCTATAGTGCTAGGCAACTAGATAAATGGAGGAACCGGTGATTGAGTTCCACCTGAACAGCCGGTCCGGCTTGTCCCCGTACCAGCAGCTGGTCCAGCAGGTCCGGCACGCACTGCGCCTGGGGCTGCTGAAGGAGGGAGACCGACTGCCGACGGTCAAGGACGTGGCGAGGCAGATGGCGGTCAACCCGAACACGGTGCTCAAGGCGTACCGGGAGCTGGAGCACGACGGACTGGTGGCCGCCCGCCCCGGCGTGGGCACGTTCGTGACCCGCACCCTGGCCGACGCCTCGCTCGCCGCACACGGGCCTCTCCAGAAGGACCTGCAGCGCTGGCTGACCAAGGCCCGGCTGGCCGGGCTCGACGACGAGAGCATCGAGGCGTTGTTCATGAACACGTTTCGCAACGTGGCCGGAGAGGACGTGGCGTGAGCGCCGTCTTGCGAGCCCAGGGCCTGGGCAAGAGGTACAAGCAGCGCTGGGCGCTGCAGAACTGCGACCTGGACGTCCCCGCCGGCCGGGTGGTGGGCCTGGTCGGCCCCAACGGCGCCGGAAAGTCGACCTTGTTGAAGTTGGCCTCCGGCATGCTGACCCCGTCGGCCGGCACCATCGAGGTGTGCGGCGGCCGCCCCGCCGCGGGTGTGGAGCAGCTGGCCAAGGTCGGCTTCGTCGCCCAGGACACCCCGGTCTACGCCGCGCTGAGCGTCGCCGACCACCTCGACCTCGGCAAGCGCCTCAACCCGAACTGGGACGAAGCCGTGGCGCGCGAGCGGATCCGTCGCCTCGGTCTGGACCCCGAGCAGCGGGCCGGGAAGCTGTCCGGCGGCCAGCGCGCGCAACTCGCCCTCACCCTGGGCATCGCCAAACGCCCGGAGCTGCTCATCCTGGACGAGCCGGTCGCGGCACTGGACCCGCTCGCCCGACGGGAGTTCATGCAGGACCTCATGGAGGCCGTCGCCGAGCACGAGCTGAGCGTCGTGCTCTCCTCCCACCTGGTCTCCGACGTGGAGCGGACCTGCGACTACGTCATCGTCCTGGTCGACTCCCGGGTGCAGGTGGCCGGCGACATCGACGACCTCGTCGCCTGCCACCACCGGCTCACCGGACCGCGCCGGGACCCGGACACGCTCCCGGGCGGTCAGCACGTCATCACCGCCAGCCACACCGACCGGCAGACCACTCTCCTGGTGCGCACCGACACCGCGGTCCACGATCCGTCCTGGACCGTCAGCCCGCTCGGTCTGGAAGACATCGTCCTGGCCTACATGACCCGGCCCGCCGACGCGGTACGTGACACTCGGCCCGCACTGGAGGTGCTCCGATGATCTGGCTGACCTGGCGCCAGTTCCGTACCCAGGCCGCCGTGGTGTTCGCCGTGGTGGCCGCCCTCGCCGTCACCCTCGCGGTCACCGGCCCGAACTTGTCCGACCTCTACCGCACGGCGGGCAGCAGCCTGGTGGACCAGGTCTCCAGTTCGGACCAGTCCCTCTACTACGTCGGCCTGCTGGTCGTACTCGCCGTGCCGGCCGTCGTCGGGATGTTCTGGGGCGCGCCGCTGATAGCCCGTGAGCTGGAGACCGGTACCCACTACCTCGCGTGGAACCAGGGCGTCACCCGCACGCGCTGGCTGGCGGCCAAGCTGGGACTCGGTGCGGCGGCCGCCATGACCGCCGCGGGACTGACCAGCCTCGCGGTGAGCTGGTGGAGCAGCCCCCTCGACCGGGCTGTCAACGGCGGCGGCGCGACGGACACGTACTTCCCGCGGCTCGACCCCGTGGCCTTCGCCGCACGGGGTGTCGTCCCCGTGGCCCATGCCGCCTTCGCCTTCGTGCTGGGCGTCGCCCTCGGCCTGGTCATCCGCCGCACCCTGCCCGCGATGGCCACCACGTTCGCCCTGTACGCCGCCGTCCAGATCGTCGTACCGATCTGGATCCGGTCCCACCTGGCGGCCGCGGACCGCACCGTCCTGCCGATCGAGCCCGGCGGCGCCCCCATCAGCATCCAGGACGGCGCCAGGCACATCATCGCGCACCTCGAAGAAGTGCCCGGGTCCTGGGTCACCTCCCAGCAGACGCTGAACGCGTCCGGTCAGCCGGCCCCCGTGCCGTCGTCCTTCGCCGACTGCCTGCGCACCGAGTCGGGCCCGCCCACCCTGCAGCAGGTCGACGGCTGCGTCGCCGACCTCGGCGCCCTGGGCTACCAGCAGCAGGTGACGTACCAGCCCGCCGGGAACTTCTGGGTCCTGCAATGGGCCGAGACCGGGCTCTATCTCGGCCTCGCCCTGGCCCTGGCCGGGTTCTGCGCCTGGTGGATCCGCCGCCGAGCGACCTGACGGACGCCGGCCCCGCGACGGGGGTGCCCGTGAGGGGCAGCCGGGCCCCGGCTGCCCCTCACGGGCTCGACACCGGTCCTCCCGCACCCTCGGGGATCCCCTGGCCGCTGAAGGGCGTCACAGGAGACGGTCGGCGCCGGTGCGGGCGCGGAAGGTGCGGCGGTAGGTGTCCGGAGGCACGCCGACCGTGCGGTTGAAGTGCCGGCGCAGGGTCGTGGCGGTGCCCATACCGGTGGCGGCCGCGATGCCCTCGACGCTTTCGTCGGTGGACTCCAGCAACTCCTGGGCGTGGCGGATCCGCTGGGTCAGCAGCCACTGCAGCGGGGTCGTACCGGTCACCGACCGGAAGTGGCGGCCCAGGTTGCGCGAGCTCATCCGCGCCCGGCGGGCCAGGTCGTCGACGGTCAGCGGCCGGTCGAGCCGCTCCATCACCCAGGGGAGCAGATCACCGAGCGGGTGGTCGTCGCGCGCGGGCACGGGCGTGGTGACGAACTGGGCCTGGCCGCCCGCGCGGTGCGGGGGTACGACCAGGCTGCGGGCGACCGTGTTGGCGACGGCCGAGCCGTGGTCGAGGCGGACCAGGTGCAGGCAGAGGTCCATCGCGGCGGCCTTGCCCGCGGAGGTGAGGACACGGCCGTCGTCCACGTAGAGCACGTCCGGGTCGACCTCCACCCGGGGGTGGCGGGCGGCGAGTTCCTCGGTGTGCGCCCAGTGGGTGGTCGCGCGCCTGCCGTCGAGCAGGCCCGCGGCGGCCAGCACGAACGCGCCCGTGCACAGGGAGGCCACGCGTGCGCCCGCCTCATGGGCCGCGCGCACCGCGTCGACCAGTTCGGCCGGCGGGGCCTCGTCGGTTTCGGCGAGGGCGGGAACGATCACCGTGCCGGCGCGCGCCAGCCGGTCGTAGCCGCCGTCGGGCTCCAGCCGGAACCGGCCGATCCGGACCGTGGAGGGTCCGCAGAGCGCGATGTCGTACCAGGGGCCGGTCACTCCGGACGGGGGCGGCCCGAAGACCTCGTACGCCACCGACAGCTCGAACTGACGCATGCCCTCGGTGACGGCCAGCGCGACGGTGCTCAGGTCCGTCATCGGGTGCGTTTCCACGTCCGTAATTGTACGCACGATGTCGTTCCGGACACTCGTGTGCGACGGCCGGCGGGGCCAGGATTGCCCCACGAGAACGGTTCGAGTCGTACGAGAGCAGGGAGAAGTCATGGAAACGGGGCTCACGGTCGCGGTGTTCGGCGCCTACGGACACACCGGGCGGTTCGTGGTGGCGGAGCTGCTCGCCCGCGGGTTCGTCCCGGTGGCCGTCGGCCGCGACGCCGACAAGCTGCGGGCCCTCGCGGAGTCCCGTCCGGGGCTCGACGCGCGACCCGCGTCGATCGACGACCCGGCGTCGCTCGACCGCGCGCTGGAAGGCGCGGCGGCCGTGATCAACTGCGCCGGGCCCTTCGCCCTGACCGGCGCCCCCGTGATCGAGGCGGCCCTGCGGGCCGGGATCCCGTACGTGGACGTGGCGGCCGAGATCGAGGCCAACGCCGACACGTTCGAGCGGTTCACGGACCGGGCCCGCGCGGCGGGAGCGGTGATCGTCCCCGCGATGGCCTTCTACGGCGGCCTCGGCGATCTGCTCGCCACCGCCGCCATGGGCGACTGGACGTCGGCCGACGAGGCCCACATCGCGTACGGGCTGAGCAGCTGGCACCCCACCGCCGGCACCCTCGCCGCCGGAAAGGTCTCCCGGGAGCGGCGCGACGGCCGCCACGTCCGCTTCACCCAGGGGCGACTGGAGTACCACGACGACGAGTTCACGGTCCAGGAGTGGCCCTTCCCGGCCCCGATGGGTCCCCGGCCCGTCATCGGCGAGTTCACGATGGCCGATGTGGTCACCCTGCCGAGCCATCTGAAGGTGCCCGAGGTGCGCACGTACATGGCGGTGGACGCGGCCCAGGACCTGTCGGCGCCCGACGCGTCGGCACCGGCCGCGGTCGACGAGCACGGCCGTTCCGACCAGACCTTCCTCGTGGACGTCGTCGTCCGCTCGGGCGACGCGGAACGCCGGGCCGTGGCCGTCGGCCAGGACATCTACGCCGTCACCGCACCGCTCGCCGTGGAGGCCGTCCGGCGCATCCTCACCGGCCGTACCAGGACGACGGGCGTCGCCTCGGCCGGCGAGATCTTCGACGCTCCGGACTTCCTCCGCGCGCTCGCCCCGCACATCTCCTTCGAACTGCACGGGTGACGGGTCCGCCGCCGGATCCAGCCGATCCCGGTCCGCCCGGGGCGCGGCATCATGGGCCCGGGCCGGGACCGCCGGCGCGCGGGACGGGCGAGGAGGGCCACACGGATATGAGGAGCCACGGACAGGCGGCCTGGGAGCTGCTCCTGCCGGCCGCCGCCGCCCCGGCGCGGCGGCGGGGGCGGGCCCTCCAGGAGGCGCTGCGCGAGGCCGTGCGCTCGGGCCGGCTCGCGGCCGGGACCCGCCTGCCGTCGACCCGCGCGCTCGCGGCCGACCTGGGCGTGTCTCGGGGCCTGGTCACGGAGGCGTACGAACAGCTCACCGCCGAGGGCTATCTGCGCAGCGACCGGGGCGCGGGCACGTGGGTGGGCGGCGCGGCGAGGGGCCGCCTCGGCGGCACGCCCGTGCGTGGGGCAGCCGAGGACCTGGGCGCGGGGACGCATGCGGGCGGAATCCTCGCCCGCGGTACGGCCCCGGGCACGCACGCGCGTGGTGCCCTCGTGAACGGTCCGGAAGCCGGCACGCACGCGCGTGGTGCGGGTACTCCCGCCGTCCGGGTGGACTTCCGGCCCGGGACGCCCGATCTGTCCCTGTTCCCGAGAGCCGCCTGGTCCGCTGCCCAGCGGGCCGTCCTCGCGCGCCTTCCGCACCCCGCCCTCGGGTATCCGGACCCGCGCGGGCTGCCCGAACTGCGGGAGGCCCTGGCGGGAATGCTGACCCGGCGCCGGGGCGTGGTGGCCGATCCGGAGCGGCTCGTGGTGTGTTCGGGAGTGGCACAGGCGTCCACTCTGCTCGGCTTCGTCCTGCGGGCGCGGGGGCTCGACGCGGTCGGCATCGAGGATCCGGGCAGCCCGGAGCACGGGCGGCTCTTCGCCTCGACCGGTCTGGACACGGTGTGGCTTCCGCTCGACGAGGAGGGGCTGCGGCCGGAGCCCCTCGCCGCCTCCGGGGTACGGGCGGTGGTGGTGACGCCCTCGCACCAGTTCCCGTCCGGGATCAGCTGGTCGGCGGAGCGTCGTGCCACGCTGCTCGACTGGGCGCGGGCGGTGGACGGTTACGTCCTGGAGGACGACTACGACGGCGACTTCCGGTACGACCGGGCTCCCGTCGGCGCGCTCCAGGGACTCGACCCGGAGCGGGTCGTCTACGCCGGCTCGGTCAGCAAGTCGCTCGCGCCCGGTCTGCGGCTCGGCTGGATGCTCGTCCCCGGGGCGCTGCTCGCCGAGGTCGTCGAGCGCAAGCGCACGATGGACCTCGGCAACCCCGTGCTCGACCAGGCGGTACTCGCCGAGTTCGTGACGCGGGGCGCGTACGACCGGCAGTTGCGTCGCTGTCAACGCGCCTACCGGGAGCGGCGGGACGCCCTCCTGTCGGCGCTCGCCGAGCACCTGCCGGGCACCGGTGTGAGCGGCATCGCCGCCGGACTGCATGTCATCGCGCGCGTGCCGGGGCGTTACGGGCCACCGGAACGGTTCCTGGCACGGTCGGCGGCGGCGGGTGTGGCGCTGCGGCCCCTGGAGGAGTACGGCACGGCGCGCCCCGGCGACGGGGAGGTACGGCTCGTGATCGGCTACGCGCACCTGGCGCCGTCCGTGGTGACGGCCGGGATCCGCAGGGTGGCGGAGGCGGTCGGCCGAGGGTGAGGTGGAGCGATCCGTTCACACGCCCGGCGCCGGAGGCACGCCGCGGCCCTCGTGCGAGTGTTCACGCGGGGTTCGTGTGGGCGCCGCACCCGGCCGTTAGGCATGGGGCGACGCACCGCCCCCGCCCGGACAGCCCCTCGGAGGCTCTTCCATGTCCCAGTCCGTACCCGGCAGTTCCCCCTCCCCCGCCCGGCGCAGCGTGCTGCGCGGTTCGCTCGCCGCGTCGGCGGCGCTCACCCTCGGCGGTGCCGGTCTCGCCGCCCCGGCGTTCGCGCTGTCGGGCCGGCCCCGCGCCGAGTGGGGTGTGCAGACGGGCGACGTCACCACGTCCTCGGGTCTCGTGTGGGTGCGCTCGGACCGGCCGGCCCGCGTGCTCGTGGAGACCTCGGCGAGCGAGCCGTTCCGTCGGGTGCGCCACCACCACGGGCCCCTGATCGGCGCCGGCACGGACTTCACCGGCACCACCGCGCTGCGCGGGCTGCCCGCGGGCGAGCAGATCCACTACCGGGTCACGCTCGCCGACCCGGACGATCCGCGCCGGACGGGCGAGCGGATCGCCGGCACCTTCCGCACCGCCCCCGACCGGCGTCGGGACGGGGTCCGCTTCCTCTGGTCGGGAGACATCGCCGGGCAGGGCTGGGGCATCAACCCGGACATCGGCGGCTTCCGCGCGTACGAGGAGATGCGCCGCCTCGACCCGGACTTCTTCCTGTGCAGCGGTGACTCGATCTACGCCGACGGCCCGCTCCAGCCGAGCGTGACGCTGCCCGACGGCCGGATCTGGCGGAACGTCACGACTCCCGAGAAGTCGAAGGTCGCGGAGACCCTCGACGAGTACCGGGGCAATTTCCGCTACAACCTCCTCGACCACAACGTCCGGGCGTTCAACGCCCAGGTGCCCACGGTGACGCAGTGGGACGACCACGAGGTGCGCAACAACTGGTACCCGGGGCAGATCCTGGACGACGCGCGCTACACGGAGAAGGACGTGGACGTCCTCGCCTCGCGCGCCCTGCGCGCGTTCGGCGAGTACACGCCGGTGTCCACCCTCCACGCGCGCGGGGGCGGTCGCGGGGGCCGGATGCACCGTGTGGTGCGGTACGGGCCGCTGCTCGACGTGTTCGTGCTGGACATGCGCTCGTTCCGGAACGCCAACTCCCCCGGGCGGCAGGCCGACGACACCACCGGCATCCTCGGCGCCGAGCAGCTCGCCTGGCTCAAGCGGGAGCTGGCCGCCTCCACCGCGGTGTGGAAGGTGCTCGCGGCGGACATGCCGCTCGGCCTGGTCGTCCCGGACGGCACGAACATCGAGGCGATCGCGCAGGGCGACCCGGGCGCACCGCTGGGCCGTGAGCTGCAGATCGCGGAGCTGCTGCGGTTCATCAAGCACCGGCGGATCACCGGCACGCTGTGGCTGACGGCGGACGTGCACCACACCTCGGCGCAGCACTACGCGCCGGAGCGGGCGGCCTTCCAGGACTTCGCGCCGTTCTGGGAGTTCGTGTCCGGTCCGCTGGCCGCGGGCGGCTTCCCGGCGAGCGCGCTGGACGGGACGTTCGGCCCGGAGCGGGTGTTCGTCCGGGCGCCCCAGCGGGCCAACCTGTCGCCGATGGAGAGCCCGCAGTACTTCGGCGAGGTCGACATCGACGGCCACAGCGGGGAACTGACGGTCCGTCTGCGGGCGGAGGGCGGGACGGTGCTGTTCAGCAAGGTGCTGCGACCGGGTCGCGTCGGGCAGTAACGCCTGGTCGGAAGTGATGCGGGGGCCGGGTCCCACCGGTCGTGACGGCCGGACGGGCCGCGGCTCCCCGGTGATTGTCAGTGCCGGGTCCTAACGTCGTTTCCATGACGCGATCCGTACAGGCACTCGCCTATGTCCGCCCTTCCGCGCTGGAGTCGACAGGCTCCGGCCGGCTGCTCGGTCTGGAGACGGCGGGGGGTCTGACGCCCCGGGGGGCGGAGGCCCATCCCCGCTTCTTCGCCGGTTTCCTGGCCTCGCCGCAGGTCGCCGCCCGCGGTCTGCTGGCGGTCGCCGACGTGGCCGCGGCCCGCTACCACCAGCGGATACGGCCGGGGTCGCTCGACCCGGTGGTGACGGGGAACGGGGACCGGCTGCGGTTCGAGTCGTTCTCCGGCTGTGGCGGGGTGTACGCGCGGCTGGACGTGCTCGACGAGGGGCTCGGCGGTACGGAGACGGGCCACGGAACGACCAATGTCGACGTCAACAACCCGCTGCGTGAGGCGCTGTCGCGGATGACGGGGGACGATCCGCTGCACCTCCGGGTCGGTCCGGAGGAGATGGCGGTGACCACGCTCGCGGGGGCCGTCGTGGAGAAGAAGGTCCCGCTGCCGGACCGCTGGCTGCGGGGCTTCGCCGAGGCGCAGGTCGCCTCGGCCCGGTTCGATCTGCGGGCCGAGCTGAGCGGGGCGGAGGCCGTCCGTTTCCTCCGGTCCCTGCCGCGCAACCAGGCCCGTGGGCGCGGGCCGATGTGGGTCACGCAGTCCGGCCGGACCCTGCGGCCGACGACCCGGCCCGGCGCGGGCGCGGTGTGTCTGCCGGGGCCCGACCGGCTCGTCGCCCTGGAGCGGGTGCTGCGGCACGCGACGGGGCTCCGGGTGTACGGGCCGGTGCCGGACGGCACCCTGGCCACGGCGAGCGCCTGGGAGGTGGTGCTCCCGGGCATGCGGCTCACGCTGACCCTCTCGCCCGACCCCGCGCGGGGCTTCTCCGGCGAGGGAGGGGTCCTGGAGGCCCTCGCGACGGAGGAGGCCGCACAGGACGCCGAGCTGGTCGCGGTCCTCCTCGCCTGGGAGCCGAGGATCGACCCGGCCGATCTCGCGGCGCAGGCCGGGCTCACGATCGACCGGGTGCGGGCGGCGCTGACCCGGCTCGGCACGGCCGGGCGCGTGGGGTACGACGTGGCGGACGCGGCGTACTTCCACCGGGAGCTGCCGTACGACGCGGACCGCGCCGAGCGGCACAACCCGCGCCTGGTGAGCGCCCGTCGGCTGGTCGCGGAGGGCGCGGTGACCGTCGAGGGCCCTCTGGCGACGGTGGCCTCGGGCGAACGGCGCTACCGGGTGCGGGAGTCGGACGGGGTGCTGAGCTGCACCTGCCAGTGGTGGGCCGACTACCGGGGCCGGCGGGGCCCGTGCAAGCACGCGCTCGCGGTCCGGATGGTCCGGCGGGGCGCGAGGCCCGAGCCGGTCGGTGCCGGGGACGACGGCACGGCGGTCGCCGGAGCGGCGCGATGACGGGGAGCGCCGGGGCGACGGTGGACGGTGGGGGGACCGAGGTGGGGAACAGCCTGGTGAACAGGGTGATGGACAGCATGATGACCAAGGTGAGGAG
>NZ_LIPQ01000288.1 GCF_001418135.1 Streptomyces aureus
TCGGCGCGCGCCGATGGATCCTGGAGGTATCGGAAGGGGCCGCGCCTCGGTCGCGCGAGGCCGGCTGTGCGAGGAGGCAGATCATGACCCGCACCCTGGAGTGGACCGTCGGCGTGGAGCTGGTCGAGGAGGACGGCAGGACCAAGGCCGAGGCTCGGCTCCTGACCGGCAACTCGACCCTCACGGGTCACGGCTCCGCCCGCTGCAACCCGTCGGACGTCGACGTTCCGGCGATCGGTGACGAGCTCGCGGCGAGCCGGGCGATGAAGGACCTGGCCGGCAAGCTCATGCGCGAGGCCAACCGGGAGATGGAGGCGGTGGGCGCCGGTACCGTACCCCAGCGCACCGGACCCGGATACGGCTGGCCGGAGGCGGTCTCCTGACCGGCTCGCGGGCGTCTGCGGGGTGAGGACCCGGCGGCCCGTGAGCAGGGCGCCGGGGCCGGGGGTGACTGCGCCCTGACCAGGCCTCGGCCTCCTCCTGTGTCGGTTTCTCGTCCTTCCTCCGCGCCTGGCTCGTTTCCCTGGGCCGGGCTCTGGGCTCCCTTGTGCCGGGCTCTCGTGCTCCCCCCGCGCCGGGCTGTGACGACCAACCCCTACGCCGACCGGACCCCGCCCTCGGCGTCGCCCGCGTCCTCGTACGTCAGCCGGTCCTCGACCTCCACCACCCCGTCCACGGTCTCGCACAGCCGGACGAGGATCGGGCCGATCCCCGCGCGGTCGAGCGTCCCGCTCAGCGTCACCCGGCCCTCGTCGACGTCGATGTGGACGGCGGAGGGGGAGAGCCGCAGGATGCGGACGACCACGTCCTCGCGGATCTCCTCCTGGATGGACCGGTCCCTCCGCAGGAACAGCTGGAGCAGGTCGCTCCGGCTCAGCACCCCGATCAGCTTCCCCTCCGCGTCGACGACCGGCAGCCGCTTCACCCGGTGCCGCTCCATGAGGCGGGCCGCCTCGACGGCCGTCCAGGAGGGCCTGGCCGTCACGACGGGGCTCGACATCATGGCCTCCGCGGTGCTCGGCCCGTCCTTCGCGGTGTGCCGCCGCAGGAGGTCGGCCTCGGAGACCACGCCCACGGGCCGGTTCTCGTCGTCGACCACCGGGACGGCGGTGATGCCGTACTCGTCGAGGAGCCTCGCGATCTCCTTGAACGACGTCCCCGGCTGTACCGCGACCGCGGTCGGCGTCATCAGGTCGGCGACACTGCGGTGCCTCATCGTCCGTTCCGTCCCTTCTGGGTTCCGGAGTCCATGATCTCCTACCGGGCGCCGGAGCGGGACGAGGGGGCGACAGGGACTTGCAGGACCTGTCATGTACATGGTTACTTCGGGTAAGTCACGCCTGCAGTCACACCTGGAGTCACGCCGCACGTCACGTCCCGAGCCACGTCTGCGGTCATGTCCGCGGCCACCTCCCAAGTCAGCCCTTCGAGCCGGAAGAAGGACCCCCGTATGCCCTCTCCCCGTCCGTCGTCCACCCGCCCCCGGCGCCTCGCGGCCGCCCTCGCGGTGGCCGTCGCCCTCGTCGCCACGGCCGGCGGCACCGGTTCGGCCGTCCCCGGACCGGCCGCCCCAGCGGCGTCGGCGGCCACCGGACTCCGCGAGGCGATGTTCGTCGGCAACAACTGGGACGGAACGGCCGACGTCATCGCCGCCCGGGGCGACTTCCACCGCATCGGCCGCGTGAACGTCATCCCCGACAAGGAGGAACGCCTCCGCGAGATCTATCTGAACCCCATCAAGCTCGCGTTCTTCCTCGGTGTCCGCAGCGGCCCGGGGGAGGGGCACGACCAGTTCGTCGACGACATGTACGCCACCCCAGACGGCTCCTCCATGGTCGTCTCCCGGCCGAGCTTCGCCGACGTCGTCTCCCTCGACCTGCGCACCGGCCGGATCAACTGGCGCTTCCCCGTGGCCGGTTACCGCGCCGACCACATGGCCGTGTCGCCCGACGGCACCCGGGTCGCGGTCTCCGCGTCCACCGCCAACACCGTGCACGTCCTCGACATCGGCACCGGGCGCGAGATCGGCTCCTTCAAGACGGGCGACAAGCCCCACGAGAACGTCTTCACCTCCGACGGGCTCCTGTGGAACATGTCCATAGGCGAGGTCACCACCGCCCTCGACGCCCCCTGGCTCGACTGGACCAAGGGCGACCGTCGCATCACCGTCGTCGACGCCACGACCTTCAGGACCGTCCGCGTCATCGACATGCGCGAGCGGCTCGACGCCTTCGGCCGCGGCGACCTCTCGGACGCCGTCCGGCCCGTCGCCTTCACCCCGGACGAGAAGAAGCTCTACCTCCAGGTCTCCTTCTACAACGGCCTCCTGGAGTACGACATCACCACCGACCGCATCACCCGGGCCAAGGTCCTCCCCGGCAACCCGAAGACCGACCCCGACCGCACCACCTGGGTCAACGACTCGCGCCACCACGGCCTTTCGATGAGCCCCGACGGCAGCAAGCTCTGCGTCGCGGGAACGATGGACGACTACGCCACCGTGGTCGACCGGGCAACCCTCCAGGAGGGCCCGCTCGTCGAGGCGTCCAAGCCGTACTGGGCGACCGTGAGCGGCGACGGACGGTCCTGCGTCATCTCCGAGAGCGGCACCGACCGGGTGACCGCGATCGACTTCGCCACCGGCCGACGCGTGGCCTCCGTGGACGTCGGCGACCACCCGCAGCGCGTGCGGCTCGCCCGAATCCCGGCCGACTGGACGGGTCCCAGCGGGAGTTGAGGACCGGCAGTGGGGCCGGTCGGATCACGAGGTGATCCGACCGGCCCCACCTGTTCGTGCTCAGGCTCTGTGCACCGCGACCTCGTAGAGCGAATAGCCCCACTGGGTCGCCCGCCGCTCGCCGTGGATCCGTACGTAACGGGCCGACGTCGACGGGAACTCCGCCGTGTCGTACCCGCCGTCACCGGCGTCCGTGGACCACACCGTCCGCCAGTCCGTGCCGTTCTCCGAGACGTCGATCCGGTACTGACGCGCGTACGCGCGCTCCCAGTCCAGGGTGACCCTGCCCACCCTGCGGACCGCCCCGAGGTCCACGCCCAGCCACTGGTCGTCCGACCAGTCGCTGGCCCAGCGCGAGCCGGTGTCGCCGTCGAGGGCGCGGCCCGGCGCGTAGCTGACGAACGGGTTCCACTCCGAGGAGCTCGCCGAACCCGGCGCGCCCTTCGCGAGGTTGACCCCCGGCTCGTGGTTCTCGGTCGCCTTCCAGGTGGTCAGGTACGACTCCGCGCCGGCCGCCAGCTCGTCGACGACACCCTGGCCGCCGCTGAGCCGGATCTGCTCGACCCAGTCCGGCACCAGGCCGTTGTGCGCCGCGCCGTCGGTGTTGAGGTCCCACGTACGGTCGCCCGTCACCTGACGGTCGATCACCGAGCCGCCGTCGAAGCTGCGGAAGGGGTACTTCACCGCGTTCGGCGCTCCGCTGCCCACCGGGGCGGGCCAGCCGCCGACGCCGTTCATGTCGGTGCCGTAGCCGAGACCGACCTTGTACTTCGCGCGCAGCGCGGCCTTCTGGCCGGCCTCGCCGACGAAGCCCTCCGCGCCGTGCATGTACTGGGCGACGAAACCGCCCAGCTTGTAGAGGCGCTCCGTCCAGTCCAGGTCCATCCAGCTGTGGCTGGACAGGACGCCCGGGTACTCCTCGGACTCCAGGATGTCGAGTGCCCGCCCGGCGGCCTTGACGCTCATGTGGTCGAGCTCCAGCATCATGCCGCGGTCGATCATGCCGCGCAGGGCGTGCTCGCCGAGCCGGGTCAGACCACGCGTGTTGCATTTCGCGTCGGAGGCGTACGAGGGGGTGCTCACGCCCGGCGGCAGCTTCGACGCCATCACCGGGGCGGCCGCGAGCCCGATCGGGTTGTCGTGCTGCGGGCCCGCGCACTTCTCCGTCGCCCAGAAGGTGCCCGTCGACAGGAACTGGCCGATGTTGACCGCCGTACCGATGGCGCCCGAGTCGAAGCGGACACCGCACAGCGCGTTGTCGAACTTGTGGCACAGGAACATGCTGCGGACCCCGAGTCCGTACAGCTCGTCGAGACCGCGGTCGATGTCCTCCTTGCTGCACTGCGCGACGTCGAGGATCTGCTTGCAGCCGAACGGCTCCGAGGTCTCGACGCCCAGGACGACCGCGAGCTTGCCCTGCTCGATCACCGAGCGCGCCTGCGCCGCGGAGGTGACGATCCGGAACCAGCCCTTGCCGGGCCCGCCGTACATCCCGTCGACGTAGTCCTGGAGTTCGTACGTCTTGCGGGCCTGGAGCCGGATCGACGTCATCTCGTCGCAGCTCCGGTCACGGGGCAGGATCGAGCAGATGAGGCCGTTCGTCACCAGGTCGTTGACGAGCACGCGCTGACCGCCGCGCCAGGCGCGCTCCACCCACGCGTAGTAGTTCTGCTGGTGCGTCAGGGAGTTGTGGGCGGGCCAGTCCTTGAACGTGGGCCAGCCGACCGGGTCGTGATGGCCGTCGGCCCCGCCGGTGATGTTCTCGAACAGTGCGCCCGAACCGTCGGGATAGTGCTCGGGACAGTCCTTGAGCGCCTCGGCGGCGCCCGCCGTGGAGAACGTCTGGCCGCAGATGAGCCGGCCGCCGAACCCCTCGTTGGACATCAGGTGGTTGTGCGCGTCGACGAAGCCGCGCACCTTCCCCCGCGCGTCCGTTCCCGAGAAGGGCGCGCCCGTGACATTGATCTGCGAGTCGGCCGCGGGCCGGGAGGTGGGCTCCCACCACGAACCGCCGGCGGCGGCAGCGGGGACGGGACCGGAGCCGAAGAGGACGGCGGCCAGGGCGAGGAACAGCGCGAGGAGGGCGAATCTGCCGCCGGTCCGGCGCGAAACGGGTCGAGTCATGGTCAGCGATGCCTCCGGACGGTGGGGGAGTACCGGGCGCCCCGAGGATCGCGGTGTTGGCGGAGTGAGTCAATAGTCCGGGACAGATGACCTGTTGATGGTCATGAGGCTTCCCCCGAGCGCGGGGGCGAGCCTTCATCCGTCGATGAGGAGCACCAGTTGATCGGCCGTCAGATCGAGCAGGGTCGCCGCGGCCTTCTCGTCCCCGACCACCAGGAACTGGAGGGTGAGACCGTCGATCGCCGCCGCCAGGTACCGGGCGATCGTCTCCACCGGCACCCGCGGTTCCATGCCCCGCATCGCGCGCACCTGCTCGACGAGCGCGCTCGCCGACACCACGTACTGCTCGTACTGGGCGCGCGCCAGGTGCTCGAACCCCGGCTCCCGCAGGGCGTACTGGGTGAGGTCGTACGTCAGCATGTGCTCACCGGGGCGGGCCGTGACATGGTCCCAGTAGGACTGGAGCGCGCCCCGTACGGTCTCGCGCAGGGTCGCGCCCGGCTCGACCGCCGACATCACGCGCGCCACGTAATCGCTGTTGATCGTCTCGATGGCGGCTTCGAGGAGCGCCTGCTTGGACTCGAAGCAGTAGTGGAAGACGCTCAGCGAGACCCCGGCCTCGGCGCAGATCGACCGGGTGGTGGTCCGGGCGACCCCGTCCCTGGTCATGGCCCTGATCGCCGCGTCGACCAGCTGTCTGCGTCGTTCGGCCGACGGCATCCGCCCCATGGTTCCTCCTCGCGTCCGGCGCCAGGGTAACCGCAGGTCCCCGAGGCGCCTACGGAACGTCCACCGCGCCGGCCCGCGGCCACGCGTCCCGCTCCGCGAGCCGCAGCACCAACGCCGCGATGTTCCAGGCGTCGTCCTCGCCCCGGTGATGACGCCCCTCCAGCGGCAGCCCCGCGACCTCCAGGGCGCGCGCCATACCGGGGCGCCTGGGAAGGCCGTACGCCTCGGTGAACACGGCCTTCGCGTTGGTGTGGTGGCGCCCGAAGGGATACGGGGTGCCGGTGACCCGGCACTGGTGGGTGAACTGCTTGCGGTCGTAGTCTCCCCAGCTCGCCCAGGGCCGCATACCCGCCTCGTACGTGGTCGCGAGCAGCCGGCAGGCGGCGGCGAAGTCCAGACCGGTGTCGACCTCCGCCTGCGTGAGCCCGGTCAGCTCGGTGCAGAACGCGCTGACCTTCGAGCGGGCCGGCCGCACCAGGATCCGGTGCCGGGAGACCCGCTCACCCGCGCCCGGATCGACCACGGTCAGCCCGATCTCGATGATCTCGCTGACGGCGCCGGGCGGGCGTTCGCCCTCCCAGCAGGTCGCCTCGACGTCGACGATGTTGACCAATCCCCCGTGATGCATGGCGAGAAGCCTATCCGGTACGCCTGTTACGGTGCGCCGATGTTTTTGATCAGGGAGTTCCGGATGTCGGCGCTCGGCGCGGTACGTGAGCTTCACTCCCGTTCCAGGTCCAGGACCTCGCGCAAGGCCGCCACCGCGTGCGCCCGGTGCTCGTCCAACCAGCGGACGGTGGCGGCCTCGTCGCCGTGCCGGAGCGCGGAGATGACGGCGCGGTGCTCGCGGACAGCCTGCTTCCGGTGCGGGTCCTCGGTGTAGTAGAGCGAGCGGTACGCGTCGGTGGAATCCCACAGGGTCGCGATCAGGCGCACCAGACGCGGCATCCCCGACGCCTCGATGAGCGTGAAGTGGAAGAGCCGGTTCGCCGCCGCCATCGCCGGCACGTCGCCCTCGTCGGCCGCCTGCTCCACCTCGCGCTGGACGCGTTCAAGGGTGGCCACGATGCCGTCCGGCATCCGCCGTACCGCCATCCGTACGGCCTCCGTCTCCAGGAGCTCACGGATCCGGTAGATCTCCTCCAGATCGGCGAGCGAGAGCTCCGCGACGAAGTAGCCCCGGTGGATGTGATGGACGACCAGACCCTCGGCCTCCAGGGCCTTCAGTGCCTCGCGCAGCGGTACCCGGCTCACCTCGAACCGGGCCGCGAGGGCGTCCTGGCGGATCTGCCCGCCGGGCCTCAGCTCCCCGCTGGTGATGGCGCGCCGCAGTTCCTCGAGAACGAACTGCTGGGCGGTCTGCGGCCGCCGCCTCTGCACCGCGCTGCTCATCGCCTGTGACCTTCCGATCCCTCGTGCTGCCCACCGGACGATCTCTCCACCGGTGCCGACCATCTTCCTACGCGCGCGTGGTCACGGACCTCCCGTGGCGCTCTCCTCCGTCCGCCCCAGCGAGGCGCGCACACCCTCCGTGTGCTCGCCGAGGCGTGGGGGAGCGGCGCGGTACGTGGGCGGGGTCCCGCCGAGCCGGACCGGATGCGCGACCTGACCGGGTCCCGCGGCGGACTCCGGGACGCGCGGGGCGAGCCCCAGCCGGTCGGCGAGGTCGAACGCGGCGGCCAGGTCGTTGATCGGCCCGCACGGCACCCCGGCCGAGGTGAGCTCCTCGAACCAGCCGTCGGCGGTACGGGTCGCCAGCGGACCGGCGAGTGCCGTCACCAGTTCGTCCCGGTGGGCGACGCGGGCCGAGTTGGTCGCGAACCGCGGATCCTCGGCGAGGCCGGGCAGGCCCAGCCGCTCGCACAGGGCCCGGAACTGCCGGTCGTTGCCCACGGCCAGGACCAGAGGCCGGTCCTGTGCCTCGAACACCTCGTACGGAGCGATGCTCGGGTGCCGGTTGCCCATCGCGCGCGGCACGACCCCCGCCCCGAGGTGGGCGGCCGCCTGGTTGGTGAGCGCCGACAGGAGGGAGGAGAGCAGCGAGACCTCGACCCGCTGGCCCTCGCCGGTCCGCTCGCGGTGGCGGAGGGCGGCGAGGACGCCCATGCCCGCGTGCAGCCCGGTGATGACGTCGACCAGGGCGACCCCGGCCTTCGTCCCCGGTCCGTCCGGTTCGCCCGTCACGCTCATGAGACCCCCCATGGCCTGGACGAGCAGGTCGTAACCGGGCAGCCGGGCGCCCCCGTCGGTGCCGAAGCCGGTCACCGAGCAGTAGACGAGACCGGGGTTGGTCGCCCGCACGTCCTCGTACCCGAGGCCCAGCTTCTCCATCGTGCCGGGGCGGAAGTTCTCCACCAGGACATCCGCGCGGTCCACGATCGCGCGCGCCGTCGAGAGGTCGTCGGGGTCGGTGAGGTCGAGCGCGACCGAGCGCTTGTTGCGGTTGACCCCGAGGAAGTAGGTGGCCTCGCCGTCGGCGAACGGTGGCCCCCACGCGCGCGTGTCGTCCCCGGAACCCGGCCGCTCGATCTTGATCACGTCCGCGCCCAGGTCGGCGAGGAGCATCGTCATGTACGGCCCCGCCAGGACCCGGCCGAAGTCGGCGACGACGATCCCGGACAGGGCGCCGGCCGCCGTCGGTCCCGGCGTGCCCGGCTGGTCTGCGCGCATTCCGCTCTCCCTCAGTGGCGATCGGATCCCCTCGGACCGTAGGGCCGGGATATGGGATTTTCAATACTGGATCCAATATCCGATCTGGGGCTACGCTTCGCCTCGCCGAGTTGCCACAGCCGCCAGGAGGCCGTCCGTGAAGTCGTCGCAGTCGCCATCGTCGTCGCAGTCCAGCTCCGCCCCCGTCCACCCCTTCGACCTGCTCGCCGTCGACGGACTGCTGACCGACGAGGAGCGCGAGATCCGCCGGACCGTGCGCGCCGTCGCCGACCGCGAGCTGCGCCCGCACGTCGCCGGCTGGTTCGAGAAGGGTGAGATCCCCGCGCGCGAACTCGCCCGCACCCTCGGCGGCATCGGGGTGCTCGGCATGCACCTGGAGGGCTACGGCTGCGCGGGCACCAACGCCGTCGCGTACGGCCTCGCCTGCCTGGAGCTGGAGGCGGTCGACTCCGGACTGCGCTCCCTCGTCTCCGTGCAGGGCTCGCTCGCCATGTACGCGATCTGGAAGTACGGCTCCGAGGAGCAGAAGCAGCGGTGGCTGCCGAAGATGGCGGCGGGGGAGTACATCGGCTGCTTCGGCCTCACCGAACCCGACGCGGGCTCCGACCCGGGCGCCATGCGGACCAACGCCAAGCGCGACGGCTCCGACTGGATCCTCAACGGCACCAAGATGTGGATCACCAACGGCTCGGTGGCCGATGTCGCCGTCGTCTGGGCCCGCACCGAGGACGGCGTACGCGGCTTCCTCGTTCCGGCCGGCACCCCCGGGTTCAGTGCCCCGGAGATCAAGATGAAGCTGTCGCTGCGCGCGAGCGTCACCAGCGAACTGGTCATGGAGGACGTCCGCCTCCCGGCCGACGCCGTGCTGCCGGACGCCCGGGGCCTGTCCGGCCCGCTCGGCTGCCTCAACGAGGCCCGTTTCGGCATCGTGTTCGGCGCCCTCGGCGCCGCCCGCGACTGCCTGGAGACGGCGATCTCGTACGCCCGCGAGCGGACCGTCTTCGCCCGCTCCCTCGCCTCGTACCAGCTGACGCAGCAGAAGCTCGCCGACATGTCCGTCGAACTCGGCAAGGGCATGCTGCTCGCCCTCCACCTGGGGCGGCTCAAGGACGCCGGCACGCTCACCCCCGAGCAGGTCAGCGTGGGCAAGCTGAATAACGTCCGCGAGGCCATCGCCATCGCCCGCGAGTGCCGCACGATCCTGGGCGCCAACGGGATCACCCTGGAGTACCCGGTGCTGCGCCACGCCAACAACCTGGAGTCGGTGCTCACCTACGAGGGCACGAGCGAGGTCCACTCCCTGGTCATCGGCAAGGCGCTCACCGGCGAACAGGCCTTCCGCTGAGCCGGGCCGAAGGGCCGTCCTGACGCCGGCCCGGCCTGACGCGGGCTCTGCCTGCCTGGGCCCGGCCGACGCCGGCCCGGCCTGACGCGGGCGGCCGACCTGGGCCCGGCCCGACGTAGGCCCGGCGCGGGTTCGGCCCCACCCGGGCTCAGCCCGATGTCACCCGGGCGATGAAGGCGTCCAGGTTGCCCGTCAGACGGGCGACCTGCTCGTCGACCGTGAGGGACTCCTCCTGGCGCCGGCCGCGCAGTTTCGGCTGCCGCTTGCCCCGCACGTAGAGGGAGCAGGCGAGGTCGGCGCAGAGGTAGATCCCGACGGTGTTCCCCTCGCGGCCCCGCGGCCCGGCGAGCGGCGCCACGAGCAGCGTGACGCCGGAGGAGGCGTGCCCGGTCAGACACACCTGGCACATGCTCGACTTCATGGCGCTGGTCCGCCCCGCGGCCGGAACCCGCAGGCTCACGCCGACCGGACCGTCCGCGCGGGGGACGACGAGGTGGGCGCGGAGCGGCGCACCCGGGTCGACCCAGCCGAGGAAGTCCAGGTCCTCCCAGGGGAGTTCGGCGAAGTCGAGCGGCAGCTTGAGGCGTGCCGCCTCGCCCTTGGTGCAGTTCACGAAGGACGAGCGGATCTGTTTGTCGGTCAATGGTTCCACTCGGTGGACCGTACACGCACCTCGGTCGGGGGGCATCCGAATAAGCCTCCGAGGCGAGGGGCCCTCAGGCCACCCAGTCCGGCAGCGCCGGGTCGGTGAAGCGCCCCGGCGCCCCGTCGAGGGCCGCCGCGAGCCGTTCCGCCGCCGGTTCGTACACGTCCTCGGGCAGGGTGAACGGAAGGCGCAGCCGGTGCTCGTGCGTGCCGGGGTCCACACCGAACCGGGCACCGCCCTCCACCCGTACCCCGTGCCGCAGACCGCGGGCCGCGAGGGCCGAGGCGGCCGGGCGGCCCAGGTCGATCCACAGGCACAGCCCGCCGGGCGGCACCGTCCACCGCCACTCGGGCACATGGCGGGCCAGGGCCGAGGTCAGCGCGTCCCTGCGCCGCCGCAGCTCCGCCAGGCGCTTCGGCAGGATCACGTCGAGCCGGTCCATGAGGGCGACGGCCACCAGCTGGTCCAGTACGGAACCGGACAGGTCGGCGGTGATCCGCACCCGGGCCAGTTCGGTCACGACCCGGGACGCGGCCCGCACCCAGCCGACCCGGAGACCACCCCAGCAGCTCTTGCTCAGCGAGCCCACGGAGACGATCTGCTCGCTGTCACCGCCCGCGGCCGCCGCCGCGAACGGCCGCGGCGCAGGCACGTCGAGCGCGATGTCCGTCAGCGTCTCGTCCACCACCAGCCAGGTCCCGGTGGCCCGTGCCGCCCGCGCCAGGCGCGGCTGCGGAGCCTGCGCAACCTGGGAGCCTCGCGCCGCCGGCCCGCCGGCCCGATCCGCCTAGCTCTCCGTGACCGGAGCGGACTCGGGGCCCGAAGCGTCGGTCGACGGTGACGTGTCGTCCTGCGGGGTGGTGTCGTCCGGTGGTGTGGTGTCGGACGGCGGCGTGTCGGTGGGCGGCGTGTCCGGGGGTGAGGTCGGCGGCGAGGACGTCGGCTCCGTGGGGGTGAGCGTCGAGGGGCACGGCGGCGGCGTCACGCCGTCTCTCGGCGCGGGGGGCTCGTCGCCCGTCACCGTCACGCACGGCACCGGCGTCGGCGGGGAGATGGACGGGGACGCCGAGGTCGAGAGG
>NZ_LIPQ01000289.1 GCF_001418135.1 Streptomyces aureus
AGCGCGGCTACCCGGGCATCGCGCTGGACGGCGAGACCGTAGCCCGCCGCCTCGGCCGTATCCACGAGGAGATCGCGTGAAGGTCGTGCACCAGCGCTACGTCGCGTACTCCGAGGCGCACTACGCGGGGAACCTGGTCGACGGGGCCTTCGGCCTGAAGCTGTTCGGAGACGCCGGAACGCACCTGGCGATCACCCTCGACGGCCACGAGAGCCTGTTCGCCGGATACGCGTCGGTCGAGTTCCTCGCACCGGTTCGCGGCGGCGACGTCGTCGAGGCGGAAGCACGCCTGGCGGCGAAGGGGAGGCGGAGCCGGACCGTCGACTTCGAGCTGCGGATCATCTGCCGAGCCGTTGACGACAGTGGCCGAGCCGAGGTGCTCCCCGAACCCATCGTGGCCACCCGGGCGCGCGGCACGGCGGTCGTTCCGGCCGCCGAGGCGACGACGGCACCGTGACCGCCCGGGTGGGAGACGCCGGTCGGCGCTGAGCAGCCCGAGCCGCGTGCCCCTACGAGCGACCGGCCCGCTGTCGGCGGCGGGCCGGTCTCGGATCTCGCGGTTGCGTACGATGGCCGACGCGGCACCAGAATGTGCGGTGCGCTGGCGCAACAGTCCTGGGGCGGCGCTCACCAGTTGCACGGGCTGCCGGAACCGGCCGGGCCTCGTGGCTCGCGCACCTGCCCCCAGCAACTGAGTTCTCCACATCATTGTCAAATGAAGGCGATCAGCATGGGCCGACTCCTGCCGCTCATGCTGACTTTTGCTGACCTTCGAGGTCATCATCCCGTCTGACCTGCGATTATGAGTTTTGATCGTCATGTGGTGGAACTTCGTGGGCCGCACGGACGAGGAGATCCGCCAGGCCCGCGAGGACTGGATGAAGGGCGGCCGCTTCGGCGAGGTGAAGGGGTACGACGGCGACCCCCTGCCGGCCCCGGAGGTCCCGGCCGCCCACCTGAGGGCCCGGGGTCGCGTGCGCTGACCACCGGAGGATCAACACGTCGCGGGCGACGCCGCTCCCGAACGGCCATGGGCGAACCAGGGCGGTACCGGCGGCGTTCAGCAGGGTCTACATCTGATCCGCCGTGGCGGCGGTGTCGTCGAGGAAGCCGCCCGACTGGTGCTGCCACAGCTTCGCGTAGGCCCCCTCCGCGGCGAGCAGCTCGTGATGCGTGCCCTGTTCCACGATGCGTCCGCTGTCGAGGACGACGAGTCGGTCCATGGTGGCGACCGTGCTGAGCCGGTGCGCCACCACGAGTGCCGTCCGCCCGTCCATGAGGCGCCAGAGCGCGTCCTGTACGAGGATCTCGCTCTCGGAGTCCAGGGCGCTGGTCGCCTCGTCGAGCAGCAGGATCGGCGCGTCGCGCAGAATCGCCCGTGCGAGGGCGACCCGCTGGCGCTGGCCGCCGGACAGCTTCACTCCGCGCTCTCCCACCATCGTGTCGAAGCCCTCGGGCAGGGTGTCGACGAACTCCGTGACGTGCGCCGCCTCGGCCGCACGGCGGATCTCGGCGTCGGTGGCGTCCGGCCGGGCGAAGGCGATGTTCTCCCGCAGGGTGCGGTGGAACATCGCCGGGTCCTGCGGCACATAGGCGATCAGGCTGCGCAGCTCGGCCTGCCGCAGCCGGCTGATGTCCTGTCCGCCGATCGTGATCCGGCCGCCGTCGATGTCCGTCATCCGCAGCAGCAACCGGGTGAGCGTGGTCTTGCCCCCGCCGGACCGGCCGACGAATCCCACCTTCGCCCCGCTGGGCACGGCCAGCTCCAGGCCCTCGAAGAGCGGCTTCGCGCCCGCGTGGGCGAAGGTCACCTGCTCGAAGCGGACATCGGCGCCGTCGGAGAGGAGCGGTTCCGGCGTCTCCGGGTCCCGTACGGTCGGCGGCGTCAGCAGCAGTTCGGTGAACTGCGCGGCCTCGGTCATCGAGCTTTCCAGGCGGCGGTAGATCTGGTTGAACTCGAACATGATCCGTGTGGCGTTGGAGTAGTAGGTGAAGGCGACGACGACGGCCTCGACGCCGTGCTCGCCCGCGCCGAGAGAGAGCGCGAGCACCAGGCCGAGGACGTTGGTCAGCACGGACATCGGTGCGATCAGGGTGTCGATGCGCAGGTTGCCGTAGTCCCACGACCGCAGAGTGAGGCGGCGCGATTCGGCCACACGGGAGCGGTGTTCGGCCGCCTCACGTTCCTCGGCGGCGAACGACCGGACCGTGTCCATGTTCATCAGGCTGTCGGCCACGTGGCCCGACACGCGGGCGATCGCCTCCTCCCGCTGGTCGACGAGCGCCTGACGGCGACGGATCAGAGGCCGCACGCACAGCGCCGTGACCGCGATCATCGTCAGGAGCCCGACCACGAGCAGGGGTTCGTACGTCCACAGCACCACCGACGCGAACACCAGGGGCACGAACTTGCCCATCACCGAGAAGGTGAGCGTGTCGACGAACTCCTCGAACCGCGAGGCGAAGCTGAGGACCCGCTTGGTCAGCGAGCCGGCGAAGTTGTCGTGGAAGAAGGCGGCGTCCTTGGCGAACAGCGCGTCCATCCCGATCACGTACAGGTGCTCGATGCCGAGTGCGTCCAGACGGTTCAGACAGTGCAGCCCGACACGCCACAGCGCCTCGGCGAACAGCAGCACACCGGCGAAGCCGAGGACGTACGGCAGCATCGGGCCCAGGCCGCCGTCGGATTCCCCCGAGATGCGGCCGACGAGCTTCGCGACGATCAGCGGCACGATGTAGAAGATGCCGATGTTGCCCAGGGCCGGCAGCAGCATCGCGGGCACGGTCCACCACTTGAGCCGGGTCAGCTCCCGTGTGTAGAAGCGGAGCGCGAGAAGCACCGAGCCCTTGCCCGACGAACTCTTGCGCGATTCGGGTGTTCCCATCCATTCCTGCCTTTCGGATCAAAGGAGACAGGATGGGCAGTTTTCCGTGTGCGGAGTCGCGTCGTCCAAGGGTTTTCCCGGAGTGCCTCCAGCGGAGCCCTACGCGACCCGGTGGCCCAACTGGCCCGAATTGTTCCTCCGGTTGACAGGTCGTCATTCAAGGGGCTGATAATTCCGGCCGCGGCGCCGAATCGGAGGGGCCAATGGAACGGTAGGTGCGCACGTGAACGTGCTGGAGAGCGCTTCCTTCGCGAGGGACGCTTCCTTCGACCGGCCCGGTGTCCTGACGGGCAGGCGGCGCCTCGTCGGCCGGGTGCTGGGCGCGGCGGGGCTCACCGCGGCCGTGGGCGCCATCGTGCTCCTCGGCACGGGATACACGACGGCCACCGTCGCCGGCGATTCCATGGATCCGACATACCCGCGGGGCGCCCGCGTCTTCTTCGAGCGCATCGACGGGGGCGAGGTCGGGCGGGGTGACGTGGTGCTCCACCGGGCGGAGGACCGCAACGGGACCAGGCCCTTGCTCCGTCGTGTCATCGGCATGGGCGGCGACCACGTCCGGCAGAGCGCCGGCGGGCCCGTGACGGTGAACGGTGTACCGGTGACGGAGCCGTACGTGAAGGACGGCGATCCGTCCGGCGTCCCGGTCGCGTACGACGTGGTCGTCCCCGAAGGGATGCTGTTCCTGCTCGGCGACTACCGCGCGAACTCCATGGACTCCCGTTTCTCGCTCGACGAGCAGTCGGGCGGCGTCGCGGCCACCGCGGTCGAGGCCCGGGCCCTCGACGACCGCACGGGACTGCTCCTGCTGGTGCTGACGGCGTTGTTCGGGCTGCTCGGCACCGTCGCCGGGCTCGCCGTCGAGATCGCTTCGCGCGCCGCGCGGCGGGAGAGCCGGTCCTTCCACCCGCCTGCCCCGTCGGGCCCGGGTCGGTGACGGTCAGGAGCCGACGGCTGCTCATCGGGAGATGAGCCGCCCAGGAGGCCCGTCGCTCAGGCGCCGCGCCGCTTCATGTCGTCGCGTGCCTTTTGCGCGCTCTCGTGGACCCGCTCGATCGCCGCGCGGGCCTCGGCCGCCGCCTGGTCGGCCCTGCCCTCCGCCTCCAGGTGCGTGTCACCCGTGGTCTTCCCCGCGACCTCCTTCATCGCGCCCTTGCCCTTCTGCACGGTGCTCTTGCGCATGATCGGGTTCCTTCCGTCGTCGAATCCCGCGCCGGGTCGCTTCCCTTCTCCCTGCCGCTGCCCCTGATGGCCCGGTTCATTCGGCGGGACCGGGGCGAGCGGTCACCGACGGGCGCCCGCGCGTGCGCGGACGTGGACGCCCACCCCCGGCCCCCCGGCCCTCAGTCCGTACTCCGCCGCGCCGCCGCGCTCCTTCGCCGGGCCACCGCCCGCAGCAGCAGCCGCATCAGGCACACCGCGGTCACCACCCACACCGCGGCGAAGATCCACAGGGGGCCGGACGACGAGGACGCGGCCGCGAGCAGGAACAGGGCCACGCAGGCGATGCCGAGGACGGCGGTGATCCAGCCGAGGCGACGCCGCAGGACCGCGCCCCGACTGCCTCCCGCATCCGCTGTGGTGTGTCCGAGCGAACGCAGCCTGCGGTCGAGGGACGCATCGCCGCGAAGGCCGGCTTCGATGCCTTCGAGGATCTTCCGTTCCTGATGGGTGAGCCTGGGATGGGGATCGTGCATGCCGAACTCCCGTCGAGCGTCGAGTGGTCCGGTCACCGTCGGAATTCACGGTTCACGGTCGGGTCGCCCATGCCGTCACGGTGCCACCGGTCACGTCCAGGTGGTGCGCAGACGGTCCCGGTGCGCCGCGAGCCATGTGCCGAAGTCCTGGAGGGCGGGGTTGAGACCCCGGACGGCGTCGATGTCCCGGGCCTCCGTGAAGTGCTGCTCGCAGTCCGCGTAGTACTGGAACATGTTCCCCGACTCGTCCGCGCCCGGGAATCCCTGCGCACGCCATTCGTCGGGGGTGAGGGGGCGGTAGCGCACCGGTTCGCCGAGCGATTCCGTCAGGGCCGCGGCCATCTCGGCGACCCTCAGGTGTTCGCCGGCGATGCTGACCGTGGCCGCGATGAGATCCGTACCGCGTGCGAAGACGGCCAGTGCCGTCCTGCCGACGTCGTCCACGGCCAGCCCGGAGAGCCTGGCGTCGCCCATCGGGTACGTCAGCCACAGGGCCCCGTCCGCGCCGCGCTGCGGGGCGAAGGCACCGAACAGGTTCTCCCAGAAGAAGGTGGTGCGCAGGAACGTCGTCGGCACGCCCGCGTCGAGGAAGAAGTGGTCCGCCTCGGCCTTTCCGTCGAAGTGCGGCACCTTGTAGTGCTCCTGGAGCGTGGGCATCCGCTCGTCGTCGAGCGGCACGCAATCACGGGTGTCCTCGAGCGTCGACCAGATCGCGTGCTGCACCCCCGCGTGCGAGGCGGCCCGGGCCAGGGCTTCGGCCTGGGTCTTCTCCCGCTCCGCGGACATGTGCTCCCAGAAGTTCGTCATCAGGAAGGCGCCGTACGCGTGCTCGAAGGCGGGGCCGAGGCTCGACGGGTCGTCCATGTCCCCCCGGACGACCTCGGCACCCAGCCGCTTCAGCTCCGCGGCGGATTCCCCGTCGGGGTGTCTCGTGACGGCACGGACCGTGAAGGCTCCGTCGCGGTCCGCGAGAACGGCCCGCGCGAGGGCCCCGCCCTGCCGTCCGGTCGCGCCGAACACCGTGATGATCCTCTTGGCGGTCATGACTGGAATCGCCTCGCAGCCGCGTGCGGAACCCGTGGAGCCCGAAGGCCTCTCCTCCGGGCGTGTTCCCGGGAACGGCCCCCCGCATGCCAGGTCCGGCCGGACACCTCGGCCCCGCGAGGGCCGGGGTCGGCAGCGCGGGCCGGGCCGGGCAGGGAGGCGGGGCCGGGGTGTCGAAGCGGTCCGACCCTACGTGCCCGTGACCGGAGCCGGTGACTCCTTCGGTGAGCGTCCCAGGGCGCGGATCGCGGGTACCGAGAGCATGACGCCGATGAGCGCGATGCCCATGACCGACGAGAACAGCAGCACCCGGTCCGCGCCGTAGGCGTCCGCCGCCGGGCCGGCCAGGGCCCGGCCCAGGGGGATGACCATGATGGAGCCGGCCACGTCGTACGCCGAGACGCGGCTCAGGACGGCGAGCGGAATGTGGGACTGCACGCTGGTCGCCCACATGACGCCCCAGAAAGCGAACCCGCAGCCCGCCACGACGCCGGTGAGCGCCGTCACCGTGAAGGACCAACCCAGGGCCGGGGCAAGGGGGTTGAGGGCGAAGAAGAACATCGCGCAGGCTCCCGCGACCAGCGGGCGCCCCGGGCGGACCCGCATGCCGATCAGGCCGCCGACGATCGTGCCGGCGCCGTCGGCCGAGGCGATCCAGCCGTAGCCGCTCGCACCGTGCTGTTCGGTGAGCAGCGCCGCGCCGAGCGGCAGCGCCGGGCCGAAGACGAACAGGCCGTACACCGCCCACACCGCGATGACCCCCCACAGCCACGAGCGCGACCTGAACTCGTGCCAGCCCGTGGCCAGTCGGTGCCACATCGGGTCGTCGCTCTCGTCCTTGGCGGTGCCGAGCCGGCGCAGCGGCGCCAGGCCGAGCGCGCTCAGCGCGTACGCCGCCGCGATGACCACGAACGAACCCGCCACGTTCCAGTAGGCCACGAGAAGGCCTGCCACGCCCGGCCCGAGCAGGGTGCAGATCGCCTCGGAGATCCGCAGCAGCGCGTTGGCCCGCTGGATGTCCTCGGCGACCTGGGGGACCAGACTCGCCAGACCCGGCTGGAACATCGCGGTCGCGGCGCCGCTCAGCGCGAGCAGCGCCATGATGTGCCAGAGCCGTACGTCCGAGCCGATCAGCAGCAGCGCGAGCGCCAGCATGGCCACCATGCGCACCACGTCCGCGCCGACCATCATCACCTGCGGCGTGAACCGGTCGGCGAGCACGCCGCCGAACAGCACGAGCAGCACGATCGGCGCCATCCACGCGGCGAGCGCGTATCCCACACCGCCCGCCCCGTACCCCGCGCCGAGCACGGCGGTCGTGAGCGACACCATCAGCATGCCGTCGGCGAGCAGCGACGTGCTGCGCGCGGTGAAGAACAGCCGGAAGCGACTCGAACGCCACGGACTGGGAGGGGAGTCCTGCTCCCGCCGAGCGGTTGCCTCATTCATCGTCATGTCACATCCCGGTCCCGGCCGGTCCCTTCCCTGAGAATCTGCTGCCGGAGCCAGGCGCTGGTCCGGTCCGCCTCCGCCGGCGGGGTGTGGACGATCACGTACCGGCGCGGGGCCAGTACTCCGGGGCGGCCGGGGAGCGCGTCCATCAGTGCGGTGTGGGCCCCGGCCGGTGTCAGCGGGGAGTCGCCGACGGCGATGTACGCCGTGAGGACCCCGTCCTGTGGCGGCGCGCCGCCCGGCGTGGTGCCGTCCGGGGCCATGGCGTCCGGCGTGGTGCCGTCCGGGGGCGCGGCATCCGCGGTCACGTGTACGGGCAGGCCCTCCAGGGCCTCGCTCAGCGCCTGTGCCACGAGGGGCGGCGACGTCCAGGACCCGTCGACCCGGCACCACCGCGGTCCGCGCTCGACGGGACGGACACCCGTCACCTCGGTCAGTGACGCGAGGGGTACGTCGTCCGTGGCGGCCGCTTCCAGGAGCCGTACGAGACCGGTCACGAAGGCCTCCGCCTCGTCCCGCCCGAAGAGCGCGGGGTCCAGCCAGGTGCTCAGGTGGAGCAGCGGTTCGATCGCGTGGACGAAGGTCAGGACGCGGGTCGGCAGCACCTGGTCCGGGCCCCAACTCAGCTCCAGGTCAGGGCCATCGGCCGTATCGACCGTCGTGTTCTCCTCGGTCGCGGACGTGACCGAGGCGACCGTCGCGGGCAGCGTGCTGACGTCGTTGAAGACGACGTCGCGCGCGAACTGGCTGCCCCGTTCGCGAGTCGTCCTCCCGATCATCTCCCAGAGCGCCACCGCGTCGAACTGACTGTGCCGGTACGCGTTGAGCGCCGCCCCCCAGGCCTTCTTGAGCAGTGCGTCGAACGTCGGTACCCGGACGTCCAGAAAGAGCAGCGCGTCCTGGGACAGCGTGTTCACCGAGCGGGCGAGCCGGGGGTGGTAGCGGTTGGACGTCGGGACGGCGGCCACGCACGCGGGCTGGTCCGTACGATGGGCGACGAGCGCGCACCACGCGGTCAGCAGCACGGTGGACGGCATGCCTCCGGTGCGCTCGGCCACGAGCGCGAGGGCCCGCGCGGCCCGCCGCGAACGGAGGGTGAGCTGCGGAGTCCGCACGTCGGTCCCCTCGGCGCCCGGCTCGGCGAACATGGCCTGCGGTCCGGTGCGGATGATCCGCTCCCAGTGCCGCAGCGAGGCCTCGGACTTGCGGAGCCCGGCCGGGGTCGCCTCCTCGGCGGCGAGGCGGAGCGGAGTGAGGGACGCCGGCGGCGGGAGGGGCGCACCGGACAGCAGGCTCAGCCACTCCTCCTTGAGGACCGCGAGGGCGCTGACGTCGGTCACGGCGTGGCTCGCCGCCATGGACACGAAGACGGGTGCGCCGGACCGGGCGACGAGGGAGACACGGAGGGGGAAGTCCCGGTCCAGGCGGAAGCGTTCGGAGCGGGCCCGGCGGGCCAACGACTCGGCGTACCCGGCGGGGTCGTCGGGCAGGTCCTCGTGATCGAGGACGGTGACCGTGAACGTCCCCTCGGCCGCCACCACTTGCTCCCGGGGTGCGCTCCCGGCGGCGTGCGGAAACGTCGTACGCAGCGCGTCGTGGCGTACCGCGAGCGCCCGGAGGGCCTCGATCGCGGACTCCGTCCGGGTCCCCTCGGGCACGGGCCACACATCGTGGATGTTGATGTGCTCCGGCTCGTCCCGCAGCATGCAGCGGATCATGTTGGCCTGCCCCATGGTGACGGGGCCCCGGCGTGCCTCGCCCCCGGCGTACGTCACCGTGAGGGTGCGGGCGCTTCTCGGGGGGACCGCCCGGCTCGCGCGGGTCAGGTCCTCCCACGCGTCGGTCAGCAGGGCGAACTCCTCCATGTCCTGCCGTGCCTCGTCGAGGAGCCGCTCGCGGAGAGGGGCGAGGGTGTCGGCGGCGGTGGCGTAGCGGCCGCCCAGGGCGCGGTAGGAGCGGTCGAGGACGGCGAGCCGTTCGGCGTTCGCCGACCGGTCCACTCGGGTGCTGTTCCTGACGAGCCCGGCGACGACGGAGGCCCGGACGTGTCCCTCGGCGTCAAGCAGTTCGTCACCGGCCTCCTTCATCGCCGTGTACACCGATTCGAAGTGGGGCGTGGAGAGGAGGTACTTGGCGAACCGAAGCTGGTAGGCGAGGAATCCGGCATCCGAACGACGTTCACCGGTATGGAAGTTGACGATGTGCCGGTTGTGCAGGACACCCGGCAGGCCGGCGTCCTGGACGAGATGGATGAGGAAGTAGTCGCTGCCGATGGTGTCGGTGGCGGGTGGCAGCGGCACCCGGCCGTACACCTCGCGGTCGAAGGCGATGTTGCACATGTCCACCCGCGTCGGGCTGACGCTCGTGAGCGTCGTCCGGTCTCCGGTGTACGCGGCGGTTCCGGCGCCCCGGAAGGACTCCGCGATCAGGTTCCTGCGCCAGATCTCCGGGTAGCCGGAGGGGACCGACAGGCCGACGACGTCCTCGTAGATTCCCGGGTCGAGACGGCGGATCTCCTCGACGTCCACGGACATCTCGCCGACGAAGGAGCCGCCGACCAGGGCGACCGGCCGGTCCGCGCGGGCGGGGTCGAGCCTGCTCCGGGAGACCAGACCGGTCACGTCGGCGGCCCGCAGTCCCAGTGCCGTGAGCTCGTGGTGGAGCGGGAAGACCGGGTCGCCGTCCAGGTACTGGTAGCGGCTGTCCGAGTCGCGGCGGTGGACCGACGCGCAGCCCAGGGCCTCCGCGAGGAGGAAGGCGCGGTTGGTGCAGGCGCCGTAGGAGACGCGGTCGGGCAGCATCAGGCCGAGCACGCGGTCCGGCGCGGGGACGCCGGACCGGGCGATGACCTCCCGCAGGAAGGCCCGCTGCTCGTCCTCGTCGAGGTGGTGCACGACCACCCCGGGGACGGTGGGCAGCGAGGCGACCACCTCGCGGTGCTCGGCGACGATGGCGGCGTCGGAGGAGTCCAGGACGAGGAGCCGTACCTCGACGCCGAACGCACGGGCGCCGTACGCGGCCTCTTCGGCCACGGCCCGGACGGTCGCGGCGCAGGCCCGGTCGGTGGGCAGGGTCAGACAGACACGGCGCACGCCGGCTCCCCGCCCTGGTCGGGGACGGAGTCGGCGCCCTTGTCGGCGGCCGGGTGCGGGCTCGCGGCGGCGCTCCCGGCCGCCCTCGTCCCCGCACCTCCGTCGGCCGTGGACGCTTCCTCCGCGTCCTTCCACGAGGTGAGTCCCAGCAGACGGCTGCCGAGGTCGCTCAGGGTGGCCGTGGGGTACCGCTTGGACTCGTGGAGCACGGGGTCGCCCACCAGGGTCCGGTTCCAGCGCGGGGTGCGCAGGTGCCGCCAGGAGTCGACGCGCGACCGCCTGAGCCGCTCGTGCTCCTCGAGCGCCGGCATCATCGACAGGTACTGCACCGCCCGTACCTGGTCCTCGGACGCGTTGCGCGCCACGCCGTGGGCGAGGAGGCCGTTCCAGATCAGCAGGTCGCCGGGGCGCAGATCGGGGCGCACCACGGGGAACTCCGTGCGGTCCACGGCGGGTCGAAGCGGGTCGCGGTCGGCCGGCTGGGCGACCTTCCACTCCTCGAACCGCCGGAACAGCTCCGGGTCGCACTGGAAGCCGCCCGACTCCGGCCGGGTCTCGTTGAGCGCGATGATCCCCTGCACCCGCTGCGGAGGGACGCCGAGTGTGGTGTCGATGTCCCAGTGCAGTTCGATGTCGAAGCCGCGGTCCGTGGGCTCGATCAGGGCGCGGTCGCGGTTCCCGATGTTGGGCGGGTTGAGGTTGAGCCGGTCCTGGGTGACCCACAGCTCCTCGCAGTCCCAGACGTCCACGAAGGCGTCGTAGACGCGCTGGGCCTGGCGGTTGTCCCAGAGGAGCTGGTGGTGGTACGCCTCCACGAAGCCGTAGACGTGCAGCTGCTGGTCCAGCTCGGAGCGGAACGGCCGGTCCTCGTACCAGCTCTCCGGCTTGTCCGGGTCGAGGCCCTGGAAGTCCCAGGTGAAGTCGAGCAGGCGCTTCGCCGCCTCCGCCGGGACGGCCTCGCGGACGATGACGTAGCCGTACGTCTGCCAGTGCGCGAAGTCCTCCTCGGACAGCACCCGCAGCGGCCGTGACTTCTTCAGCTCCCGCAGCGTGGTCTGCGCGAGATAGGACTCGCCGTCCGCGCTGAAGTACGGCAGGTCCGAGGCCGCCCCCACCTCCACCGGGCGGCCTCGGACCTGCCGT
>NZ_LIPQ01000029.1 GCF_001418135.1 Streptomyces aureus
GCCCGTGGCCGACCCCGCCCCCCGTCCCTCGTGAGCCCTCGTCAGAACCGCCTCGCCGTACACCGGCAGACCGCCGAACGGACGCGTCCGACCCCCCACCGGAACGCCGGAGTCCACCCCTTCGGGGACTCGGACGGCGCGTTGGGCACCCTCCCCGCGCGACCCCAAATAGCGTCCAGTAGGGTTTGGTCCGCATAAACATCCAAACCCCTGCCCGCGGCCGGGGCGGCGACCGACCAGCGAGACGGACGGCCGTGGCCGACCAACGCGGGCCGAGACTCTCGGGAAGGCGCTACGTGAGTCCCAACGGCTCCGACCGCTCGTCGCGGCGCCCGATGCGGCGGAAGCTGCCGCAGGTGCTGACTGCGGGCCTGATCCTGGCGACAGCCACCGGCTGCTCGTACAACTGGGAAGACTTCCCCCGCCTGGGTATGCCCACTCCGGTCACGGAAGAGGCTCCTACGATCCTCTCCCTCTGGCAGGGCTCGTGGGCAGCTGCGCTCGCCACGGGCGTCCTGGTCTGGGGGCTGATCCTGTGGTCCGTCATGTTCCACAGGCGCACCCGCACCAAGGTCGAGGTACCTCCGCAGACGCGGTACAACATGCCCATCGAGGCGCTGTACACGGTGACGCCACTCATCATCGTGTCGGTCCTCTTCTACTTCACCGCGCGCGACGAGTCGAAGCTCCTTTCGCTCGCCGACAAGCCGGCCCACACCATCAACGTGGTCGGCTACCAGTGGAGCTGGGGCTTCAACTACATCGAGAACGTGCCGGGTGTGAAGGGTGACGCGCAGACGGCCCCGAACCTCGCCGCCATCCCGGACAAGTTCCAGGACGACTTCCCGGCGAACGCCGGCGGCGTGTACGACGCCGGTATCCCCGGTGACCGCAACCCGCAGACCGGCAACCCGGGCCCGACCCTGTGGCTGCCGAAGGGCGAGAAGGTCCGGTTCGTCCTGACCTCCCGTGACGTGATCCACTCCTTCTGGGTGGTCCCCTTCCTCATGAAGCAGGACGTCATCCCGGGTCACACCAACGCCTTCGAGGTCACCCCGACGCAGGAAGGCACCTTCCTCGGCAAGTGCGCCGAGCTGTGCGGTGTCGACCACTCCCGGATGCTCTTCAACGTCAAGGTGGTCTCCCCGGAGCGCTACCAGCAGCACCTGAAGGAGCTGGCCGAGAAGGGGCAGACCGGCTACATCCCGTCTGGCATCGAGCAGACGGACCCGGCCAGGAATGCGGAGAAGAACCAACTGTGAGCATCCACAACGAAACCCAGGGTGCCGCCGCAGCTGAGGACTCGTACGAGAACGAGCTGCCCGTACGGCGCAAGCAGCCCGGCAATGTCGTGATCAAGTGGCTGACCACCACCGATCACAAGACGATCGGCACGCTCTACCTGGTCACGTCGTTCGTCTTCTTCTGCATCGGCGGACTCATGGCGCTCTTCATGCGCGCCGAGCTGGCCCGGCCGGGTACGCAGATCATGTCGAACGAGCAGTTCAACCAGGCGTTCACGATGCACGGCACGATCATGCTGCTGATGTTCGCGACGCCGCTGTTCGCCGGATTCGCCAACTGGATCATGCCGCTGCAGATCGGCGCGCCCGACGTGGCGTTCCCGCGGCTGAACATGTTCGCGTACTGGCTGTACCTCTTCGGCTCGATCATCGCGGTGGCCGGCTTCCTCACCCCGCAGGGTGCGGCCGACTTCGGCTGGTTCGCCTACTCCCCGCTGTCGGACGCCGTCCGCTCGCCGGGTGTCGGCGCCGACATGTGGATCATGGGTCTGGCCTTCTCCGGCTTCGGCACGATCCTCGGCTCGGTCAACTTCATCACCACGATCATCTGCATGCGCGCTCCGGGCATGACGATGTTCCGCATGCCGATCTTCACCTGGAACGTGCTGCTGACCGGTGTTCTGGTCCTGCTCGCCTTCCCGGTCCTCGCGGCCGCGCTGTTCGCCCTGGAGGCGGACCGCAAGTTCGGCGCACACGTCTTCGACGCGGCCAACGGTGGAGCGTTGCTCTGGCAACACCTCTTCTGGTTCTTCGGCCACCCGGAGGTGTACATCATCGCGCTGCCGTTCTTCGGCATCATCTCCGAGGTCATCCCGGTCTTCAGCCGCAAGCCGATGTTCGGCTACATCGGTCTGGTGGCCGCGACCATCGCGATCGCCGGTCTCTCCGTGACCGTGTGGGCCCACCACATGTACGTCACCGGTGGCGTGCTCCTCCCGTTCTTCTCCTTCATGACGTTCCTCATCGCCGTACCGACAGGCGTGAAGTTCTTCAACTGGATCGGAACGATGTGGAAGGGCTCGCTGTCCTTCGAGACACCGATGCTCTGGACGATCGGCTTCCTGATCACCTTCACCTTCGGTGGTCTGACCGGTGTCATCCTGGCCTCGCCGCCGATGGACTTCCACGTCTCCGACTCGTACTTCGTCGTCGCGCACTTCCACTACGTCGTCTTCGGCACCGTGGTCTTCGCGATGTTCGCCGGCTTCCACTTCTGGTGGCCGAAGTTCACGGGCAAGATGCTGGACGAGCGCCTCGGCAAGATGACGTTCTGGACGCTGTTCATCGGCTTCCACGGCACCTTCCTCGTGCAGCACTGGCTCGGTGCCGAGGGCATGCCGCGTCGTTACGCGGACTACCTCGACGCCGACGGCTTCACCGCGCTGAACACGATCTCGACGATCTCCTCCTTCCTGCTCGGTCTGTCGATCCTGCCGTTCCTCTACAACGTCTGGAAGACCGCCAAGTACGGCAAGAAGATCGAGGTCGACGACCCGTGGGGCTACGGCCGTTCGCTCGAATGGGCGACGTCCTGCCCGCCGCCGCGGCACAACTTCCTCACCCTGCCGCGGATCCGTTCGGAATCCCCGGCGTTCGATCTGCACCACCCTGAGATCGCGGTTCTCGACCAGCTCGAGAACAAGGGTCACGTGGCCGAGGCCCTCGCGGGCGGCAAGGAGGCCGGCAAGTGAAGATCCAGGGCAAGATGTTCATCTGGCTGAGCGTCTTCATCCTCGCCATGGCCGTCCTGTACGGCGTGTGGTCGAAGGAGCCGGTCGGCACGACGGCGCTGTTCCTGGC
Source organism: Streptomyces aureus (assembly GCF_001418135.1). Taxonomy (GTDB): domain Bacteria; phylum Actinomycetota; class Actinomycetes; order Streptomycetales; family Streptomycetaceae; genus Streptomyces; species Streptomyces aureus_A. The sequence continues at coordinate 3,105 of NZ_LIPQ01000029.1, forward strand.
GTTCGGCCTGTCCATCATGATCGGCTACTACCTGGCCTTCACGGCCAAGCGTGTCGACGCGATGGCGCAGGACGACAAGGAGGCCGACGTCGCGGACGAGGCCGGTGAGGTCGGCTTCTTCGCCCCGCACAGCTGGCAGCCGCTCTCGCTCTCCATCGGCGGCGCGCTCGCGTTCCTCGCCATCGCGATGGGCTGGTGGATCCTGTACTTCTCCGCCCCGCTGATCCTCGTCGGCCTGTTCGGCTGGGTCTTCGAGTTCTACCGCGGCGAGAACCAGAACCAGTAGCGGTACCCCGCTCCGCACCGGAGCACCAGAGGGGCCCGGACACTTCGTCACCGAAGTGTCCGGGCCCCTCTTTCGGCGCACTCGGCGCGCTGGTGCCGAGGACAGTCCTTAGCGTGAAGTCATGAACGACACGCCGCGCATTCGGACTGTTCTGGGCTCCACTCTTCTGGCCGTCACCGTCACCGCAGCCGCCTCGTCGTGTGCGGGCCCCGACAGCCATCCGCTGTCGGCGAGGGCGTACGACGCGGCGGACCAGCTCGCGGTCAGCGCCCCCGCGGACGGTGCCAAGGCGGACCCCGAGAAGCCCCTTGAGGTCACCGCCAAGGGCGAGGACGGCAGGATCACCGACGTCACCGCCATAGACGCCGCGGGGCGCCACCTGGCGGGCGAACTCACCGCGGACGGGCGGCGCTGGCGCTCCACGGCCTCCCTGGCGGCCGGCGCCCGCTACACGGTCCGCGTCGCCACCGAGGACGAGGACGGCGCTCCAGGCGCCCGTACGTTCACCTTCGAGACGGCCCCGGCCAAACGGGCGCTGACGGCGGCCTTCGGCCCGGAGGCGGGCACATACGGCGTCGGACAGCCCATCACGGCCGACCTGAGCCTCCCTGTCAAGGACCGCGAGGCCCGTGCCGTCGTCGAACGGGCCCTCAAGGTCCGCTCCACGCCGTCCGTCGAGGGCGCCTGGTACTGGGTGGACGACAAGAAGCTGCACTTCCGCCCGAAGGAGTACTGGCCGGCCGGCGCGAGTGTCACGGTCACCGGCAACCTGGACGGCCTCAAGGTCGGCGACAAGCTCTACGGCGGCGCCTCCAAGCCGCTGAAGCTCACGATCGGCGACCGGATCGAGGCCGTCGCGGACGCCGGGTCGCACTACATGACCGTGCGGCGCAACGGAGAAGTGATCAATACCATTCCGGTGACCACCGGCAAGCCGGGCTTCTCCACCCGAAACGGCATCAAAGTGGTGCTCGCCAAGGAGTACTACGTCCGGATGCGGGGCACCAGCATCGGCATCGCGGAGGGCAGCGCGGAGTCGTACGACCTGCCGGTCTACTACGCCACCAGGGTCACCTGGAGCGGTGAGTACGTCCACGCCGCGCCCTGGTCGGTCGGCTCACAGGGCGTGGCGAACGTCAGCCACGGCTGTGTCGGCATGTCGACGGGGAACGCGGCCTGGTTCTACGAGACCGTCCGCCCCGGCGACATCGTCCGCGTCGTCAACAGCCACGGCGACACGATGGACACCTTCGGCAACGGCTTCGGCGACTGGAACCTGCCGTGGGCCAAGTGGCGGGAGGGCAGCGCCCTGGTGGAGGCCGCCGGCAGTCCGGTGGCCACCACCGAGAAGGCCCGCCTCAGGCCCCTCCCCCTCTAGGGCTCAGGGCCGGTTCGCCCCGTGCGGCGACTACGCGTCGATCGACAGGCGCGAGCGCAGCAGGGAGGCCAAGGACGCCGCGAACTCGACCGGTTCGACCGGAAGGGTGACCGCGGCGTCCGCGCGGCTCCAGGTGGCCAGCCAGGCGTCCTGCGGGCGGCCGATGAGCAGCAGCACCGGCGGGCAGTGGAAGACCTCGTCCTTGATCTGCCGGCAGACGCCCATGCCGCCCGCGGGAACCGCCTCGCCGTCCAGGACGCAGACGTCGATGCCGCCCTCGTCCAGGCGCTTCAGCACCGCCGGCAGCGTCGCGCACTCCACGAACCGCACCGGGGGGACGTCCGACGCGGGCCTGCGCCCGGCCGCCAGCCGTACCTGCTCGCGGGTGTTCGCGTCGTCGCTGTAGACCAGGACCGTGGCACTCGACTGCATCGTTCCTCCGGCTGGGAAGGCGGGTGGGTCGTCGTCGACCGATGCGCGGATGCTACTCCGGTCCACACCCCGTCAACACCCGTTCAACACCTGTTCGAAGGGTGCCGGGGGGCCCTCGCACTGGGCCGTATGGGCTGGACACACCCCTCTGACACTCCGAACGGCACCCCCCGGAGTGAGGGCGGGATAAGCGACCGACATAATGTCGGTCGTGGCGACAGTAACGACAGTAGAAACAGGGCACGCGCACCCGTCGGTCAATCGACCGAACCTCACCAGCGTCGGAACCATCATCTGGTTGAGCTCCGAGCTGATGTTCTTCGCGGCCCTCTTCGCGATGTACTTCACCCTGCGATCGGTGATGGGCGCCGAGTATTGGGCGGAAAAGGCCTCGGCCTTGAACTTCCCGTTCTCGGCGACCAACACCACGATCCTGGTGCTCTCCTCACTCACCTGCCAGCTCGGCGTCTTCGCCGCGGAGCGGGGCGACGTGAAGAAGCTCCGGTCGTGGTTCATCATCACGTTCGTGATGGGTGCGATCTTCATCGGCGGACAGGTCTTCGAGTACACCGAGCTGGTGAAGCACGAGGGCCTCTCGCTCTCGTCGGACCCGTACGGCTCCGTGTTCTACCTGACCACCGGCTTCCACGGCCTGCACGTGACGGGCGGTCTCATCGCCTTCCTGCTGGTCCTCGGCCGGACGTACGCCGCCAAGAGGTTCACTCACGAGCAGGCAACCGCCGCCATCGTCGTGTCCTACTACTGGCACTTCGTCGATGTCGTCTGGATCGGCCTCTTCGCCACGATCTACATGATCAAGTAGTCGGCGCCGCCGACACGGCGGACCGAGACATCCAGCAAGCATCGACGCAGAAGATCCTGACACCGGGGTAATCCGTGAAAAAGCTCTCCGCACGACGACGCCATCCGCTGGCGGCGGTCGTCGTCCTACTTCTCGCGCTGGCGGCCACTGGGGGGCTGTACGCCGCGTTCGCGCCCGCGGGCACGGCGAAGGCCGATGAAACCGCCCAGTCCCTCGCCATCGAGGAGGGGAAGAAGCTCTACTCCGTCGGCTGCGCCAGCTGCCACGGAACCGGCGGTCAGGGCACCACTGACGGCCCCTCCCTCGTAGGCGTCGGTTCGGCCGCCGTCGACTTCCAGGTCGGCACGGGCCGCATGCCGGCCCAGCAGCCGGGCGCCCAGGTGCCGAAGAAGAAGGTCATCTACTCGCAGGCTGAGATCGATCAGCTCGCGGCGTACGTCGCCTCTCTCGGTGCCGGCCCGATCACGCCGACCGAGAGCCAGTACAGCCCTGACGGTGCCGACATCGCCAAGGGTGGCGAGCTGTTCCGCACCAACTGTGCCCAGTGCCACAACTTCACCGGCGAGGGTGGCGCGCTGACCTACGGCAAGTACGCCCCGAACCTCGAAGGCGTGAGCCCGAAGCACCTCTACGAGGCCATGCAGACCGGCCCGCAGAACATGCCCTCCTTCCCGGACACGACCATGCCGGAGAAGGAGAAGAAGGACATCATCGCGTACGTCCAGGCCGTCAACGGCGACAAGGCCGACAGCCCGGGCGGTCTCTCGCTCGGTGGCCTCGGCCCCGTCTCCGAGGGCCTGTTCGCCTGGGTCTTCGGCCTGGGTGCGCTGATCGCAGTTGCCATCTGGGTCGCGGCCCACACCGCTAAGGCCAAGAAGTCATGAGTAGCCAAGAGATTCCAGAAGAGAACCTGCCGGCAGGGCAGGACACCGCGCACGGCGCGGTGATGGTCGCCGACGACCCGTTCGCCGACCCGGGCCTCCCGCCCCACAAGCCCCGCATCCAGGACATCGACGAGCGGGCCGCCCGTCGGTCCGAGCGCGCGGTCGCCTTCATGTTCACGCTGTCGATGCTGGCCACGATCGGCTTCATCGCCTCGTACGTGATCTTCCCGGTCGACAAGATCGTGTACATCTGGCCCTTCGGCCGGGTGTCCGCGCTCAACTTCGCGCTCGGCTGGACCCTCGGTCTCGCCCTCTTCTTCATCGGCGCGGGCGCGGTCCACTGGGCCCGCACCCTGATGTCCGACGTCGAGATCGCGGACGAGCGGCACCCGATCGCGGCCGACCCGGAGACCAAGGCGAAGGTCATGGCGGACTTCGCGGCCGGTGCCGCGGAGTCGGGCATGGGCCGCCGCAAGCTCATCCGCAACACGATGTTCGGCGCGCTGTCGCTCGTACCGCTCTCCGGCATCGTGCTGCTGCGTGACATGGGCCCGCTGCCCGAGAAGAAGCTCCGGACCACGATGTGGGCCAAGGGGCTTCAGCTCATCAACATGAACACGCACGAGCCGCTTCGTCCCGAGGACGTCGCGGTCGGATCGCTGACCTTCGCGATGCCCGAGGGCCTCTCGGAGCACGACCACGACTTCCAGGTCGAGATCGCCAAGGCCGCCCTGATGATCGTCCGGATCCAGCCGGAGGACATCAAGGACAAGCGCGAGCTCGAGTGGTCGCACGAGGGCATCGTCGCCTTCTCGAAGATCTGCACCCACGTGGGCTGCCCGATCTCCCTGTACGAGCAGCAGACGCACCACGTCCTCTGCCCGTGCCACCAGTCCACCTTCGACCTCTCCGACGGCGCCCGCGTCATCTTCGGCCCGGCCGGTCACGCCCTCCCGCAGCTGCGGATCGGCGTGAACGACAAGGGCTTCCTGGAGGCGCTCGGCGACTTCGACGAGCCCGTCGGTCCTTCCTTCTGGGAGCGCGGATGAGCACCGTGACCGATACCAAGAAGGCACCCGCCGGTGAGCGGGTCGCCGACTGGGCCGACGGTCGCCTGGGGATCTACACGCTGGCCAAGGCCAACATGCGGAAGATCTTCCCGGACCACTGGTCCTTCATGCTGGGCGAGATCTGCCTCTACAGCTTCCTCATCATCATCCTGACGGGCGTCTATCTGACGATGTTCTTCCACCCGTCGATGAACGAGGTGGAGTACGTCGGACCGTACGTCCCGCTCCAGGGACAGCTGATGTCCGAGGCGTTCAACTCGACGATGCACATCTCGTTCGAGGTCCGCGGTGGTCTGCTCATCCGGCAGATCCACCACTGGGCGGCGCTGATCTTCCTCGCCGGCATGTTCGTGCACATGATGCGCGTGTTCTTCACGGGTGCGTTCCGCAAGCCCCGTGAGATCAACTGGCTGTTCGGCTTCCTGCTGTTCTTCCTGGGCATGTTCACCGGCTTCACCGGTTACTCGCTCCCGGACGACCTGCTCTCCGGCACCGGTGTCCGCTTCATGCAGGGCGCGATCCTGTCCGTGCCGGTCATCGGCACGTACCTGTCGATGTTCCTGTTCGGCGGGGAGTTCCCCGGCGGCGACTTCGTGGCCCGGTTCTACTCGGCCCACGTCCTGCTGCTGCCCGGCATCATGCTCGGCCTCGTGGTGGCCCACCTCATCCTGGTGTTCTTCCACAAGCACACGCAGTTCGAGGGCCCCGGCCGCACGAACAAGAACGTCGTGGGCATGCCGCTGCTGCCGGTCTACATGGCCAAGGCCGGAGGCTTCTTCTTCCTGGTCTTCGGTGTCATCGCGGTCATCTCCGCGATCGCCTCGATCAACCCGATCTGGGCCCTCGGCCCGTACCGTCCGGACCAGGTGTCCACCGGCGCCCAGCCCGACTGGTACATGGGCTTCGCCGAGGGTCTGATCCGAGTCATGCCGGGCTGGGAGATCAACCTCTGGGGCCACACGCTGGTCCTCGGCGTGATGATCCCGCTGGCGATCTTCCCGGCGGTCCTCGCAGCGATCGCGGTCTACCCGTTCATCGAGTCGTGGATCACCGGCGACAAGCGCGAGCACCACATCGCGCAGCGCCCGCGCAACGCTCCGACGCGCACCGGTTTCGGTGTCGCCTGGATCACCGCGTACATGATCATGCTCGTGGGTGGTGGAAACGACCTCTGGGCGACCCACTTCCACCTGTCGCTCAACTCGATCACCTGGTTCGTGCGGATCTTCTTCTTCGTCGGCCCGGTCATCGCGTTCATCGTCACCAAGCGGATCTGCCTCGGCCTCCAGCGCCGCGACAAGGACAAGGTGCTGCACGGCCGCGAGTCCGGCATCATCAAGCGCCTGCCGCACGGTGAGTTCGTCGAGATCCACGAGCCGCTCAGCCAGGGCGAGCTGCACCGTCTCACCGCGCACGAGCAGTACGACGCCGCGGAGCTTCCGCCGGCCGTCGACGAGAACGGCGTGGAGCGCAAGATCGGGCGCATGGAGAAGCTCCGGGTCAAGCTCAACAAGGGCTACTACGGCGGCGACAGCCAGGTCGCCAAGCCCACGGTCGAGGAGTACAAGGAGATCCAGAGCGGCCACGGCCACCACTGATCACCTGAACTCCTGACTTTCGACAAGTCGCCACGGTGAGAGCCCCGTCCATTCGATGGACGGGGCTCTTTGCCGTACCCGGGGGTCGATAGGGTGGAGCCCTAGCCGTTACGGACTGACCAGGAGCTGCCATGAGCGCTGTGACCCCCGCTGGAGGACCTACGTCGGCGGGCCGCTCCTGGCCCGTCGTCCTGGACGGCCTGCTGTCCGGCCGCGACCAGAGCGCGGAGGACACCGCCTGGGCCATGGACCGGATCCTGCGCGGCGAGGCCACCGACGCCCAGATCGCCGGCTTCGTCGTGGCCCTGCGCGCCAAGGGCGAGACCGTCGAGGAGATCACCGGCCTCGTCCGCACCATGTACGAACACGCCAACACGATCGAGGTGCCCGGCGACACCGTCGACATCGTCGGCACCGGCGGCGACGGCGCCAAGACCGTCAACATCTCCACGATGTCGGCGATCGTCGTGGCGGGCACCGGTGCCAAGGTCGTCAAGCACGGCAACCGGGCCGCCTCCTCCGCCTCCGGCGCCTCCGACGTCCTGGAGAAGCTCGGCGTCAACCTGGACCTGACCCCGAAGCGGGTCGTCGAGGTCGCCGAGGAGGCCGGGATCACCTTCTGCTTCGCCGTGAAGTTCCACCCGGCGCTGCGCCATGTGGCGATGGCCCGCAAGGAACTCGGCATCCGGACCGTCTTCAACTTCCTCGGTCCGCTCACCAATCCGGCCCGCGTCCGGTCCCAGGCGACCGGTGTCGCCGACGCCCGGGTGGCGCCCATCGTCGCCGGGGTGCTCGCCGAGCGCGGCTCCTCCGCGCTCGTCTTCCGGGGCGACGACGGCCTCGACGAGCTGACCACCACCGCCACCTCGCGGGTCTGGGTGGTCCGCGACGGTTCGGTGCGGGAGGAGGCCTTCGACCCCAGGGACGTCGGCATCGACCTCGTCCCCGTGGAGGCGCTGCGCGGCGCGGACGCCTCGTACAACGCCGACGTGGCCCGCCGGCTGCTCGCGGGGGAGACCGGGCCGGTACGGGACGCGGTGCTGCTCAACTCGGCGGCGGCGCTGACCGCGCTCGCGCCGGGCGAGGGCACCCTGGCGGAGCAGATCCGCGCCGGCATCGAGAGGGCCGCGGAGTCGATCGACTCCGGCGAGGCCCGCCGGGCCCTGGAGCGCTGGGTCGCCGCCAGCAACGCCTGACCCCGCGCGCGTCGTACGCCCACGACCCCGGTCCAGTATGCGGACCGGGGTCTTGCGCTTCGGCGATCATGTGGCAGGATGCTCTACAGGTCACGAGTGACAGCGTTTTGGCCCCGGCTTGCTGTCCGGCAACCCTCCGTCCGTGGCGGGGTGCCCCGGGTGATGACCAGGCCGTAGGCAGCGAGGTCTACGGCAAGCGCGGACCCCTCGAACACCAGGGGTCCTGGTCTCTCGAGGAGCTTTTTCCGTGAGCAAGCGAATGCGATAGGGCGAGTACGCCCCTTCTTCACCCTCGGATCATCGGATCAGGGTCACTTTCGCGTACCCCGTGTACCCCTGAGTTTCCCCCGTGCCCCTGTGCACCCGTGTCTTCCGAGGCCATCATCCGTACCCCGCCGTCTCCGGCCGCGTACGGGATCACCGAAGCCATTCCGCACCGCCCGCCGGGAGATACCGCCATGTCCGCACGCCCTGACGCCGCCGTCGCCACCGCCGAGACCGCCGCCACCCTCGTCGAGACCGCTTCCGCCGAGACCGCAGACCCCTGCTGCGCCGCCCCGCTGCCCGTGCTCGGCCGGGACGTCACCGTCCCGCTCGTCACCGGCGGCGAGGTGACCTACGCGGCGCTCGACTACGCGGCCAGCGCTCCGGCCCTCCAGCGGGTGTGGGACGACGTCGCCGCGTACGCCCCCTACTACGGCAGCGTCCACCGCGGCGCCGGGTACCTCTCCCAGCTCTCCACCGACCTCTTCGAGAACAGCCGCGTCACCGTTGCCGAGTTCCTCGACTGCCGTCCCGGTGACCAGGTCGTCTTCACCCGCTCCACGACCGACTCGCTCAACCTGCTTGCGGCCACGATCCCGGCCGACTGCCAGGTGTTCGTCTTCGAGACCGAGCACCACGCCTCGCTGCTGCCCTGGCGCGACGCCCGCGTCACCTACCTCAACGCGCCGCGCACCCCGCAGCAGGCCGTCGCCACCCTGGAGCGGGCCCTCGCCGACCGTGACCCCTACGGTCCCGCCCTGGTCTGCGTCACCGGTGCCTCCAACGTCACCGGTGAGCTGTGGCCGGTGAAGGAGCTCGCCGCCGCCGCGCACGCGCACGGTGCCCGGATCGTGCTCGACGCCGCCCAGCTCGCGCCCCACCACCCGGTCTCCGTCCAGGAGCTCGACGTGGACTGGATCGCCTTCTCCGGGCACAAGCTGTACGCGCCCTTCGGTTCCGGCGTCCTCGCGGGCCGCGCCGACTGGCTGCAGGACTCCGAGCCCTACCTCGCGGGCGGCGGCGCCTCCCGCAAGGTGGCCCGTCGGGCCGACGGTGGTGTGGACGTGGAGTGGCACACCACCGCGGCCCGGCACGAGGCCGGTTCCCCGAACGTCATCGGCGTCTACTCCATCGCCTCCGCCTGCAAGGCGCTCACCGAGGCCGGCTTCGACACCCTCGTCGAGCGTGAGCGGCACCTGATCGCCAAGGTCCGGGAAGGACTCGCCGAGGTCCCCGAGGTCAGGGTGCTCTCGCTGTTCGGCGACGACGCGCCGCGCGTCGGCGTCATCTCCTTCGTCGTGGAGGGCTGGAACAGCTCCCACTTCGCCGCCGCGCTCTCCGCCGAGTACGGCATCGGTGTCCGCGACGGTCTCTTCTGCGCCCACCCGCTGGTCCGCACGCTGCTCGGCAGCGACCCGCAGGACCCGGGCGAGTGCGGTGCCCCCGAGGCGGCCCCGGGGGAGAGGTCGCTCAACGCCATCCGGGTAAGCTTCGGCGCCGGTACGCCGGACGAGCACGTGGAGCGGTTCGTCGGCGCCGTGAAGGAGCTCGTCCGCGACGGCGCGCAGTGGAAGTACCGTACCGAGGACGGCCGGTGCGTCCCGGACCGCGGCTGAGCACTCACTCGTACGGGTGAAGGGGGCCTCCCGATCGGGAGGCCCCCTTCACTCATGCCGTGTACGAGGTCTCAGGACTCCAGACCGATGGCGAAGGCCGCCTCCAGATCGTGCTGGGAGTACGTACGGAAGGCGACATGCGTGTCCGTGGCCTCGACGCCCGGGATCTTGCTGATGCTGCCGGGGATGACGTCCGCCAGGTCGTCGTGACGGGGCACGCGGACCATGGCGATGAGGTCGTAGGTGCCGGTCACCGAGAAGACCTCGCTGACGCTGTCGAGCCCGGCGATCGACTCGGCGATCTCGGGGATGCGGTCCACGCTGGTCTTGATGAGCACGATCGCGGTGATCACGGCTGGCTTTCTCCCTCGGTCGCCGCGGCTTGGGCTTTCACTCTATCCCCACCCCGGTAGCGCCCCCAGGCGTAGAGGAAGCCGACGGAGAAGCCCACCACATGGGCCAGATAGGCGACGCCGGGGCCCGCGCCCGCCGCCCGCGCGGCCAGCCACTGGAGCACGAACCAGAAGATCAGCACGATCCAGGCCGGGAAGCGCAGCGGCAGGAAGAAGAGGAACGGGAAGAGACTGGTGACCCGGGAGCGCGGGAAGAGGAACAGAAAGGCCCCGAGTACCCCGGAGATCGCCCCGGACGCCCCGACCAGGGTCTGCTCGCTGTTCGCGTGCGCCACCGCGTACCCGAGCAGCGCGAGGTACCCCGTGCCCAGGTAGAAGAGGGCGAACCCGACGGGACCCATGCGCTCCTCGGCCATCGCCCCGAAGACGTACAGGAACAGCATGTTTCCCAGCAGGTGGAGCCAGCTGCCGTGGACGAAGAGCGCGGTGAGCGGGGTGAGCAGGGCGCGGGGCTCGCCGCTCATCAGCTCCGCGGGGACCACACCCCAGCGCCGGAAGTACACGCCCTGCGACGCGAGGAGCTCGTCCCCCGTGCCGTACACCGGGTTGAGCCCGGAGACCGGGCCGATCACGAAGAGCAGACAGCAGGCGGCGATCAGTCCGTACGTCACCGTGGGGCCGCCGCGGGTGCCCCGCCAGGCCCCGAGGGCCGCGCCTCGCCAGTCGATCATGGACAGATCATGGCGTACCGGGGCCGAACTGGACAGAGTGCCTCGCCGTGCCCCCGCGTACCGGCGAGGCCGTAGGGTAACGGGCAGTACGACCGCAGTTCGACGGCGCACCGCGGCTCCCGCACCTGGTACCACGCAACAGGAAGAAGGACGGCACGATGACGACGGTTCCCCTGCCGACCGCCGACACCCGGTGGCGCTGCACGCTCTGCGGCAACCTGACCCGCTTCGACGTGACGCGCTCCTCCAAGGTCGTGGAGTACGTCCATCTGGACCTCGCGGGAGACCCGACGGTCGAGGAGCGGCAGGTGGTCAGTGAGACCATCGAGTCGGTCCGCTGCCGCTGGTGCAACGCGGTGGATCAGATCGAACTGGTGGACAGGCCGGGCGCCGCCTCCTGAGGGACGGCGCGGACGACATAGGGGTGACGGATCGTGGAGCAGCCCGCGCACGGTGGAGAGCCGGCCGGCGCGGCAGGTGACGCTGCCGAGACGCTCGACCACCCACTGCCGGAAGGCGTGCGGCGGCGGGTCGTCGCGCTGGTCGCCGACGCCTTCGGCGGGCTGACCGTCGCGGAGCTGCCCGCACCCCTGAGGCAGTACGCCCGGTTCACGGCGAGCCGGCGCGCCAAGTTCGCCGGGAACGCGATGGCGGCGGCCCTGGAGAGCGACCCGCTGTTCCGGCAGCGGATCGGCGAGCGCTTCAAGCAGGGCCAGCCCGAGCTGGCCGGAGCCGTCGAGACCGGCACCCCGCCCGCCGCGGCCGACCCCGTCGACGTGGCGGCCGCGGCCTATGTGCTGCGCCCGCCGGGCTGGGTCAAGCTGGTGGCCGCCGCGGGCGAGGAGGCCCAGCGCGTCGACGCCGAGCGGGCCGACGAGGCCGGCCGGCGCGAACTGGAGCGGCTGCGCGAGGAACTCGCCGCCGCCCGGGACCGCTCGCGCGGTGAGACCGAGCAGTTGCGCCACGATCTGGAGGCGGCCCGGAAGGAAGCGGAATCGCTTCACCGCAAGCTGCGCAGCGCCCAGAGCGACGTCAAGCGCGGCGAGGCCGCGCTGCGCCGCGTCCAGGGCGAGATCGACGCCGCGAAGGCGGAGGCGGCCGCCCAGGTGTCGTCCGCCGAGAGCGAGAGCCGGCGCCTCAAGGCCCGGCTCGGCGAGGTCGAGGCCGCCCTGGAGGCGAGCCGCAGGACCGCCCGTGAGGGGCGCTCGGTGGAGGACATGCGGCTGCGGCTGCTCCTCGACACCGTGCTCGACGCCGCCCAGGGGCTGCGTCGCGAACTCGCGCTGCCCCCCGTGTCGGTGCACCCGGCGGACACCGTGGACGCGGTGGAGCCCGGGCGGATGTCCCCGAAGGACATCGCGGCGCGGGCGCTCTCCGAGACCGACCCGGCGCTGCTCGACCAGCTCCTCGCGCTGCCGCAGGCCCATCTGGTCGTCGACGGCTACAACGTCACCAAGACCGGCTATCCCACGATGCCGTTGGAGAAGCAGCGGCTGCGGCTGCTCGGCAGCCTGTCGGCCCTCGCGGCCCGCTCGGGCGCCGAGGTCACCTGTGTCTTCGACGGGGCGGAGCTGGCGGCCCCGGTGCTCCTCGCGCCGCCGCGGGGGGTGCGGGTGCTGTTCTCCAAGCCCGGTGTGACCGCCGACGAGTTGATCCGGCAGCTGGTCCGGGCCGAGCCGCCGGGCCGGCCGGTCGTGGTGGTCTCCACCGACCGCGAGGTGGCCGACGGGGTGGCGAAGGCCGGGGCGCGCCCGGTGGCGTCCGCCTTGCTGCTGAAGCGGCTTTCGCGGCTCTCCTGAGGCATCGCGCCACATCGCAACTCTTGGGTCGAATGCCCGAATTCTGGAGGGCGGACGGTCAAGTGCCCATCACTGCCTGTGTGGTGCGTGTAAATTAAGTGGTCCGTGGGCGATATTTTTGCCAGTGGGATTTGAACTGATCACAACTTGGTCACTAGGGTCGGGGCTCGAACCTTCGCGCGGTTGATCACCCATCCGGGGTGGCGGCGGAGGAACCGCCTGCCCGTTACCGGTTGGGCGGCTCTGAGGAAGAAGGAGCTCGCCTTCGTGGCGTCCCACCGTCGACCCAAGCAGCCGAGCCGCATGCGCGTGACCGTACTCACCGCGACCGCGGCCGCCGCCGTAGCGCTCACCGCCCAGACGGGCGCCCAGGCGGCCCCCGCCAAGCCCAAGATCGACGAGGTCAAGTCGAAGGTCGACAAGCTGCACCACGAGGCCGAAGAGGCCATCGAGCAGTACAACCAGGCCGAGGAGCGCCGCGGGAAGCTGCAGGAGGAGGTCGGCAACCTCCAGGACAAGGTGGCCCGCGGTCAGCAGGAACTCAACACCCTGCGCGACCAGATCGGTTCGGTGGCCAGCGCCCAGTACCGCTCCGGCGGCATCGACCCGGCGCTCCAGCTCTTCCTCTCGGCCGATCCGGACACCTACCTCGACAAGGCGTCCGCGATCGACCAGCTGAGTGCGCAGCAGGCCGACGTCCTCACCTCGATCCAGTCCAAGCAGCGCAGCCTCGCGCAGCAGCGCGCCGAGGCCACGACGAAGCTCGCCGACCTCGAGGACGTCCGCAAGGCCCTCGGCGCCAAGAAGAAGAGCTACCAGAGCAAGCTGGCCGACGCGAAGAAGCTCCTCAACACCCTCACCGCGGCCGAGAGGGCCAAGGTGGAGCAGGAGGAGCGCGCGAAGGAGCAGCGCGCAAGCCGCGCCGCCGGTGAGCGCATCGACCTCGGCAACGAGGCCGCCGCCTCCGGCTTCGGCGCCGCCGCGCTCAGCGCCGCCGCCACCCGGATCGGCATGCCGTACGACCCCGGAGCGGAGGGCCCCGGCTCGTTCGACTGCTCGGGTCTGACCCAGTGGGCCTACGGCAAGGCCGGCGTCGACCTCACCCGCACCACCTACACCCAGCAGAACGACGGCGTGAAGATCGGCCGCAGCCAGCTCAGGCCGGGCGACCTGGTCTTCTTCAACGGCCTTTCGCACGTGGGTCTGTACGCGGGCAACAACACGATCCTGCACGCCCCCAAGCCGGGCGCCTACGTCCGCTACGAGTCCATGAACTACATGGGCACGTTCCAGTTCGGAGTCCGCATCGGCGGCTGACCCGCCGCGACGCGACCCGCGCAGCCGAACCGCCCAATCGGGTGGTTCCCCGCGACGCGAGCTGACCTGACGCCCCGCCGGTGACCTTGTGGTCTCCGGCGGGGCGTCACTTTGTGTGCCCGGCGCCTTCGTTGGACGCGGAGTGATCAGCGGCTACTGTCTGCCGCGCCAGTCTGCGTCGAGCCGAACGGAGTGCGATTCGTGGCGTCCCACCGCCGACCCGCCGGGGTCACCGTCCTCACCGCCGCCGCGGCCACCGCCGCGGCGACCCTCGGGGCCGTCCCCGCGAGCGCCGACCCCGGGGCCGGGTCCGCGGCCACCCGTGCCACGGTGGACCGCCTCTTCGAGGAGGCCGAGAAGGCCACCGAGGGCTACAACCGGGCGGACGAGAAGGCGGACGCGCTGCGCCGGACGGTCTCCCAGGCCCAGGACAGCCTCGCCCGGGGCCAGGAGCGCATCAACCACATGAGGGGCGCGCTCGGTTCGGTCGCCGGCGCCCAGTACCGCTCCGGCGGCATCGACCCCGCCCTCGCCCTGCTGCTCTCCTCCGACCCGGACACCTACCTCGACCGGGCCTCCGCGCTCGACCGGATCACCGCCCGTCAGGGGGTCGCGCTCGGCGAGCTGCGCCGGGAGCAGCGCCGGCTGAGCCAGAAGCGGTCCGAGGCCCGGACGGTCCTGGTCGAGCTGGAGCGCAGCCGCGCCGAGGTCGCCCGCCACAAGCGCGTCGTCGAGGGCAAGCTCGCCGAGGCCCGCCGGGTCCTCGCGAGCCTCACCGTCGAGGAGCGCGCCGACTTCGACCGGGCCTCGCGCTCCGGCGGCCGCGCGGAGGAGCAGCCGCCGCCGATGCCCGAGGCCGCCCCGGGCTCCTCACGGGCCGCCGCCGCGGTGATCGCCGCCCGCAGCGCGGTCGGCAAGCCGTACGTGTGGGGGGCGACCGGCCCCTCCGCCTTCGACTGCTCGGGCCTGATGGTCTGGTCGTACGGGAAGGCCGGGATCAGCCTGCCGCGGACCTCCTCCGCGCAGCGGTACGCGGGCCGGCAGGTGCCGCTCTCCCAGGCACAGCCCGGTGACCTCGTCACGTACCGCGGCGACGCAAGCCACGTGGGGATCTACGCCGGCAACGGCCAGGTCATCCACGCCCCCTACCCGGGGGCGCGGGTCCGCTACGACCCGGTGAACATGATGTCGCACGCGACGGTGACCCGGGTCTGAGGCGGATCGGGCCAGGACCCTCCGCAGACCCGCGGAGGGTGCCGGCCGGGGCAGGGCCGGGTGTGATGCCGCCGCTTCCGGCCGGGGCCGGCCCGGGTCCGGGACCCTGCCGGAAGCAGTTCCCGCCGATCCGGCCGTACGATCGGAGGCGTGGCAGGTCAGGGGTGGGGAGCGCGCAGGCCGGTGGCGGCCTGCCTGACGGCCCTCCTGCTCCTGCTCGTGGGGCTCGTCGGCTGCGGTGCGCGAGCCGGCCGGCCCGCCGACACGGCCGCCCGGGAGATACAGGCGCTCCTCGACCGGCACGCCAGGGCGCTCCTCGATCGTGACCAGCCCGGCTACCTCGCCGCCGTCGACCCCTCGTACGTCCCGACCGCCCTCACCGTCTTCCGGCGGCTCGCGACGGTTCCCGTCGGCGGCTGGACCTACCGGCTCACCGGGGTCGACCGTACGGCCGCCGACCGCGTCACCGTCCGCGCCGACCTCGGCTACCGGCTGGCGGGCCACGACAGGCGGCCCGTCACCGGTGCCCGGGTCCTCGACCTGGCCGAGCGGGACGGGCGCTGGTACGTGACCGGTGACCGTCCGGCCCAGGGCGCGCCCCGGCACCTCTGGGAGCAGGGCGACGTGGCGACCGTCCGGGGCGCCCGTTCGCTCGTCCTCGGCGTCGGCCAGAAGTCCGGGCGGCTCCGGGAGATCGCCGCGGCGGCGGACCGGGCCGTTCCCGCCGTCTCCGCCGCCTGGCCGGTCGAGTGGGCCCGTGACGTGGTGGTCCTCGTCCCCGGGTCGCTGGCGGGGATGGGGGAGCTCCTCGGGGCGCCGGGGAGCTCCTACCGGGGCATCGCCGCCGTCACCACGGGGGAGACCCGGGGCGGTGCGGACGCCCCCGCGGACCGGGTGATCGTGAACCCGGAGGCGTACGGGGTCCTCGGCGAGTTCGGCCGGCAGCTCGTTCTCACCCACGAGACCGTCCATGTCGCCACCCGTGCCGCCACCACCCCGTCGACGCCGGTCTGGCTCTCCGAGGGGTTCGCCGACTGGGTCGCCTTCCGGGACGCCGACCGCACCGCCGCGCAGGCCGCCCCCGAACTGCGCCGCGCGGTCCGCGCGGGGAAGCTGCCCGCCCGGCTCCCGGGCGATCCGGACTTCGCCTTCGGCGGGGACGCGGAAGCGCTGGCCAGGGCGTACGAGGGCGGCTGGCTGGCCTGCGAGCTGATCGCGGACCGCTGGGGCGAGGCGAAGCTGACCGACTTCTACCGCGCGGTGGGCGCGCACCCGGGCCGGGAGGGCGCCGTGGAGAAGGCCCTCCAGGAGGTGCTCGGCACCACCCCGGAGGAGTTCACCGCCGACTGGCGGGAGTACCTGGGGAAGCGGCTGGGGTGAGGCCTGCCCGCCGGATCGGGTGGATCGGGGGGTCCTGGACTGTCCGGCGGACTCAGGGGCGCGCGGGTGGCTCCCGGCCCTCGAGTTCGGCCAGGGCCTCCGTCAGCCAGGCCTTCTCGGCCGTGCCCGTCGCGCGGGCGATCCGCAGCATGCCCCGGCGGAAGAGGTCCGGCTCCCGCTCGGCGACGACCGGGGCCCCGTCCTCGTAGAAGAAGCTGGCCGGGGTGTTCAGGAACTCCTGGCGGCGGCGCAGCACGGCCGCCTGGTCCGCCGGGTCGGGCAGGTGGCCGAGGAAGGACAGCAGCGTGAAGAAGCGCTGGCCGTCGGTGATCTCGGCGTCCTTGGGGGCGCGCAGCCGGGCGAGCAGCTCCCGGCGTCCGTCGGCGGTGAGTGAGAGGGTCCGGCGTGGGGCCGCGCTCGCGCCCGGTTCCGTACGGCTGTCCACCAGGCCGTTCTTCACCAGGCGGGTGATCGCCGGGTAGAGGGCGCCGTCGCTGACGGGGCGCACGTGGCCGCTGAGGCCGTGGATGCGCTCCTTCAGCTCGTAGCCGTGCAGGGGCTTCTCGTACAGGAAGCCCAGGATCGACAGCTCCAGCACCGGGCGGCCTCCTTCGTGCGCGTCGGTCGTGCTTGGCGTCCGACCGGTCCCCATGCTACCTCTTTTCGATGTGCCTCGAATCGAGGTACATCGAAAAGAGGGGGCTCTCGTCCATGTCCGCGCACCGCCGTACGCTCGTCCGGCTCGCCCGCCCGGTGTATCTCGAACTCCTCGCCGGCGTCGCCGCCGGCGTCATCAACGTCATCTGGGTCGCCCGCCTCGGCGGGGACGCCGTCGCCGCCGTCGCGGTCGCCACCAACGTCGAGAACCTGCTCCTCGGCGTCGTCCTCGTGGCGGGCTCCGGCACCACCGTGCTCGTCGCCCGCGCCCGGGGCGCCGACGACCCGGCCGCCGTCCGCGCCGCCGTCCGCGGCGGGGCCGCCCTCGGCGCCCTGCTCGTGCCGCCCGTGGCCGTCGGCGGGTACCTGCTGCGCGAACCGCTCGCCGCCCTGCTGCTCGGCGGCCAGGACCACCCCGCCCACGCCCTGGCCACCGCCTACTTCGCCGTCTCGCTCCCCGGCACCGCCGTCTTCTTCGCCGTCAACGTCCTCGACGGGATCCTCAAGGGCGCGGGCGACACCCGCACCCCCATGCGGCTCGCCTTCCTCGCGAACGGGCTGATCCTGGTCCTCGACCCGCTGCTCATCCAGGCGTACGGGGTGCGGGGCGCCGCCCTCGCCACCGTCACCGGCCGGGTCGTCGCGCTCGCCGTCGGGCTGCTCGTCCTCCGGCGCCACCCGCTGGTCAGGGCCGCCCGCGCGGTCCGTCCGGCCGAGCGTTCCGCCGCCGCCCTGCGCCGCACCGCCGCCACCGGTCTCCCCATGGGCGTCGACTTCGCGGTCCGGATGGCGGGTGCGCTCGCGCTCGTCTCCGTCGTGGCCCGGCTCGGCGTCACCGAGATCGCCGCCTACGGCATCGCCACCAAGGCCATGTACGTCGCGACCATGGCGTTCTACGCCGTCCGGCAGGCCGCCGCCATCCACAGCGCGCATCTGCTCGGGAGCACGCAGGGGGCGGGGCGAGGGCCCGACGAGGAGCCGGGGCAGGCGCGACGGGCCGACGCCGGCCTCGACGAGCGCCGCGCCGTCGGACGCCAGGCCCTGCTGCTCGGGGGAGTCCTCGGTGGCGGTGCCGCCGTGCTGCTGTTCCTCGGCGCGGGACCCGTCATGCGCATCTTCGGCGCCGAACCGGAGGTGGCGGAGGCGGGCGCCCTCTTCCTGCGCTGCCTCGGCCCCCATCTGCTGCTCATGGGCGGGTTCATCGCGCTCGCGGGAGTCTTCGAGGGCACCGGCGGGAGTCCGTACCTCGCCCGGATCACGATCGCGGGCGTCCTCGTCCAGCTGCCACTCGCCCACGGTCTCTCGGGGCTCGGACTGCCCGGCATCTGCCTGGCGATGGGCCTCGCGACAGCGGCCCAGTGCGCGGCCCTCGCTCTCCTGTACCGCCGTACTCCCGGCGGCGCTCGGAAGCGGCCCGGCCGCGGGGGCTCCTCGCACGCGAACCGGCCGCCGGCGGAAGCCGACGGCCGGTTCGGATGATCAGGCGCCTGCCCTCCCGGGGGCGTCCTACCGGGAATTCCCGTCGTCGCCGGCCAGCCTGAGCAGGGTTATGCCGTCCCGTGTGTCGAGGACCCGGTATCCGGGGACGTACGGTTCGGCCGTTTCCAGGGCCTTGCCGGTCGGGCACTCCGGGTCGGAGTTGTCGGCGACGTCGTATATCAGCCACTCGGGTCGCTCCTTCGGAGGGAAGGAGCGGGGGAACAGGCATACCTCGCTGACGCGGGCCCGGTCGGCGAGCTGGGCGGCCAGCCGGTTCGACGCGGCCACGGTCGCGCCGTCGGGGATCTTCCCGAGCAGCTCGTCCGACGTCCTGATGTAGGCGGAGTCGCTCCACGTCCGTGGCAGTACGACCTCATGCAGGGGATGGGTGAAGAGCGTGACGCTCGTGGCCACCGCGCCGATGACGCAGGCGGGCACGAGTCTTCGTGCCGTCACACCGTTCGCGACCGCGTGCACGGCGGCGGCGAAGGCGATGGGCATGAGGACCGCGCTGTAGTGGAATTCCATCCCCCAGTAGAAGGGGTTCGATCCCGTGAAGCGCCAGCCCAGCGTCGGCAGCGCGACCAGCAGGATCGGCGACCGGAGGGCCAGGAAGCCGGTCGGGGCGACGATCATGAAGAGCGTCAGCCACTTGACCGGGGGCCAGAGGGCTCCGGCGGCCTGCGCCAGCACGCCGACCTCCTCGGCGGTCTCGGGCGGCAGATAGGCGAACTGCCCGAGGGGATTGAAGTGCGGAAGGATCACCAGCATCTCAAGCGCCGTCGCGCCGGCACCGAAGGCGACGAGGGCGAGCCCCGTCACCCTCGGCCCCTTCCACGCCACATAGGCGCCGATCGCGGCGACCGTGAGCCCCAGATCCTCCTTGACCAGCACCAGCGGCAGGGCCCAGAGGGCGGCCGCGCGCCAGTTCTTCCGACCGGCGGCACAGAGCGAGAGGGACAGGAGCGGCACCGCGAAGGAGACTTCGTGGAAGTCGAAATAGATGAGTGCGGCAATTCCCCAGGAGGCGCCGTAGGAAACTCCGACCCAATAGGCGAACTTCCGTCCCCTGACTTTGTCTGCCCATTTCATCAGGGGGACTACGGAAAACGCCACGAGAGCTGCCTGGCAGACGAGCAGCGTATAGCTGGACGGGAATGCCTTGTAAAAGGGAGCGAGCAGCGCGAGGATCGGATGGAAATGATCCCCGAGCGTGTTGTACGCGGGCCCCTTGAGGTCGGAGTACGGGGCGGTGAACTCGGAGTAGGACCGCACGATCTGGGTGAAGATGCCCAGGTCGTACCCCGTGGTGAGGTTCGCCGCGTGGCGCCGTGCCGACAGGAGGAGATAAACGAGGAAGAAAGTGCCGGAAATCAGGAGCAGGGATTTCCCCGATATGCCGGCCGAGGCTTTCGGCGCATCCTGCGCAGCGGCCCCGTCGCCGCTCTTCCCGTGCCGCTGAAGCGTGTCGACCGAGAGAATCGAGTTGTTCATGTCAGCAGAAGAACCTAACGGGAAGGCAAGGGTGCCCCAGGGTAGCACCAGTGCGTATCGGTGTTCGGGCCACTACCGCTCAGGCCGAACCGGCCAGGACCTTTTCCCGCTCGGGCCGACGCGTCTGCCCCGGGATGCGCGCGACGCCGGCCTCGGTCACCGTGTGCCGCCACAGGGCGCGGCAGGCGGAGAGGGTGGCGACCACCAGGAGACCGTTGCGCAGGAACAGCACAGCGATGCCCAGGGGATCGCTCTGCGTCACATGGGAGAACCAGACGGGGTACTCGAACTGCGTCACGGCCGTCGCCCACAGCACCAGATGGGCGGGGCGCCGCATGGCGGTCGAGCGGTAGGCGAGACAGACCGCGGCGAGGCCGAACAGCCAGATCATGTACTGCGGTGAGATCACCCGGCTCGTCACGGTGAAGAGCAGGACGGCGACGAAGGCCGCGTCCGCCGTCGTCGACGAGGAGAACCGGCGCGCCTTGAACCGCCACAGCGCCAGCCATCCGAACGCGGCGACCGTCAGCGCCATCTCACCGGACGACACCCACGAGACGTAGGGGCCGAGGAACTCCATCGAGCCGTAGTTCATCCGGGCCTCGCCCTCCCAGCCGAAGTGCCGGGCCACGTGGAACACCATCGCGCCCAGTGACTCGACCTCCGTACCCCGCTCGCTCTGGTACGAGAGGAAGGCCAGCGACCCGGGCATCCAGGCCGCGCAGAGCAGCAGCACCGCTCCCGCCGCGCCGGCCGCCACCGGCCAGGAACGCCAGGTCGCCCCGCCCTTCGGGGTCCCCACGAGCAGCAGCGCCGGCCACACCTTGAGGACGGCACCGAAACCGGCGAGGACACCCAGAACGCGCGGGTCGCGGCCGACGGTCAGCAGAGCGGCCACGGCGACGGCCGTCACCATGACGTCGTAGCGGGCGTACGCCGTCGGGCCGAGCAGGGGCACCGCGGCCAGCCAGAGCCACGCGCCCCGCATCGACCGGCCGGCCCGGCGGCCGGTGTGCAGGAGGAGGCCCATGACGAAGGCGTCGCACAGGAGCGCCAGGACGAAGAAGGCCGCCGTGTAGCCGAGGAAGGGCAGCAGCGCGGGAGAGAGGATCGCGAGGGCGGCGGCCGGCGGGTACTGCCAGGTCACGTCGGACCGGGGATACTCGCCGGTCCGCAGGACGTCGAACCAGCCCTGGTAGATCTGCTCGACCTCGACCATCGAGTCCGGGCCGGGCACCACCACGACCTTGAACGCACACAGCAGGACGATGATCCGGGTCAGGCCCCAGAGGCCGAGCGGGAGGCGGAGACGCGCGCGTGATCCGATGCCCACTGCCCCCGTCATACCTGTCCTGTTCCTTGTCCTGTCGGCCCGCTGCCGCGGGGGATGGTGGTGCTGGGCGGTGGGTGCGCTCGCGGTACTGTCGGCCACGATGCACAAGACCCTGATCGTAACCAACGACTTCCCGCCGCGTCCGGGCGGAATCCAGGCCTTCCTGCACAACATGGCCCTCCGCCTGGATCCCGACCAGATCGTGGTGTACGCCTCCACCTGGAAGCGCAGCCGCGAAGGGATCGAGGCGACGGCCGCGTTCGACGCCGAACAGCCTTTCACGGTCGTCCGGGATCGCACCACCGTGCTGTTGCCCACACCTCGGGTCACGGCCCGGGCCACCGCGCTCCTGCGCGAGCACGGCTGTGAGTCCGTGTGGTTCGGCGCGGCGGCGCCCCTCGGCCTGATGGCCCCCGCGCTCCGCAGGGCCGGCGCGCGGCGACTCGTCGCCACCACGCACGGACACGAGGCCGGCTGGGCCCAGCTGCCCGGCTCCCGGCAGCTGCTCCGGCGGATCGGCGAGGGCACGGACACCGTCACCTACCTCGGCGAGTACACCCGCTCCCGGATCGCGGCCGCCCTCACGCCGGCCGCAGCGGGCCGCATGAGGCAGCTGCCGCCGGGCGTCGACGAGAAGACCTTCCACCCGGACTCGGGCGGCGCCGAGGTCCGTGCCCGCCTCGGGCTCAGCGACCGTCCCGTGGTCGTCTGCGTCTCCCGGCTCGTCCCGCGCAAGGGCCAGGACACCCTGATCAGGGCCATGCCGCAGATCCTGCGCCGGGTGCCGGACGCGGTCCTCCTGATCGTCGGCGGCGGCCCGTACGAGAAGGATCTGCACCGCCTCGCAGCCGAGACCGGGGTGGCCGGATCCGTACGCTTCACCGGCGCCGTCCCCTGGTCGGAACTGCCCGCCCACTACGGCGCCGGAGACGTCTTCGCCATGCCGTGCCGCACCCGGCGCGGCGGCCTCGACGTCGAGGGCCTCGGCATCGTCTACCTGGAGGCCTCCGCGACCGGCCTCCCCGTCGTCGCGGGCGACTCGGGCGGCGCCCCCGACGCGGTCCTCGACGGCGAGACCGGCTGGGTCGTGCGCGGCGAGTCCGCCGAGGACACCGCCGAGCGCGTCAGCACCCTCCTCCTCGACCCCGAGCTCCGCGCCCGCATGGGCGAGCGCGGCCGCGCCTGGGTCGAGGAGAAATGGCGCTGGGACCTCCTCGCGGAGCGTCTCAAGGAGCTTCTGTAGCGAGCGTCCGGGTGGGACGGAACGACACGGACACGGAAACGGCCGGAGGCCCGGGGCGACACCGCCCCGGGCCTCCGGCCGTACGTACGCCGGACCGGATCAGGCCCGGTAGATCGCCTCGATCTCGTCCGCGAAGTCCTTCGCCACCACGTTCCGCTTCAGCTTCAGGGACGGGGTGATGTGGCCCGCCTCCTCCGTGAACTGCGCCGGGAGGATGCGGAACTTGCGGACCGACTCCGCCTTGGAGACCGCCGCGTTGCCGTCGTCGATCGCGCGCTGGACCTCCGCCACCAGGTCCGAGTCGTCCCGGAGGGTGGCCGCCGTCGAGCCCGCCGGCTTGCCGTGCTCCGAGGCCCAGCGGCCCAGGAACTCCTCGTCGATCGTGACCAGCGCGCCCACGAACGGGCGGCCGTCGCCGACCACCATGCACTCCGCGACCAGCGCGTGCGCCCGGATCCGGTCCTCGATGACCGCCGGGGCGACGTTCTTGCCGCCCGCCGTCACCAGGATCTCCTTCTTCCGTCCGGTGATCGCGAGGTAGCCGTCCTCGTCGAGGGTGCCGATGTCGCCCGTGTGGAACCAGCCGTCCGCCAGCGCCTCGGCCGTCGCCGCCTCGTTGTTCCAGTACCGCGAGAAGACGTGCTCGCCGTGCAGCAGCACCTCGCCGTCGTCGGCGATCCGCACCACCGAACCCGGCAGCGGCTGACCGACCGTGCCGATCTTCTGCCGGTCCCAGGGGTTGAACGCCGTCGCCGCGCACGACTCCGTCAGGCCGTAGCCCTCCAGGACCGTGAAGCCGATGCCGCGGAAGAAGTGACCCAGCCGCTCACCCAGCGGCGCACCGCCCGAGATCGCGTACTCGCCGCGGCCGCCGAGCACCGCCCGCAGCTTGCTGAAGACCAGCTTGTCGAAGATCTTGTGCTTCAGCCTGAGGCCGAAGGACGGGCCCTGCGGGGTGCTCAGCGCCCTGCTGTACGCGATGGCCGTGTGCGCGGCCTTGTCGAAGATCTTGCCCTTGCCGTCGGCCTGGGCCTTGGCCCGCGCCGAGTTGTAGACCTTCTCGAAGACCCGGGGCACGCCCAGGATCAGCGTCGGCCGGAACGAGGCCAGCTCGTCCGTGAGGTTCTTGATGTCGGGGACGCAGCCGAGCCGGATCGGCGCCATCACGGACGCGACCTCGACGAGCCGCCCGAAGACGTGCGCGGCCGGCAGGAACAGCAGCACCGAACACTCGCCGGTACGGAAGAGCGGCTTCAGCCGCTCCACCACGTTGCCGCACTCGGCGAAGAAGGCCCGGTGGGTCAGGACGCAGCCCTTGGGGCGGCCCGTCGTTCCCGAGGTGTAGACGATCGTCGCCGGGTCGTCCGCGTTCGCCGCCGACATGCGCGCGTCGAGCAGCTCGTCGGACACGTCCAGGCCGGTCCCGGTCAGCTGCGCGACCGCGTCGTCGTCGATCTGCCAGATGCCCTTCAGCTCCGGCAGGTTCTCCTGGACCGACACCACCGCCTCCTGGTGGGCCGCGCTCTCGACGATCACCAGGGTCGCGCCCGAGTCGCCGAGGATCCACTGGATCTGCTCCGGCGAGCTCGTCTCGTACACGGGGACGGTCACGCCGCCCGCGCTCCAGATCGCGAAGTCGAGGAGCACCCACTCGTAGCGCGTGCGGGAGAGCAGCGCGACCCGATCGCCCGGCTCGACACCGGCCGCGATCAGACCCTTGGCCGCCTCGCGGACCTCCGCGAGGAACTGCGTCGCGGTCACGTCCGTCCACACGCCGTCGACCTTGCGGCCCATGACGGCGACGTCTGGGTGCTGGGAGGCGTTGCGGCGGATGAGATCCGTCAGGTTGCCGTCCGCGGGGACCTCGTACAGGGCCGGAAGGCTGAACTCGCGCAAGACTGCTGCTCCTCATCGGGCGCCGGCGCCACGGCTCTGTGTGATGCACCGGTGAAGTCCAAGAACTGGCAGGTGCTCCGTGGGGGAGAGCACGACTGGACTGCCCGGACGTTACCCATCAGTACATGGTTCCGGATAGGGGGTTCCGGCCAGATGTTCCGTGCGTCACACATGTGTGGCGGTGCTCTGCGCACAGTAATCCACAGCTTTCCAGACTCGGAAGTAACCGCAGGTGACACCCCCTAAGGTGGGCCCATGCGAGTCCATGTGGTCAGTGACGTGCACGGCAACGCCGGAGACCTCGCCAGGGCGGGGGACGGGGCCGACGCCCTGATATGCCTGGGGGACCTGGTCCTCTTCCTCGACTACGCCGACCACAGCCGCGGGATCTTCCCCGAGCTGTTCGGCGTCGAGAACGCCGACCGGCTGGTCGAGCTGCGCACCGCCCGCCGCTTCGACGAGGCCCGTGACCTGGGGCGTCGCCTCTGGGCCGAGCTCGACGTCGACCGCGAGACCGCGATCGAGGGCGCGGTCCGCCGCCAGTACGCCGAACTCTTCGCCGCCTTCCCCACCCCCACGTACGCCACCTACGGCAACGTCGACATCCCCCGCTTCTGGCCCGAGTTCGCCCGGCCCGGGACGACCGTCCTCGACGGCGAGCGGGTCGAGGTCGGCGGCCTCGTCTTCGGCTTCGTCGGCGGTGGCCTGCGCACCCCGATGCGCACGCCGTACGAGATCTCCGACGAGGAGTACGCGGCGAAGGTCGAGGCCCTCGGCGACGTCGACGTCCTCTGCTCCCACATCCCGCCCGACGTGCCGGACCTGACGTACGACACCGTCGCCCGGCGCTTCGAGCGCGGCAGCCGGGCCCTCCTCGACGCCATCCGGCGCACCCGGCCCCGCTACGCCCTCTTCGGCCACGTCCACCAGCCGCTGGCCCGGCGGATGCGGATCGCGTCGACCGAGTGCGTCAACGTCGGCCACTTCGCCTCGACGGGCAGACCCTTCGCCCTGGAGTGGTGACGGGCCCCGCGTCGCAGCGCGATAGCCTTCCGTCGGCACGTCTGTGCCCCTTTGACTTCCGCCGGACCGCACAGTGGAGGAGCCACCACGATGGCCGAACACACCAGCTCGAGCATCACCATCGAGGCGGCACCGGCCGACGTCATGGGCGTGATCGCCGACTTCGCCCGCTACCCCGAGTGGACGGGCGAGGTGAAGGAGGCCGAGGTCCTGGAGACCGACGAGGCCGGCCGCGCCGAGAAGGTGCGGCTGCTTCTCGACGCCGGCGCGATCAAGGACGACCACACCCTCGCGTACACGTGGACCGGCGGCGACGAGGTCAGCTGGACGCTGGTCAAGTCCCAGATGCTGCGGTCGCTCGACGGGTCGTACCGGCTGGCGGCGGTGGGCGGCGGTGACCGGACGGAGGTCACGTACCAGCTGACGGTCGACGTGAAGATCCCGATGCTCGGCATGATCAAGCGCAAGGCCGAGAAGGTCATCATCGACCGGGCGCTGGCGGGCCTGAAGAAGCGCGTCGAATCCGGCGTGTGAGCCCCGGAGGGGGACGGTCACGTCCTCCCGTACGAGCGCCGGGAGGGCGCGGGTAACGTCCTCCGCATGCGGATCATCCTTGTCACCGGGTCCGGCGGCGCCGGTCGCACCACCGTCGCCGCCGCGACCGCCCTCGCCGAGGCGCGGGCGGGCCGCCGGGTCCTGCTCGTCACCGAGGACGCCGATCCGCTCCTGGGCGGCGACGGCGGCGAGGGCCTCCGTGTCCTGCGCCCCGAGCCGGCCGGTGACTTCCGCCGGGAGTTCCTCGCCCTCCAGGCCCGCTCCTCCGCCGCCCTCGACCTGCTGGGCGCCGCGCCCTTCGAGGACGCCGAACTCACCGAACTCCCCGGCAGCCGCCAGTTCGCCCTGCTGCGCGCCCTGCGCGACGCCGCCGAGGGCGGCCACGACCTCGCCGTCGTCGATCTGCCGCCGCTCGCCGAGGCCCTCGCCCTCCTCGCCCTGCCCGAGCAGCTCCGCCGCTATCTGCGCCGCCTCCTGCCGCGGGAACGGCAGGCCGCCCGCGCCCTGCGCCCGATGCTCGCCCAGCTCGCCGGCGTCCCGATGCCCGCGCAGTGGCTGTACGAGACCACCGGGCGCTGGGAGGAGGAGCTGGCCGCCGTCCAGACCG
Organism: Streptomyces aureus; assembly: GCF_001418135.1. GTDB lineage: Bacteria > Actinomycetota > Actinomycetes > Streptomycetales > Streptomycetaceae > Streptomyces > Streptomyces aureus_A. The sequence continues at coordinate 29,734 of NZ_LIPQ01000029.1, forward strand.
TCGTCGACGCCCCCACCACCAGCGTCCGGCTGGTCCTCGAACCCGGCCCCGCCGCCGTCCGCGCCCTGCGCACCGCCCGGCTCGGCCTCGCCCTCCAGCGCCTCGCCCTCGACTCCGTCGTCGCCAACCGGCTGCTGCCCGCCGACTCCGAGGACCCCTGGCTCGCCGGACTCACCACCCAGCAGCACCGGCACCTCGCGGAGCTCCGTACCGCCTCCGGCCTCGCCGGCGCCGTCGACGAGCTGCCGCACCTCGGCCGGGACCCCCGCGGCCCCGAGGACCTCGTGCTGCTCGCGCCCGCCCGGCGCCCGGCGGCCGTCCCCGATCCCGTACCGGCGTGGTCCGTCGAGGACCGCCGGGAGGAGGACGGCGTCCTGGTGTGGCACATCGGCCTCCCCGGCGCCGTCAAGGAGGATCTGTCCCTCGTCCGCAGGGGTGACGAACTGCTTCTGACCGTCGGCGCCTTCCGCCGCAACGTGCCCCTGCCGGCCGCCCTGCGGCGCTGCACCGTCACCGGCGCGGGCCTCGTCGAGGGGGACCTCCGGGTGCGCTTCACCCCCGACCCCGGACTCTGGCCCCGCACCCCCTGAGGGGGCGTGTACCGTCGAAGTACCAGCCAGTGAGGAGTACGCCATGAGCGATTCGGACGCCTGGGCCAAGGCGTGCGCCGAGGACCTGGAGGCGGAGAAGGCCCGCCGCCGGGCGCAGCACGGGGCGGAGACCGGATCCGCCGCCGACGAGTTCCGCAAGCTCTTCGAGGCCGTCGCCGGCAAGGTCTCCGGGGGCCTCGGGAACCCGCTGCTCGCGGGCCAGGCCGCGCAGACCGTGCAGCAGCTCGTCAACCAGGCGAAGGCGGTCGTCGAGCCCGTCATCGAGCGCAACCCGCAGGTCTTCGACCACCTCGCCGCCGCCGGGAACGAACTGCTCGCCGCCTACCGCTCCGCCGTCGAGTCCCACGAGACCCGGTGGACGCGCGACGAGAAGGTGACCCCCGACGACCCGCGCGACCCCCGCCGGGACGCGGACGGGCAGGGTGACAAGGCGGACAAGGGCACCGACGGGGACGCCGATGCCCGCGACCCCAAGGACGACGAGGGGCCCGGAACCGGCCAGCACATCGACCTCGACTGATCGGGACGGCCGTCCCCCTCGGGTACGGTGGGCCTTAGCGGGGCTCGACCGAAAACTGAGGGACACATGGGACTCACCATCGGCGTCGACATCGGCGGCACGAAGATCGCGGCTGGCGTGGTCGACGAGGAGGGCAACATCCTCGACACGCACAAGGTGCCCACCCCGCCGACCCCCGAAGGCATCGTCGACGCGATCTGCGCGGCCGTGTCCGAGGCCGGCAAGGGCCACACGATCGAGGCCGTCGGCATCGGTGCCGCGGGCTACGTCGACGACAAGCGTGCCACCGTCCTCTTCGCGCCGAACATCGACTGGCGGCACGAGCCGCTCAAGGACAAGGTCGAGCAGCGGGTAGGCCTGCCCGTCGTCGTCGAGAACGACGCCAACGCGGCCGCCTGGGGCGAGTACAGGTTCGGCGCCGGCCAGGGCCACGAGGACGTCATCTGCATCACCCTCGGCACCGGCCTCGGCGGCGGCATCATCATCGGCAACAAGCTGCGCCGCGGACGCTTCGGCGTGGCCGCCGAGTTCGGCCACATCCGGGTCGTCCCGGACGGTCTGCTGTGCGGCTGCGGCAGCCAGGGCTGCTGGGAGCAGTACGCCTCCGGGCGCGCGCTCGTCCGCTACGCCAAGCAGCGCGCCAACGCCACCCCCGAGCGGGCCCAGGTCCTCCTCGGGCTCGGCGACGGCACCCCCGAGGGCATCGAGGGCCGGCACGTCAGCCAGGCCGCCCGCGCCGGCGACCCGGTCGCCGTCGACTCCTTCCGTGAACTGGCCCGCTGGGCCGGTGCCGGCCTCGCGGACCTGGCCTCGCTGTTCGACCCCTCGGCGTTCATCGTCGGCGGCGGCGTCTCGGACGAGGGCGATCTCGTCCTCGACCCGATCCGGAAGTCCTTCCGGCGCTGGCTGATCGGCGGCCAGTGGCGCCCGCACGCGCAGGTCCTCGCGGCCCAGCTCGGCAACAAGGCCGGTCTGGTCGGCGCGGCGGACCTCGCCCGCCAGGGCTGAGCGGTCCCTCGTACGACAACCGCCCGTCGCGTCCCTGTGGACGTGGCGGGCGGTTGTCGTACGTTACGTGTCATGGCGATCAGTGAGCTGCCCAACTCCCGCACCGAGGAGGACGGTTCGGCCGTCCTCCGGGTCCTGAGCTACAACGTCCGCTCGATGCGCGACGACGAGGACGCCCTCGCCCGGGTCATCCGGGCCTGCGACCCGGACCTCGTCTTCGTCCAGGAGGCCCCGCGCTTCTTCCGCTGGCGCAAACACGCCGCCCGGCTCGCCGCCAAGAGCGAGCTCGTCATGCTGAGCGGCGGCGCGACCGCGGCGGGACCGATGCTGCTCTGCTCCCTGCGGGCCACCGTGGAACGCACCGAGGACGTGCTGCTGCCGCTGACCCCGGGCCTGCACCGGCGCGGTCTCGCGACCGCCGTCGTCCGCTTCGCCGGGGCCCGGGTCGGCCTCATCAGCTGCCATCTGAGCCTGCGGAAGGACGAGCGGTACGCCCAGGCCGGGATAATCCTCGACCGGGTCGCCGCCCTGGGGACCCCGTACACCCTGGTCGCCGGCGACCTCAACGAACGGCCCGACGGGCCCGCCTTCCGGCGGCTGGCGAAGGAACTCCAGGACGGCTGGGAGGCCAGCCCCTGGGGAGGGGCGAACACCTCGACCCCCGCTGATCCGCACCAGCGGATCGACGCGATCCTCGCCACCCGGGGCGTCGAGTTCCTCGGCTGCGGGGTACCGACGGACCTCGACCCGGCGGATCTGCGGGCCGCCACCGATCACCTTCCGGTACTGGCGGCGGTGCGGGTGCCCGCGGCGCCCTGAGGTCCGCCCCGCCGTCGGCCGGGGAGCAGCTCACCGGCCGACGGACGGAGTCCGGCATCAGGACGGTCAGACGACCGCGCCGCGGCCCGGGTCGTCGAAGCCGTCGTCATCGTCGTCGTGCTTCATACGGCCCACGAGGGTCGCGAAGCCGCCGAGGAAGCCGCCGATGCAGAGCGTGGTCAGCCACCAGGTCATGTCCCAGCTGAGCAGCACGGCCACCAGCATCAGCACCGGCCCGCCGACCACGGCCAGCCAGGCGAACTTGGTCGTCACGTCCGCCTCGGGCAGCGGCGGCGGCTCCGGCGGTACGAAGTGGCCCTCGTCGGAGCCGCCGGGCGCGTCGTCCGGTTCCGCGGGGGAGTAGTCGCGGGGGCCGGCCGGGCGAACGCCGGGCGCGAAGACGACGGAGCTGCCGAGCGCGGGGCGCTCGGGACCCGCCTCGGGCTCCTCCTCCGCCCCGGGCTCCTCGTCGGCCTCCGGCGGGGTCCCGCCGGTCGTCGGCCTCGGCTTCCAGGGCGTGCCCTTCCCGGCGGCCGGCGCCGGCTTCACCGGCCGGACCTCCCCGGCGTCCTCGTCCTCGTCGCCGTCGGTATCCGGCTCCGGGAGTGACAGGTTCTCGACGGTCCGGTACGGCTTGGCCCCCGGCGGGTCCGCCGGCTCCTCGCCGTACCCCGCGACGATCGCGGCCCAGGCCGCCTCCTCGTCGATGGGCTGCGGCTCTCGCCCGCCGCCGTCCTGCTCCTCAGCCACCGCTCCTGCTCCCCTGTTCGTCGACCAGACCCGGCGCGAGACGCTCGACGAAGGCCAGGCTCTCGTCGAAGATCCGCTCCGCGTCATGGTCCAACGTCGCCACGTGGTAGCTCTGTTCCAGCAGGATCTCCTTGACGTCCGTCGAGGAGATCCGGGAGAGGATCCGGGCCGAGTCGGCGGGCGGTACGACGTGGTCCTGAGGGCTGTGGAGCAGTACCACCGGCTGCGTGACCTGCGGAAGCTCCGCGTCCACGGTCCGGAAGAACTGCCGCAGGGAGTGCGCGGCGTGCAGCGGCACCCGGTCGTAGCCGACCTCGGTGACGCCCTCCTTGGCGATGTCGCTGGCGATGCCCTTGTTCGACGGGACCAGGTGCCGGACGACCGGCAGCGCGTGCGCGGCCAGGCCGTGCACCTTGTTGGCCGGGTTGACCAGGACGATGCCCTTCACGGCGTCCCCGTGCCGGGCGGCGAGCCGCAGGGTCAGCGCCCCGCCCATGGAGAGGCCGAAGACGAAGACGGTCGCGCACCGCTCCACGAGCTCGCTCAGCGCCCGGTCGACCTCGGCGTACCAGTCGTGCCAGGTGGTGAGCTGCATGTCCTGCCAGCGGGTGCCGTGCCCGGGCAGCAGCGGCAGTGACACCGTCAGACCGCGCGCGGCCAGATACTCGGCCCACGGGCGCAGCGACTGCGGGGAACCGGTGAATCCGTGACAGAGAAGGACGCCGACCTCTCCGCCTTCATGGCGGTACGGCTCGGCTCCGGGAAGGACCGGCACCGGGGTCTCCTGTTCGCTCGACTTCGCGTTCGCCTTCGGGTGCGCCCTGGGTGCGCCGAAGCGACGGAAAATGGGGAAGGACCTTCACGGTACGCGACCGGACCGACACCGACCAGGGCCGTAGCGGGGGCCGTACCCCGGTACGGGATAAAGTCGTCGCCACGGCACACGGAAGGCATGGCGAGTTGATCTACGGCGCAATGAAGTTCTCCCTCGGAGGGTCCCTGAAGCTTGCCTTCCGGCCCTGGGTGGAGGGTCTGGAGAACATTCCCGCCGAGGGGCCCGCGATCCTGGCGAGCAACCACCTGTCGTTCTCCGACTCCTTCTTCCTGCCCGCCGTGCTCGACCGCAAGGTCACGTTCATCGCCAAGGCGGAGTACTTCACCTCGCCGGGTGTGAAGGGCAAGCTGACGGCCGCCTTCTTCAAGGGGGTCGGCCAGCTTCCGGTGGACCGTTCGGGTGCCCGCGGCGCGGGCGAGGCGGCGATCAAGGCCGGTATCGAGGTCATCCAGAAGGGCGGCCTCTTCGGGATCTATCCCGAGGGCACCCGCTCGCCCGACGGGCGCCTCTACCGGGGCAAGCCCGGCGGCCTCGCGCGGGTGGCCCTGGCCACCGGCGCTCCGGTGATCCCGGTCGCCATGATCGACACCGAGAAGATCCAGCCCCCCGGCAAGGTCGTCCCCAAGCTGATGCGCCCGGGGATCCGGATCGGCAAGCCGCTGGACTTCACCCGCTACCAGGGCATGGAGGGGGACCGCTTCATCCTCCGCTCGGTGACCGACGAGGTCATGTACGAGATCATGAAGCTGTCCGGCCAGGAGTACGTCGACATCTACGCGACCGCCGCCAAGCGACAGATCGCGGACGCGGAGAAGGCGGCCAAGGAGGCCGTGAAGGCCGAGATCGCCGCTCGGGAAGAGTCCGGCGCGTAGGCGTCCGGCGGTCAGCCGTCCCGTACGGGACGGCCGGGGGTGGGGGAGATGGCCAAGCGCGAGCGTGTCGTGCGCATGTCGGTCGAGCAGCCGCTGTGGCGGGCGCTGACCGGCTACCGAGTCCTGACCATGGTCTACGCGGTCCTGCTGTTCGCGTTCGGCCGGGACCGGTACGAGCGGCCCTGGATCGCCGTCGTCTTCCTGGCGGTGATGTGCGTCTGGACCCTCGCCACCCTTCCCAAGGTGGCGAACGCGGCCAGCTGCACCAAGCGTTTCCTCGGCGCCGACCTCACCGTCGCCCTCGTCGGCATCCTCCTCACCCCGCTCGCCGACGCCCACGCCCAGACCATCGAGGGCCCCACCCTGCCGTCGATATGGACCGCCGGATCCGTCCTCGCGTACGCGATCAAGGGCGGCTGGCGCTGGGCCGGCGTCGCCTCCTCCCTCGTCGCCGTCGCCAACATCGTCGAACGCGGCCACCCCAGCCGGGACACCCTCCACAACGTCCTCCTCGTCTGGGTGGCCTCCATCGCCATCGGATACGTCGTCGAGGTCGCCCGCGCCTCCGAGCGCACCCTCGCCCGCGCCCTGGAGATCGAGGCCGCGACCCGCGAGCGGGAGCGGCTCGCCCGCGACATCCACGACAGCGTCCTCCAGGTCCTCGCGATGGTGCAGCGGCGCGGCACGGCGATGGGCGGCGAGGCCGCCGAGATCGCCAGGATGGCGGGGGAGCAGGAGGTGGCGCTCCGTACGCTCGTCGCGGGCGGTCTCGCCCGCCCCAGCCTGGTGTCGGAGGACGAGTCCGAGGGGGCCGTGGTCCGGGTCGTCGACGTGGACGACGAGCCGGACGACGACACCCCTGTCGACCTGCGCCTCCTGCTCGCCCCGCGCGCCGGGGCGAAGGTCACGCTCTCCGAGCCGGGCGCGCCCGTCCTCCTCGCGCCGCCCGCCGCCCGCGAGGTGGCCGCCGCGGTCGGTGCCGCACTGGACAATGTGCGGGTGCACGCCGGGGAGGACGCGAACGCGTGGATCCTGGTCGAGGACTGGCCCGACGAGGTGATCGTCACCGTCCGGGACGACGGCCCCGGCATCCCGGAGGGCCGCCTCGCGGAGGCGTGGGGGGAGGGCCGGATGGGGGTCGCCCTCTCCATCCGGGGGAGACTGCGGGACCTGGGGGGCTCGGCCGAGCTGATCTCGGTCCCCGGGCAGGGCACAGAAGTCGAGTTGAAGGTTCCGCGGGGGAAGGCAGGACAAGGAAGATGAGCGAGCAGCAGCAGATCAGAGTGATGGTCGTGGACGACCACCCGATGTGGCGGGACGCGGTCGCCCGCGATCTGGCCGAGGCGGGCCTGGACGTGGTCGCCACGGCGGGCGACGGCGAGCAGGCGGTGCGCCGCGCCCTCGCGGTCCTGCCGGACGTCCTCGTCCTGGACCTGAACCTGCCGGTGAAGCCGGGCGTCCAGGTGTGCAAGGAGCTCGTCGGCGGCCGGCCGGGGCTGAGGGTCCTGGTCCTCTCGGCGAGCGGCGAGCACGCGGACGTCCTGGAGGCGGTCAAGTCCGGTGCCACCGGCTACCTCCTCAAGTCGGCGAGTACGGAGGAGCTGATCGACGCCGTACGACGGACGGCGGTCGGCGACCCCGTGTTCACCCCAGGCCTCGCCGGACTGGTCCTCGGCGAGTACCGCAGGCTCGCGACCGAGCCCGCCCCGGCGGCCGGCACCGACGAGCCGAAGGCCCCGCAGCTGACCGAGCGCGAGACGGAGGTCCTGCGGCTCGTCGCCAAGGGCCTCAGCTACAAGCAGATCGCCGAGCGGCTGGTGATCTCGCACCGCACGGTGCAGAACCACGTCCAGAACACCCTCGGCAAGCTCCAGCTGCACAACCGGGTGGAGCTCGTCCGGTACGCCATCGAGCGCGGCCTCGACGACGCCTGACGCGGCCGCCACGGTCCGCCCGCGTGCAGGGCACGGCGACCTGAGGGGCCGTATATTCGCACGTGTCGCGGATATACGGCCCATTCGTCATGTTGAGGGGAAACGCGTGGAAATCCTGGCATTCGGCGTGCAGGCGGACGAGAAGCCCCTCATGGAGAAGGCCTTCGTGGGGCACCACGACATCCGCTGTCTGAGCGTCTTCCTCACCGAGGACACCGCGCCCATCGCCGCCGGCTACGAGATCATCTCCACCAGCGTCAACGCCATCCTGGACAACCGCGTCCTGCAGACCCTCGCCGCCGGCGGGACGCAGATGATCGCCCAGCGCTCCACGGGCTTCAACAACATCGACCTGGAGGTCGCCGAGCGTCTCGGCCTCACGGTCGCCCGGGTCTCGTACTACTCGCCGTACTCCGTCGCCGAGTTCGCCTGGACCCTCGCCATGGCCGTCAACCGCCGGATCGTCCGCGCCTCCAACCGGACCCGCGACTTCGACTTCCGCCTCGACGGGCTGATGGGCCGTGACCTGCGGGGCCGTACCGTCGGCGTCCTCGGCACCGGCAAGATCGGCGAGGCCTTCACCCGGATCGCGCACGGCTTCGGCATGAACCTCCTCGGCTGGGACGTCGCCGAGAACCCCGCCTGCGTCGACCTCGGCATGAAGTACGTCGAGAAGGAGCGGCTCCTCGCCGAGGCCGACCTCATCAGTCTCCACGTGCCGCTGCTCCCGTCCACCCAGCACCTCCTTGACGCCGCCGCCCTCCGCTCGATGAAGGACGACGCCATCCTGGTGAACTCCAGCCGCGGCGGACTCGTCGACACCGAGGCGCTCGTCGCCGAACTCCGGGCCGGCCGCTTCGCGGGCGTGGGTCTCGACGTGTACGAGGCGGAGGCCGGGCTCTTCTTCCTCGACAAGTCCCTCGAGGTCGTCGAGGACGACACCCTGGCCCGCCTGGTGACCTTCCCGAACGTGGTGGTCACCTCGCACCAGGCGTACTACACCGAGGACGCCGTCGGTCAGATCATCGGCACCACGGTCCGGAACGTCCTCGACTACACCGCCGGGCGGCGCAGCGAGAACGTCCTCGTCCCGAGGCTCTCCCAGGCCCTGCCGTCGCGGGGCGCGCGGGAGTTCGACGACAGGGCCTAGACCAGCACGCCGGCGAGGAGCGAGGCCGTCAGGGCCGCGCCGTCCGTCGTCAGCACCGACTCGGGGTGGAACTGCACCCCCGCGAAGCCCGGTCCGCGCAGCGCGTGCACCTCGCCGGTCTCCGCGTCCCGGCTCACCTCGATCCGGTGCAGGGCCAGCTCGGTCGCCGTCCGGTCGTCGCAGCGGGCGGTGAAGCTGTTGTAGAAGCCCACCCTCCGCTGCTGCCCGAAGAGGTCGATCCGCATCTGGGCCCCCTGGAACGGGGTCCGCTTGCGGACGATCTCCAGACCCAGCTCGGCGGCGATCAGCTCGTGCCCCAGGCACACCCCGAGCAGACCGTGCCGGTGGTCCCGCACCAGCTCGGCCGTCAGACCGCGCAGGAAGCGCATCTTCGGGTCGGCGGCGTCCGCCGGATCGCCCGGGCCGGGGCCGAGCACGACCGGCCCCTCATGGGCGAGCGCCAGCTCCCGCAGCCCCGGCTCGTCGTGGCGGAGCACCGACACCTCAAGGCCCGACGAGCGCAGCACGTGCGCCAGCATCGCCGTGAACGTGTCCTCGGCGTCGATCACCAGGGCATGACCGGACAGTTCCGCGGACCGCACCTGCATCTTCAGCCAGAACGGCGCGAGATCGGCCCGCCGCGCGTCCAGGGCCGCCCGTACGCGCGGATCGTCCGCGAGCCTGGCCGTCGCCGGGGCGGCGGCGCCGACCGGCCGCCCCTGCCGCACGCCGAGCGCGGTGAGCACCCCGGCCGCCTTGGCGTGGGTCTCGGCGACCTCGCCCGCCGGGTCCGAGTGCCGTACGAGCGTGGCCCCGACCGGCACTTCGAGCCGCCCGTCCGCCGCGATGTCGGCCGTACGGATCAGGATGGGGGAGTCCAGGGTCTGGGCGCCGCTCCCGTCCGTACCGAGGAGGGCGAGGGCGCCCGCGTAGTAGCCGCGGCCGCCCGCCTCGTGACGCTCGATCACCCGGCAGGCGTTCTGCACGGGCGAACCGGTCACGGTCGCCGCGAACATCGTCTCCCGCAGCACCTCCCGCACGTCCAGGCTGGAACGGCCCCGCAACTCGTACTCGGTGTGCGCGAGGTGGGCCATCTCCTTCAGCCGCGGACCGATCACCACCCCGCCCATGTCGCCGACCGTGCACATCATCTTGAGCTCCTCGTCGACCACCATCGACAGCTCCTCGGTCTCCTTGCGGTCGGCGAGGAAATCGAGCAGGCCCTCGGCGGTCGGGGCGGCCCCGGCCGGGTAGCGGTACGTGCCGCTGATCGGGTTCATGACGACCGTGCCTCCCGACATCCGCACGTGCACCTCGGGGCTCGCCCCGACCAGCGTCCGGTCGCCGGTGTGCACGACGAAGGTCCAGTACGCACCCCGCTCACCGGCGAGCAGCCGCCGGAACAGGGCGAGCGCGTCGGCCCGCCCGAAGCCCGGGATCTCGCCGGTGTACGTCCGCCGGATGACGAAGTTCGCGCCCTCGCCGGAGCCGATCTCCTCGTCGACGACCCGCCGCACGATCCCGGCGTACTCCTCGTCGGAGACGTCGAAACCGCCGTTCTCGACGCGCACGTCGTGCGCCGGGAGCTGCCGGAGGGCCTCGGCGAGCGGCAGCTCGCAGGACTCCTCGGCGACGAGCACGGAGAGCGGGGTGCCGTCGTCGCGGACGTCGAAACCGCGCTCCCGGATCTGCCGGAAGGGCACCAGGGCGAGCGTCGGCCGCGGGCCCACGGGCAGCTCCGCGAGGCGCTCGGCCTCGTGGACCCGGCCGATCAGGACCTCGACGGTGTCGTGGTCACGGCCGGGGGTACGGCGGCGCAGCAGGGCGAAGGGCGGGCAGGAGGGGTCGAGGAGACGGGAGAGGTCCATGAGGTGTGTCGTTCCTTCCGAGTGGAGTACGGAGAGGAACGGCCCCGGGTACGAGAAAGGCCGCCCCTCGGGCGGCCTTCGCGTGTCTGTCGGTGTACGCGCGATCAGTGGGCCGCCGGATGAGCGGTCCACCACCAGTTCTGGATCTGCGAGGCGTACATGCGAGCACTGTAACGCAGCCGGACACGGGAAGGGGCCCGGTCCGCACCGTGGACGGTGCGAGCCGGACCCCCAGGAGCCGTCGGACGACCCTCTACCGGATCAGAAGACCAGGTTGTATATCTGCCAGCCCGAGCCGACCTTGGCGCGCGTGGCGAACGGCGTCGTGAGGCTGCCGGTGCCCTTGTACGACCACAGGGTCCCGGTTCCGTCGCGGCCGATCAGGTCGACCTTGCCGTCACCGTCCAGATCGCTCGGACCCACGATGGTGTTGTAGGCCTGCCAGCCGGCCCCGACCCTGGTGCGCGTGGCGAACGGCTGCGTGACGCTGCCGGTGCCCTGGTACGACCAGAGGACACCGGAGGCGTCCCGGGCGACGAGGTCGGCCTTGCCGTCGCCGGACAGGTCACCGGTGCTGACGATGGCGTTGTAGGCCTGCCAGCCGGCACCGACGCGGGACCGCGTGGCGAACGGGGCCGACGGGACACCGGTGCCCTTGTACAGCCACAGCACCCCGGACTTCTCGCGGGCGATCAGGTCGGGCTTGCCGTCGTTGGTCACGTCCCGGACACCCATGATCCGGTCGTAGGCCTGCCAGCCGCTGCCGACCTGCAGACGGCCCTTGAACGGCGACGACGGGTTCGCGCTGCCCTGGTAGTACCAGAGCACACCCGAGGCGTCACGGGCGACGGCGTCACCGGTGCCGTCGGCGCGGAGCGCGGTCATCGGGGTGATGGTGTTGTACGCGTTCCAGCCGCTGCCCACCCGGTACCGGGTGAGGAACGCGCCGCCGCCCATGCCCTGGTACTGCCAGAGGACACCGGAGGCGTCCCGGGCGAGGAGGTTGTAGCGGTTGTTCGTGGCGACGGGGGTGGCGCCGGGCGCCTCCGCGATGTCGCTCTGCTTCACCCAGACGATCTTGTGGTGGTAGCGGATCGGCACGAACAGCGTGGCGCCGATGACGTTCTTCTGGGCGGAGCCGAACCAGTCGTCACCCTTCACCGCCGGGCCGGCCTTCACATAGGCCTGGCCCACGGGGAGGGAGAACTTCGACAGGGAGGCGTTCTCGTCACCCGGTGCGGAGAGCCCGGCCGCGGTGTAGGCGGCGGTCTCCGGGAAGGAGCGGCCGTAGACCTTGACCGAGGCCAGGCCGGACTTCACCTTCACCGTGGTGCCGTTCACCGGCGCGGTGTACTGGCCACCGGGGTTGTGGAACCAGGCCTTCTGGCCCGCGAACCAGATCGCCGTCCAGTCGGTCCGGGCCTCCGCCACGACGTACGTGCCGCCGGCGCGGACCTTGTTGGCGTAGTTCGAGCCCTCGGTCGCTCCCGAGGTGAAGTACGGGTCCTTCAGCGTCGTCCCGCTCGTCGACGGCGTCGTGTACAGGTAGCCGAAGTTGGACGGACGCGCCGGGACGGCCGTGCCGCCGACGGTCAGCTTCGGCTGGTTGGCCGTGGTGAACGGCGGCACCACACGGACCACCTGGCCGGCCTTGAGCAGGCCGCCCGCGCCCTTGTCGCCCTGCGGGGCGCCCAGGAGGGACATGTAGTAGTTCCAGTCCCAGTACGGGCCGGCGTCCCAGTGGAGGTTGGCGAGGCCGGTGTCCGTCTGGAGCGCGACCTCGTCGTGACCGATGATGTGCTCACGGTCGAGCGGCACGTTGTAGGTGGTCGCGAGGTACTTCACCAGGGCCGCGGAGGAGCGGTACTGGGGCTCGGTGTACCAGCTGCCCTCCTTGATGGCGTAGCCCTCGTGCTCCACGCCGATGGCGTGCATGTTGTGGGTCCAGTTGCCCGCGTGCCACGCCAGGTTCTTGTTCTCGAGGATCTGGGTGACCTGACCGTCCGAGGCCTTGATCAGGTAGTGGGCGCTGCCCGGCACGTTCGGGTTGGTGAGGGAGTCGAGCGACCCCTGGAAACCGCCCTCGGTGTCGTGGATGACGATCTGGCGGATGTCGACGCCCTGGTTGGGGCGGTCGGCCGCGGTGTAGTTCTTCTTCCCCGCGGAATTGGGGACGCTCAGCTTGACGCTGCAGTTCAGGGCGGCGGGGCACTCGGGGAGCGCGGCCGCCGTCGTGGCCGCGAAGCTCGCCGCCAGCGGCACGTTCGACGGCTTGACCGGCTCGACCGACGGGTCGGCCGGCAGCGCGACCTGCTCGCCGTCGAGGGTGACCGCCTGCTCGCCCTCCTTGATCGACTCGAAGACGCGCTTCGCGAAGAGGTCGGCGCCCTTCTTCTCGGTGGACTGGCTGTAGCGCGCCACGGCCGGGTACCAGTCGCCCGCGTCGTCGGACAGCTCGGCGCCGGCCTGCTTCTGGTAGTCGGCGAGCAGCGCGGCACCGGCCCGGATGGAGGCGGAGGTGTCGTTCTGGACGGCCTCGGTGGAGCTGTCGATCAGCTCGGCGGCCTTGTCCAGGGTGTGGAGCCGGGGGTCGTCGGTGTCGACGAGCGCCTTCTCCAGGATCTGCCGGACCTTCGCGCGGTCGAAGGTCTTCTCGATCTCCGGCCGGCCGGAGCCGTTGAAGTGGTCGATCTGCTCGTCGGTGACCTTCTGGGCCACGTCCTCCGGCTCGACCTTCGTCAGACCCATGACGTTGTACGCGCCGGTCGTGCTCGGCTCGCCGTCGTGGGACTCCCAGCGGGTCTGGTTGTACGACACCGCCATCAGCACGCTCTGCGGCACATCGAACTCGCGCGCCGCGTTTGCGAACTGCGACTGGAGGGAAGGGTCCCCAGCAGCCTTGCCGTCGCCCGCCGCGCCGAGGAGGCCGGGAGAGGCGATCGCGATGCTGCCGATCGTGGCGGTGGCCACGACGGCGGCCGCCGCGCCGTACAAGATTCGTTTCTTCTTACGGTCCCTGCGGTGCCTCTGGGTCACGCCCACCCCTGTGATTCGACTGTTCAAAGTGAAACGGGCCAGAGGGTAACACCACTCGATGGTGTGAATATCGGCAGAGGACATTTCGGGCGCGCGTCTCAGTCACTGGGCAGGGGGACAGGACAGGACGAAGAACCCCGTAATGTGGTGCGTGTGACCGTGAACGCTGATTCCCACGCCGTCGCCAAGGCGACCTGGCGAGACCTGCCCGCGGCGCAGCAGCCCGAGTACCCCGATGCCGAGGCTCTGCGCGATGTGATCGCGGACCTCGAGTCGTATCCTCCGCTCGTCTTCGCCGGCGAGTGCGACCAGCTGCGCGCCCGGATGGGAGCCGTCGCCCGTGGCGAGGCGTTCCTGCTCCAGGGCGGCGACTGCGCCGAGGCCTTCGACGCCGTGTCCGCCGACCACATCAGGGCCAAGCTCAAGACGCTGCTCCAGATGAGCGCCGTCCTCACCTACGCGGCCTCCGTGCCCGTGGTGAAGGTCGGCCGCATCGCCGGCCAGTACTCGAAGCCCCGCTCCAAGGGGACCGAGACCCGGGACGGCGTGACCCTGCCGACCTACCGGGGCGACTCGGTCAACGGCTTCGACTTCAACGAGAAGGCCCGCGTCCCGGACCCCGAGCGGCTGAAGCGGATGTACAACGCCTCCGCCTCCACGCTCAACCTGGTGCGCGCCTTCACCACCGGTGGATACGCCGACCTGCGCCAGGTGCACGCCTGGAACCAGGACTTCGTGAGGTCGTCCCCCTCGGGCCAGCGCTACGAGCAGCTGGCGCGGGAGATCGACAACGCGCTGAACTTCATGAAGGCCTGTGGCACCGACCCGGCCGAGTTCAAGGCCGTCGAGTTCTACGCCTCCCACGAGGCGCTGCTGCTCGACTACGAGGGTGCGCTGACCCGTACGGACTCGCGCACCGGCAAGCTGTACGACACCTCCGGCCACATGGTCTGGATCGGTGAGCGCACCCGTCAGCTCGACCACGCCCACATCGAGTTCGCCTCGCAGATCGCGAACCCGATCGGCATCAAGCTGGGCCCGACCACCTCGGTGGACGACGCGCTGACGTACATCGACCGCCTCGACCCGAACCGCGAGGCGGGCCGGCTGACCTTCATCGTCCGCATGGGCGCCGACAAGGTCCGCGACAAGCTCCCCGAGCTGGTCGAGAAGGTCACCGCCTCCGGTGCGGTCGTCGCCTGGGTCACCGACCCGATGCACGGCAACACCTTCGAGGCGGCCTCCGGCCACAAGACGCGCCGCTTCGACGACGTGCTCGACGAGGTCAAGGGCTTCTTCGAGGTCCACAAGGCGCTGGGCACCCACCCGGGCGGCATCCATGTCGAGCTCACCGGTGACGACGTCACCGAGTGCGTGGGCGGCGGCGACGAGATCTTCGTCGACGACCTGCACCAGCGCTACGAGACGGCCTGCGACCCGCGTCTCAACCGCAGCCAGTCCCTGGACCTGGCCTTCCTGGTGGCGGAGATGTACCGCGATCAGTAAGTAGATACCTACGACGTCGGGGCGCGGATCCATGTGATCCGCGCCCCATCGTCGTATCCAGGGCTTTTACGGTCCCTCGGTGCCGGGTAAGGTTAGGTTAGCCTTATCGATCACGGCGGGAGGTGAACCGCGATGTACGTATGCTCATGCTTCGGAGTGACGGAGAAGCAGGTCAAGGCGCATGCCGACGCGGGCGCCTGCACGCCCCGCCAGATCGCCTCGGCCTGCAAGGCCGGCACGGACTGCGGTTCCTGCGTCCGTCGCATTCAGGCCATCCTCGGCCGCGGCAACTGCCCGCGACGCGACCTCCTGGACCAGGGCATGCCCGCGCTGGCGGCGGAGACCGTCACCGAACTCGGGGAAGCCGCTTAGGGGGAGCCTCAGCTCGGCTGCTCGATGAGCGTCGAGATGTAGAGGGCCTCACCCAGGGACTCGATCAGCTCCAGCTGCGTGTCCAGGTAGTCGATGTGGTGCTCCTCGTCGGCCAGGATCTCCTCGAAGAGGTTGGCGGAGGTGATGTCCCCCTTGGCCCGCATGACCTCGATCCCGCGCTTCAGACGGTCGATGGCCTCGACCTCGACCTGGCGGTCCGCCTGGAACATCTCGGTGAGGGTCTGACCGACCCGTACGTGGAAGAGGCGCTGGTAATTGGGCAGGCCGTCGAGCATCAGAATGCGCTCGGTCAGCTTGTCCGCGTGCTTCATCTCATCGATGGACTCTTCGCGCGTGTATTTGGCGAGCTTCGTCCACCCCTTGTTGTCCTGGATGCGGTAGTGCAGCCAGTACTGGTTGATGGCCGTCAGCTCGCCGGTCAGCTGCTCGTTGAGGAATTCGAGGACCTCGGGGTCGCCCTGCATCGCAGAGGCTCCTTCCACGTTGCGTGTCTACGCCGTCACTGGGCAGGATGGCCGCATCCTCGCACCCCGAATGGGGGGCGTCCAGTAAGTGCAGGCTTAGTGGGAGTTGCCCGAATCGGGCCAGGCCGGAGGTCTCCTGGTCATGACCACCCCTCGCCGTCTGTCACCATGGATGGCATGGGTCGGACGGAGAGCGGAGTACACCGGGAAGCGGGGCAGCCGGATCGTTCGCCGGACCTTCCGCCGGGGCAGCGGCTCCAGCGCGGCTGGCCGGTCACCCATTACGGGCCCGTCCCCAAGTTCAAGCCGGACCGCTGGGAGTTCCGGGTCTTCGGCGCGACGGCCGACGGTGACAAGCGGTGCTGGAACCACGAGGAGTTCTCGGCCCTTCCGTTCTCCTCGGTCGTGGCCGATCTGCACTGCGTCACGAAATTCAGCATGCTCGGGGCCGAATGGGGCGGCGTCCCGGCCCGCACGGTCCTCGAGCTCGCCCCGCCGGCCCCGCAGGTCACCCATGTGATGGTCTGGGCCGAGTACGGCTACAGCGCCAACATGCGGCTCACCGACTTCGCCGACGACCGTTCGATCTTCGCCACCCACATGGACGGCGAGCTGCTCACCGCCGAGCACGGTTTCCCGCTGCGCCTGGTCGTCCCGCACCTGTACGCCTGGAAGGGCCCCAAGTGGGTCCGCGGAGTGGAGTACATGGCCGCCGACCGGCGGGGCTTCTGGGAGGAGCGCGGGTACCACAACCTCGGCGACCCCTGGACGGAGCAGCGGTACTCGTACCAGGAGGAACCGGGAGGCGGCCCGGAGCTGTAGCGCTCCGGACCGTCCTTCGGTGTGGTGTCGCAGGTCAGTGGTGGTACTGGTGGACCACCGCGTGCCCCTTGCCGCGTCCGATCATCCATTTGTTGACCGGGACGGTGATCACGAAGGCGGCGGCGAGCGCGATGGCGAGCACGATCCAGAAGACGGGGTCGGACAGGTGGGCGTCCATGGCGCCGGGCCACAGGGCGATGACGCCGTTGTCGATGATCTCCATGACCGCGATGGACAGGGTGTCGGCGGCGAGCGCGACCTTGAAGGCTGTCTTGAAATCGACGCCGGCGGCCAGGATTCCGCGCAGGGTCAGCGCGTAGCCGAAGAAGAAGGCGAGGACGATCGCGAGGATCATCGTCTCCATGTTGCCCCAGCCGAGCGCGGTGCCGATGATCATGCCGAGGACCTCGCCGATGGCGCAGCCGGTGAGGCAGTGCAGCGTCGCCTTGGCGGCCATGGACCAGGAGGCCTTGCCGGGGGTGTGGTGAGCGCCGTGGCCCTCGTGGTGCCCGCCGTGCTGGTGGCCTTCGTGCCCCTCGTGTCCGGAGTGGGTCTCGTGGTCGGCGTGGGTGCTGTGAGCGCTGTGGTCGTGGTGGGCGTGCGCGTCGTGCTCCATGGGTGCCCCCAGGGTTGGGTAGCGGTTCCTGCCGTCATGTAAACCGTATACCCCCCTGGGGTATTCCTCAACGGGGGGTCGTGTCGTCCCTCAGCTTCTTGAGCAGCTCCACGTCCGCGACGTGCCCCGCCGTGCCGCCGGGCGTCTCGATGATCAGGGGCACGCCCTCGGTCGCCGGGTGACGGAGGAGGTTGCGGAACCCGTCCTCGCCGATGTGGCCCACGCCGATGTTCGCGTGCCGGTCCTTGCGGGCGCCGACGACGTCCTGGGAGTCGTTGGCGTGGATCAGCTTCAGCCGTCCCTCGCCCACGGTCGCCACCAGCTGGTCGAGCGTCTGCGCCGCGCCGTGCGGACCGGTCAGGTCGTGGCCGGCGGCGAAGATGTGGCACGTGTCGAGGCAGATCCCCAGCTTCGGGTGCCGGTCGAGCGCGTCGAAGTACGGCCCGAAGTCCTCCGCGCGCGAACAGAGCGAGAAGCCCTGGCCGGCCGTCGACTCCAGGAGCAGGTCCGGGTCGTCGTCGTGCGTCAGCTCGTCGAGCAGCGGCAGCAGCCGCTCCCGGACCTGCGCGAGCGCCACCGCGCGCGGGCGGCCGCCGGTCGCCGAGCCGGTGTGCACCACCACGCCCTTCGCACCGATCTCCCGCCCCCGCCGCAGCGAGTGCCGCATCGACTCCACCGACTTCTCCGCCGTGGCCTCGGTGTGGGAACCGAAGTTGATCAGGTACGGGGCGTGGACCCAGGCCGAGATCGACTCGGCGGCGCACTCGGCGCGGAACCGTTCGTCCTCGGCGGGGTTCCCGGGCGGGGTGGCCCAGCCGCGCGGGTTGGCGACGAAGACCTGCACGGTCTCGGCGCCGAGCTCACGGGCGTAGCCGAGGCCGACCTTGGCGAGGCCACCGGCCACCGGGACATGGCCGCCGACGGGGTTGCGCATCAGTTTCTACAGTCCCTTGATCGTGATCGTGACGGTGGAGCCCTCGGGCGCGGTGGAGCCACCCCTCACGGACTGGCCCGTGACCTCGCTGCCCAGATAGGGGAAGGACTTCTTGACCTCCACCTCGAAGCCCTCGTCCTCCAGGGCCGTACGCGCGTCGTCGACCGTCTCGCCGACGACGTCCGGGACCGCGACGAGCCGGGGGCCCTTGGAGACGGTGAGGGTGACGGTGTCGCCCTCGGCGGCCCGGCTGCCCTCGGCGAGCGACTGGGCGGCGACGGACCCGGCGGCCTCGGGGGAGTTGATCCGCTCCGGGGCCAGGACCACCTTGAGCCCCTCGTCCTGGAGCAGGGCCGTGGCGTCGGCGACGGTCCTGCCGGTGACATCGGGGACGTCGATCGGGGAGCCCTTGCTGACCACCAGGGCGACGGCCGAGTCGGGGGCCCGCTCGGTGCCGGGCTCGGGGTCGGAGCCGATCACGGACCCCTGGGCGACGGTCTCGCTGAACTGCTGGGTGATCACCCCGGCGACCAGGCCCTCCTTCGCGAGGACCTGCTCGGCCTCGGCGAGGGGCCTGTTCTTGAGGTTGGGCACCTTCACGATCTCGGGACCGCGGGAGAGGGTCAGGGCGACCGTGCCGTTGCCCCGGAGGCGCTCGCCGGGGGCCGGGTCGACGGCCATGACGGTGCCGCGCTCGTACACGTCGCTGAACGCGCGCTTCGTCGTGCCGACCTCGAGCCCGGCGTCGGTGATCCGCTTGGTCGCCTCGGTCTCCGTCTGGCCGAGCACGGCGGGGACCCGGGTGAACTGGCCGGAATTGATGTACCAGACACCGGTGCCCAGGCCGAGGGCGAGCAGTACGCCCAGGACGAGGAGCAGAGGGCCGCGCGGGGGCCGGCGACGGCGGCCGGGCACGGGCGGCTCGGGGGCAGGCAGCCGGTTCGTGTGCAGGACCTGGTGCGCGTCGGCCGCGGCCTCGGCCGGTACGGCCCGGGCGATCACGCTGGTCCGGTCGTCCGCGGTGTCCCGGGCCCCCGCCCGGGCCTGCGGGGGCAGGGCGTCCAGCTGCTCCTCGCGGAGCGCGGCGCGGGCCTCCCGCAGCAGGGCGAGCAGGGCGACGGCGTCGTACGGGCGGACCTCGGGGTTGCGGGCGGTGGCCCCCGCGACCAGCTCGTCCAGCTCCACGGCGAGCCCGGGAACGGTCGCCGAAGGGGCGGGCACGTCCGTGCTGAGGTGCTGGTAGAGCACGTGGGCGGGCGTGTCGCCGGCGTGCGGCTTGCCGCCGGTCAGCATCTCGTAGAGGACGACACCGCAGGCGTACACGTCGGCGCGGGTGTCGGCGGTGCCGTGCTCGATCTGCTCCGGTGCGAGGTACGAGACGGTCCCCAGGACCGATCCGGTGGTGGCGGTCGCCGAGCCCACCGCCCGTACGAGACCGAAGTCGGCGACCTTGACCCGGCCGTCGTCCCCTATCAGGACGTTCTCCGGCTTCATGTCCCGGTGCACGAACCCGGCCCGGTGCGCGGCGCCGAGCGCGGCGAGCACCGGCTCCAGGATGTCCAGGGCGGCCCGGGGCGCGAGGGCGCCGCGCTCGCGCAGGACGTCCCGGAGGGTGCAGCCGGCGACGTACTCCATCGCCAGATAGACGTACGCGCCCTCGGCGCCCTGGTCGAACACGCCGACGACGTTGGGGTGCGAGAGGCGGGCGACGGACTTCGCCTCGCGGATGAAGCGCTCGACGAACGCGGCGTCGGTGGCGAGGGCGGGGTGCATCACCTTGAGCGCGAGGACGCGGTCGAGGCGGGTGTCCACGGCCCGGTAGACCGTGGCCATCCCGCCGACGGCGATGCGCGCGTCGACGCGGTAGCGGCCGTCGAGCAGCCGCCCGACGAGGGGGTCCTGAAGGGTCGTGTCCACGGCGTCGAGTCTACGAGGGGGTGGGTGGGGGCTCGGTCCGTACGCCCCCGACTGCGACCCACCTGTGACGAGCCCCGCCCCCCGGCGTGGCCCGTGCGGTTGGATACCGTCCTGCGGGACGGTACCCACGGAGGTGGCGAGGGCGCGGCGGCACGTCAGAAGGCTGGGCGTTCCGGGTCCAGGATCGGGCGGCCTTCCATGGGGGACGACGCCTCCGCGAAGTGCCGGCGGGGGATCCGCCCCGCCCGGTGCGCCAGCCGCCCCGCCTCCACCGCGTGCCGCATCGCCGAAGCCATCAGGACCGGCTCCTGCGCGCGGGTCACCGCCGACGCCAGCATCACCGCCGCGCACCCCAGCTCCATCGCGAGCGCCGCGTCCGACGCCGTGCCGGCACCCGCGTCGAGGATCACCGGCACCCCCGCCCGCTCCGCGATCAGCTGGAAGTTGTGCGGGTTGCGGATGCCGAGGCCCGAGCCGATCGGGGAGCCGAGCGGCATGATCGCCGCACAGCCCACGTCCTCCAGCTTCCGCGCGAGGACCGGGTCGTCGTTGGTGTAGGGGAGGACGGTGAAGCCGTCGTCGACCAGCGTCTCGGCCGCCACGAGGAGCTCCTCCCCGTCCGGCAGCAGCGTGCGCTCGTCGGCGACGACCTCCAGCTTGATCCAGTCGGTGCCGAGCGCCTCGCGGGCCAGGCGGGCGGTCAGGACCGCCTCGCCCGCCGTGAAGCAGCCCGCCGTGTTCGGCAGGACACGGATGCCGAGCCGCTCCAGGACGGAGAGGACCGAGCCCTGGACGGTCGGGTCCAGGCGCCGCATCGCGACCGTCGTCAGCTCCGTACCGCTGGCGGCCAGCGAGCGTTCCAGGACGTCGAGGCTGGGCGCCCCGCCGGTGCCCATGATGAGCCGCGAGGAGAACTCCGTACCGCCGAGGGTGAACACGTCGTCGGACATCGCGCTCAGCCTCCCTGGACCGCGGTGAGGACTTCCACCCGGTCGCCTTCGCCGAGGAACGTCGTCTCCCATTCGCCGCGCGGTACGACCGTCTCGTTGAGGGCGGCGGCGACCCCGGAGCGGGCCTTGGTCAGGGTCGCCACGAGGGCGTCGAGG
>NZ_LIPQ01000290.1 GCF_001418135.1 Streptomyces aureus
CATCCGGGTGTAGGCCCGGACGTGTTCCTCCGACGCTTTGGCGTGCTTGCGGAGTTCGGCGACGACCTCGCGGGCTTCGTCGCGGCTGACTTCGGGTCCGGGCCTACACCCGGATGATCCCCGAGGGCATGGAGCTCCACGACACGCCCGTCCTCGTCGTCGACCGGGCCGGCTGGATCAAGGCCAACGTCGCCGGCTTCCGCGAGCTCCTCACCCCGCTCCTCGGCAAGATGCAGGACCGCCGCTCCGGCACCCCGGGCAACGCCGTCCTCGGCGCCGTCGGCGGCAAGGTCACCGGCGTCGAACTCGGCATGCTGCTGTCGTTCCTCGCCTCCCGCATCCTCGGCCAGTACGAGACCTTCGCCCCCGCCACCCGCGACCTCCCCGCAGGCGCCAACGGCGGCGGACGCCTCCTCCTCGTCGCGCCCAACATCGTCCACGTCGAGCGGGAACTCGAAGTCTCCCCCCACGACTTCCGGCTCTGGGTCTGCCTCCACGAGGAGACCCACCGCACCCAGTTCACCGCCGTCCCCTGGCTCCGCGACCACCTCCAGGGCGAAATCCAGTCGTTCCTCGCCGCCACCGACGTCGACCCCGGCACCGTCGTCGAACGCCTCCGCGAAGCCGCCCAGACCCTCGCAGGCGGCCGCCCCGAAGGCGAGCAGGGCGAACCCGCCCCCTCCTTCGTCGAACTCGTCCAGACCCCCGAACAACGCGAGATCCTCGGCCGCCTCACGGCCGTCATGTCCCTCCTCGAAGGCCACGCCGACTACGTCATGGACGGCGTCGGACCCCAGGTCGTGCCCTCCGTCGCCGAGATCCGCGAGAAGTTCCAGCAGCGCCGCGCCCGCGGCGCCTCCCGCCTCGACCTCGCCCTGCGCAAGCTCCTCGGCCTCGACGCCAAGCTCCGCCAGTACCGCGACGGCGAGCGCTTCGTCCGCGCCGTCGTCGACCAGGTCGGCATGGACGGTTTCAACCGCGTCTGGACCTCGCCCAACACGCTCCCCACCAAGGCCGAGATCGCCGCCCCCGCCGACTGGATCGCGAGGGTGCACCGTAAGGCAGACTCGTGAGACTGGTGCGGCACACGGCACAGGAACACGTCGGAACACCCCACCAATCACCCATCCGAGGGACCCTGGGCATGGGGTGAGGCGTGCAATGCTCGGGTAACGGCCGGGTTTCTGTCACCATCGACGCACTCTGAGTGACCGAACCCCCCTTTCCGACCGTTAAGACTCCGACCGAGGCACCCCACCCCATTCACGAAGGGCACCGGACATGGGTCCCCATCCTGCGGTCGCGGCGATACGCCTGGCGGTCCGCCGCGTACTCCACGACGTTCTCACCGAGCACCAGACCGACCCCGCCCCCGCACGCGACGCGCACACCCCCCTCGTGCTCGTCGCCTGCTCCGGAGGCGCCGACTCCATGGCGCTCGCCTCCGCCCTCGCCTTCGAGGCCCGCAAGCTTCCCGTGCGCGCCGGCGGCATCACCGTCGACCACGGACTCCAGGACGGCTCCGACACCCGCGCGGGCGAGGTCGTCGCGCGCATGACCGCCCTCGGCCTCACCCCCTCCGAGGCCGTCGCCGTCACCGTCGGCCGCGAAGGAGGCCCCGAGGCCGCCGCACGCGACGCGCGGTACGCGGCCCTCGACGCCGCCGCCGAACGCCACGGAGCCACCGCGATCCTCCTCGGCCACACCCGCGACGACCAAGCGGAAACCGTCCTGCTCGGGCTCGCCCGCGGCTCCGGCATCCGCTCGCTCTCCGGCATGGCCGCGATCTCCGGCGCCTCCGGCCGCTACCGGCGCCCCTTCCTCCAGCTCGACCGCCAGACCGTCCGCAAGGCCTGCGTCGCACAGGAACTCGCCGTCTGGGACGACCCCCACAACAGCGACCCCGCCTACACCCGCTCCAGGCTCCGCCACGAAGGCCTCCCCGCCCTCGAGAAAGCCCTCGGCAAGGGCGTCGTCGAAGCCCTCGCCCGAACGGCCCAGCTCTCCCGCGACGACGCCGACGCCCTCGACACCTGGGCCGCCGACGCCGAGACCCGCGTACGCGACGAGGCGGGCGCCCTGGAGTGCGCCAAGCTCCACGGCCTGCCCCCCGCCGTGCGCCGCCGCGTCCTGCGCCGCGCCGTCATCGCCGAGGGCGCACCCGCCGGCTCCCTCTTCGCCCGCCACATCGAAGAAGTCGACCGGCTCATCACCGGCTGGCGCGGCCAAGGGGCCATCAACCTGCCCGGCCGCGTCGAAGCCCGCCGCCAGGGTGGCAGACTGGTCATCCGGCAAGGCTGACGCACGCTGCAACGAAAGTGACCCGGGTGAACGAGAAGGACATGGGCACCGACCTCCAGTCGGTGCTCATCACCAAGGAAGAGATCGACGCCAAGCTGGCAGAGCTGGCCGCGAAGATCGACGCGGAATACGCGGGCAAGGACCTGCTCATCGTCGGCGTCCTCAAGGGCGCGGTGATGGTGATGGCGGATCTGGCTCGCGCCCTTTCCACCCCCGTCACCATGGACTGGATGGCCGTGTCCTCCTACGGCGCCGGCACCCAGTCCTCGGGCGTCGTCAGGATCCTCAAGGACCTCGACACCGACATCAAGGGCAAGCACGTCCTGATCGTCGAGGACATCATCGACTCCGGCCTGACCCTGTCCTGGCTCCTGTCGAACCTCGGCTCGCGCGAGCCCGCCTCCCTGGAGGTCTGCACGCTGCTGCGCAAGCCCGAGGCCGCGAAGGTCGCGATCGACGTCAAGTGGATCGGTTTCGACATCCCCAACGAGTTCGTCGTGGGCTACGGCCTCGACTACGCCGAGAAGTACCGGAACCTTCCGTTCGTCGGCACGCTCGCCCCGCACGTCTACGGCGGCTGAACACCCGGGCCGTACGGGGAACCCGCGCCGCCCTCCCCCCGTTGAACCACGGGAAGGCGGTCGCGGGCGACGATGCTGAGGTACCGTCCGAAGAACAGCTTTTTCACACAGCAGCTCTCACAGCAGCATTTTCCTACGGGCAGGAGGGACGGGGCGTTCTCGCTCCGTATGGATGGACGTGAAGCGATACTTCCGTGGGCCGGTCATGTGGATCGTGCTGGCCGTCCTCGCCGTGGTCGTGCTGATGCAGGTCGTCGGCTCGTCCGAGGGCTACAAGACGGTGGACACCGGCAAGGTCGTCCAGGCGATCGACAAGAACCAGGTCAAGCAGGCAAAGGTCACCACCGGTGACGAGCAGATCATCAAGATCGAGCTCGTCGACGGTCAGAAGATCGACAACAGCAGCAAGGTCCAGGCCAGCTACATCGGCTCCCAGGGCGTCGACGTCGCGGACAAGCTGCAGGAGAAGTTCGAGGCCGGGCAGATCGAGAAGGGCTACACCGTCTCCCCGACGAAGCAGTCGCCCTTCGTCTCGATCCTGCTCTCCCTCCTCCCCTTCGTCCTCATCGTGGTCGTCTTCCTCTTCCTGATGAACCAGATGCAGGGCGGCGGCTCCCGCGTCATGCAGTTCGGCAAGTCCAAGGCGAAGCTCATCACCAAGGACACGCCGAAGACCACCTTCGCCGACGTCGCGGGCTCGGACGAGGCCGTCGAGGAACTCCACGAGATCAAGGAGTTCCTCCAGGAGCCGGCGAAGTTCCAGGCCGTCGGCGCCAAGATCCCCAAGGGCGTTCTGCTCTACGGCCCGCCCGGAACCGGCAAGACGCTCCTCGCGCGCGCCGTCGCCGGCGAGGCCGGGGTGCCGTTCTACTCGATCTCCGGCTCCGACTTCGTCGAGATGTTCGTCGGTGTCGGTGCCTCCCGGGTCCGTGACCTCTTCGAGCAGGCCAAGGCCAACGCGCCCGCCATCGTCTTCGTCGACGAGATCGACGCCGTCGGACGCCACCGCGGCGCCGGCCTCGGCGGCGGTCACGACGAGCGCGAGCAGACGCTCAACCAGCTGCTCGTCGAGATGGACGGCTTCGACGTGAAGGGCGGCGTCATCCTGATCGCCGCCACGAACCGGCCCGACATCCTCGACCCCGCCCTCCTGCGCCCCGGACGCTTCGACCGGCAGATCGCCGTCGACCGCCCGGACATGCAGGGCCGTCTGGAGATCCTCAAGGTCCACCAGAAGGGCAAGCCGGTCGCACCGGACGTCGACCTCGGCGCCGTCGCCCGACGCACCCCCGGCTTCACCGGCGCGGACCTCTCCAACGTCCTCAACGAGGCGGCGCTCCTCACCGCTCGCAGCGACCAGAAGCTGATCGACAACGCGGCACTGGACGAGGCGATCGACCGAGTGGTCGCGGGCCCGCAGAAGCGGACCCGCATCATGTCGGACAAGGAGAAGAAGATCACCGCGTACCACGAGGGCGGCCACGCCCTCGTCGCGGCGGCCTCGCCGAACTCCGACCCCGTCCACAAGATCACCATCCTGTCCCGCGGCCGCGCCCTGGGCTACACGATGGTCCTGCCGGACGAGGACAAGTACTCGACCACCCGCAACGAGATGCTCGACCAGCTGGCGTACATGCTGGGCGGCCGTGCGGCGGAGGAACTGGTCTTCCACGACCCGACCACCGGCGCCGCCAACGACATCGAGAAGGCCACGGCCACGGCCCGCGCGATGGTCACCCAGTACGGCATGACCGAGCGTCTCGGCGCGATCAAGTTCGGTGGCGACAACACCGAGCCCTTCCTCGGCCGTGAGATGGCGCACCAGCGCGACTACTCGGAAGAGGTCGCGGCGCTGGTCGACGAAGAGGTCAAGAAGCTCATCGAGACCGCGCACAACGAGGCCTGGGAGATCCTCGTCGAGAACCGTGACGTCCTCGACAACCTGGTCCTCGCCCTCCTGGAGAAGGAGACGCTGGGCAAGGAGGAGATCGCCGAGATCTTCACCCCCATCGTCAAGCGCCCGGCCCGCCCGGCCTGGACCGGCTCCTCCCGCCGCACCCCGTCCACGCGTCCGCCGGTGCTCTCCCCCAAGGAGCTCGCCCTGACGAACACGGCGAACGGCTCGGCGGCCCCCGCGGTCGACACCACGAAGGGCATCGAGATCGCCCCGGTGGACACCCCGGAGGACTGACCGTCCCGCACCCCGGAATGGCTGCCGCGCCCCCACAGGTTTTAGCCTGTGGGGGCGCGGCATTTCGCGCACATCAGTCAGACGGAACGAGGCACAGAGATGACCGACCCGGTGACGCTGGACGGCGAGGGCACGATCGGCGAGTTCGACGAGAAGCGCGCCGAGGCGGCCGTACGCGAGCTCCTCATCGCGGTCGGCGAGGACCCGGACCGCGAGGGCCTCCGGGAGACGCCGGCGCGGGTGGCGCGGGCGTACAAGGAGCTGTTCGCGGGGCTGTGGCAGGAGCCCGAGGACGTTCTGACGACGACGTTCGACCTGGGGCACGACGAGATGGTCCTGGTGAAGGACATCGAGTTGACGAGCCAGTGCGAGCATCATTTGCTGCCATTTCATGGCGTGGCTCACATTGGTTACATTCCTGCCGAGTCGGGCAAGATCACCGGGCTGTCCAAGCTGGCCCGCCTTGTCGATGTCTTCGCCAGGCGCCCGCAGGTGCAGGAGCGTCTGACGACGCAGATCGCCGACTCATTGATGCGCATCCTGGACGCCCGCGGCGCGATCGTCGTCATCGAGGCCGAGCACATGTGCATGGCTCTGCGTGGGGTCCGTAAGCCGGGGGCCAAGACGACCACCTCGGCGGTACGTGGACAACTTCGCGACGCCACCACCCGTGCCGAGGCCATGTCCCTGATACTGGCCCGTTAGTAGCGGGCTGTCCGCCTTGCTCCATAGCGTCCTTGATCAGTGGAATCGATCGCTGGTCAAGGGGGCGGAATGGGGCACGGGCCGACCAGCGAGATGCTGGTGAACCTCGTGGACGACTGCGTTCAGGCGAAGGCACCGGACTCGCCGCCCGCCTTGAGACGGTGACCCGGCCGAGCTAGACCCGGGCCTTGCCCGGGCCGCCCTCGTCGTCGTCCTCCGGGAGCCTGCAGACGCGCTCCAGGAAGAGGGCCGCCGCGATGACGGCGATGCCCGCCACGACCGAGAAGGCCGCGTAGAGGGCCTGGTCGCGGCGGGCCGGGACGTCGAGGGAGTCGAGGAGGAAGACGCCCGTGCCGCCGTACATGCCGGCGACGAGGGCGGCCACCAGGGCGCTCGCCTGGCCGAAGACCACCGCGCGGGCCGCCATCAGGGGTTCGACGCCCTTGGCGCCGGGGCGGCGCTCGCGCTGGGCCTTGAGGCGGACGCGGATCGAGAGGGCGGTCGCGGTGAGGACGGCCGCGATCACGGTGAGCACGATGGGCGCGGCGATCGGCACGCTGGGCAGGGTGCCGACCGCGTCCCAGAGCCGTGCGGCGCCCCAGGAGAGGATGCCGGCCACGAGGAACAGTCCGGCGAGCACCTTCAGCCGCAGTTGTTTCACCGGGTGTCCTTCTCCTGGTCGTCGGTCGTGGTCGCTGTGTGGTCTGCCACGAAGCGTAACGACTACTCGGGCAGACGGAGTTCCAGATCGGTGCGGCGGGCGATGCCTTCGTCGCCGACGGCGGCGAGGAGCGCGGCGACGGTGCCGTGGCCGGGGAGCTGGGCCTCGGGGTCCACGTCGTGCCAGGGGGCGAGGACGAAGGCGCGCTGGTGGGCGCGGGGGTGCGGGAGGGTGAGGACGGGGTCCTCGGAGATCACGTCCGCGTAGGCGACGATGTCGACGTCGATGGTGCGGGCGCCCCAGCGCTCCTCGCGGACGCGGTGGAAGGCCTCTTCGACGGCGTGGGCCCGCTCCAGGAGGGAGGAGGGCGGCAGTGTCGTCTTCACGAGCGCGACGGCGTTGAAGTACGCGGGCTGGGTGTCGGGCTCGACGCCCCAGGGCTCCGTCTCGTACACGGGGGAGACGGCCTTGACCCGGAGGCCGGGGGTGTCCGCGAGGGCGTCGACGGCCCCCTGGAGGGTCTCCAGGCGGTTGCCGAGGTTGGCACCGAGGGCCACGACGGCCCAGCGGGGGTTGGACAGCGTCGTGTCGGCGGCGTCGACGGTGGCGACGACGGAGGCCGGTACGGGCTGGACGGTGGGGTCGCTCTGCATCGGCTTCATCGTCGGCTCCGGGTGATCGTGATGGTCACGTCGTCGAACGGCACGGTGATGGGCGCGTCCGGTTTGTGGACGACGACCTCCACCTCTTGTACCCCGGCGTGGCTGAGGCATTGCTGGGCGATGCGCTCGGCGAGTGTTTCGATGAGGTCGACGGGCTCGCCCTGGACGACGTCGACGACCTCTTCGGCGACGATCCCGTAGTGCACGGTCTTGGACAGGTCGTCGTCGGCGGCCGCCGGGCGGGTGTCCAGGCCGAGGACCAGGTCCACGATGAAGGTCTGGCCCTCCTCGCGCTCCTTGGGGAAGACGCCGTGGTGGCCCCGGGCCTTGAGGCCGCGCAGCGCGACACGATCCACGCGAATCACTCCTGCTGTCGTAGTTCGGTGGCCACGCAGCCGGGTGCGGACGGCCGGGTGTCCAGCCTCGAATCTACCTGCGGGGACCGACAGAGCTTGCCCGTGGGGGCCGTGGGCGGGTCCGGAGGGTGGGTGGCGGAGTGGTCACGGGGTGTCGCCGCCGGGCTCCTCGTCCGGTGTTTCCTCGGTGTCCGTGAGGACCGGGGAGGCGTGGTGGGACCAGATTCTCCAGCCGTCGGGTGTGCGGCGGAACACATTGGTGGCGACGACGAGCTGTCCGACGAGGGGGCCCAGTTCGGCACCGTCCTCGGCGGGGCCGCCGCTCAGGATGTTCTCGGTGCAGGTGACGACGGCGGTGTGGCCGGCGAGGGAGATCTTGAGGTCGGTGAGGAAGAACTGGATGTACTCGGTGTTCGCCATGATCAGCGCGTACGAGCGGAGCACCTCGCCTCGGCCGGTGAGGACGGGCCAGCCGGGGTGGACGCAGGTGATGGGGGTGGCGCCGTCGTCGACCCAGAGCGCCGAGACGCCTTCGAAGTCGCCGGTCTCCATCGCCTCGTAGAAGGCGGTGTTGGCGGCTTCGACGGCCGCCTCGTCGGCGCTGCGGCTCACGCGGCTCCCTCGACGGCGCGGGCGACCCGTACGGCGTCGGCGGTGGCCCGGACCTCGTGGACGCGGACGGCCCACGCGCCCGCGTGGGCGGCGAGGGCGGAGACGGCGGCGGTGGCGGCGTCGCGTTCGCGTGCGGGGGGCGGTGCGGCGCCCTCGCGGGTGAGGACGTGGCCGAGGAAACGCTTGCGGGAGGCGGCGACGAGGAGGGGGCGGCCGAGGGCGCGGAGCTCGGG
>NZ_LIPQ01000291.1 GCF_001418135.1 Streptomyces aureus
TCACCGCCCACGCCCCGGCCGTGTCGAGCCGTGTGTCGGAGGCGTCGAGGATCCGCCGTGCGGTGGCGAGGTCGATCCGGCGCATGATCCGGGCCACCACCAGTTCCAGGTGCTGCGCGGAGTCGCCCGACGAGGTGGGCGAGGAGAAGCCCTCGCCCATGTCGGGTGCGGCGGCGCGTGCCGAGTCGCGGAGCTTCACCTGCTTGAGGAAGAGCGCGACGACGAAGCCGACGGCGGCGACCGGCACCGTCCAGAGGAAGACGGTGTGGAGGGTGTCGGCGTAGGCGTTGACGATGGGTTCCGCGACCTGCTCCGGCAGGCCGTGCACGCCGTCCGGGCTCTGCGCCGCCTGCGCGACGTCCGACGGGTCCAGGCCCTGGCTTCCGGCGACGGCCGCGGCCTCGGCGACCCCGGCCCGGAGGTTGGGGGTGAGGGAGTTGACGTAGATCGTGCCGAAGACGGCGGTGCCGAAGGAGCTGCCGAGCGTGCGGAAGAAGGTGACGCCGGAGGTGGCGGTGCCGAGGTCGGCGTAGTCGACGGTGTTCTGCACGGCGATGGTGAGGACCTGCATGCACAGTCCGATGCCGACGCCGAGCACGAACATGTACAGCGACGCGAGCCAGGTGCTGGTCCCCGGTTCCATCAGCGACAGGAGATAGAGGCCGAGTCCCATCACCAGACAGCCGACGATGGGGAAGATCCGGTAGTGGCCCGTCTTGCTGACCACGTTGCCGCTGAAGATGGACGCGATGAGCAGACCGACGACCATGGGGAGGGTGCGGATGCCGGAGACGGTCGCCGAGTCCCCGTCGACGTACTGGAGGTACGTCGGCAGGAACGTCATCGCGCCGAGCATGGCGAAGCCGACGACGAAGCTCAGCACCGAGCAGACGGTGAAGACCGGGTTTCCGAACAGCCGCATGGGCAGCATGGGTTCCGCCGCGCGGGTCTCCACCCAGCAGAACAGCCCGAGCGCGACGACACCGCCGACGAACAGCCCGATGATGACGGGAGAGGTCCAGGCGTACTCGTTGCCGCCCCAACTGGTCGCCAGGATCAGGGCGCTGGCTCCGGCGGCGACCAGCGCGATGCCCGCGTAGTCGATGATCGGCTTGCTCGCCGAGCGTACGGAGGGGATCGTGCGGGCGGCGGCGATCACGACCAGGATCGCGATGGGCACGTTGACGTAGAACGCCCAGCGCCAGCTGAGGTGGTCGGTGAACAGACCGCCGAGCAGCGGGCCGATGACGGTGGAGACCCCGAACACGGCCCCGATCGCGCCCTGGTACTTGCCGCGTTCGCGCAGCGGGATCACATCGGCGATGAGCGCCATCGAGGTGACCATCAGGCCGCCCGCGCCGACGCCCTGCAGGCCGCGCCAGACGATCAGCAGCGTCATGTTGGTGGCGAGTCCGCAGAGGAACGAGCCGGTGATGAAGACGATCGCCGAGATCTGGAAGATCACCTTGCGGCCGAAGAGATCGCCGAACTTGCCGACGAGGACGGTCGCGACCGTCTCCGCGAGCAGGTACGCGGTGACCACCCACGACATGTGGGCGGCGCCGCCGAGGTCCGAGACGATCGTGGGCAGGGCGGTGCCGACGATCGTCTGGTCGAGCGCGGCGAGGAGGACACCCAGCATGATCGTGCCGAAGACGATGTTGCGGCGGCGGCGGTCGAGCACGGGTGGCTCGGTGGCGGCCGGGGGCGCGGGCGCTGCGTCGCTGGTCGTGGTCACTCTCGCAGCGTCACATCGGCCCCGACCGGGTGCATGCGGGGGACGGCCGAACGGGCGGACCGGGGAGGAGGGGGCCGGCCGGACCCGTCAGGGCGTGACCGGCAGCTTCGGGTGGTGCTTGGCGAGGATCTTGTTGGCCCGGGCGAGCGCGGCGAGGGCGTTCTCCCGGTCCGCCCGGTCCTCCGCGCAGAGCGGTCCCCGGAAGCGGTACACCTCGCGCGCCGCGCAGTCCGCGTCGATCTCGGCCTGGAGGACGTGCAGCGGCAGGCAGGAGCCGATCAGCGCGGCCACACGGTCGGGGATCGGGACGGGTACGAGGCGCGAGGGCGAGGTGATCACGGGTCAGTCCTAGTGGGTCCGGGAAGCGTACGGAAGGGTCTGCTCTCCATACGTACCGGATCGTCGTACGGGTTCCGGCACGGTGATGTCGCGGTGGGGCAACGACGCGACGGTGCTTCGGCGGGGCGTACGGGAGCCCGGACGGTGGAGCGGGTACGGCCGCCGGGCGCGGCCGGGGACGTTCTCGCAGGTACGGGCCCGGGTGGCCGGGGCGGGATTGTTCACCGTCCCTGCGAATCGCTCGCGTGTACGGCGAACGCATGCGTGATGTGGAGGTGTTGGGGGCGGCGGGACGCCCGCCGAATGTGAAGCATCTCACTCGGCGGATCGGCGTCCTCCGGACATCGTCCGGACGTTACGTCAGGATCTCGGACAGGTCGTACGAGACGGGCTCGTCCAGCTGTCCGTACCCGCAGGACTCCGGAGTCCGGTCCGGGCGCCACCGCTTGAACTGCGCCGTGTGCCGGAAGCGGTCGCCCTCCATGTGGTCGTACCCGACCTCGCAGACCCGCTCGGGCCGCAGCGCCACCCACGACAGGTCCTTCTTCCCCGACCAGCGGCTGGGCGCGCCCGGCAGCCGCGCCCCCGCGTGTGCCGCCTCCTCCGCCCAGGCCGCCCAGGGGTGCCCGTCCGGCGGGTCCATGCGGAGCGGTTCGAGCTCCTCGACGAGCTCGGCCCGCCGCCGCGCCGTGAACGCCGCGCACACGCCGACGTGCTGGAGGGCGCCCTTGGCGTCGTGCAGACCGAGCAGCAGCGAGCCGACCACCGGTCCGCTCTTGTGGAAGCGGTAGCCGGCCACCACGACATCCGCCGTCCGTTCGTGCTTGATCTTGTACATGAGGCGGGCGTCCGGCCGGTACGGCAGGTCGAGCGGCTTGGCGATCACCCCGTCGAGGCCCGCGCCCTCGTACTGCTCGAACCACTGGGCGGCGAGTTCGGCGTCCCGCGTGGCCGGTGCCAGATGCAGCGGTGCGTCCACGCCGTCGAGCATCCGCTCCAGGGCCTCCCTGCGCTCGCTCAGCGGAGTGTCGAGCAGCGACTCGTCCCCGAGGGCGAGCAGGTCGAAGGCGACGAACAGCGCAGGGGTCGTCTCGGCCAGCATGCGGACCCGGGAGTCGGCCGGGTGGATCCGCTCGCTGAGCCGGTCGAAGTCGAGGTGGCCGCCGTACTCGATGACGATCTCGCCGTCGACCACGCAGCGCTCCGGCAGCCGGGCCGCGAGCGCCTCGACCAGCTCGGGGAAGTAGCGGGTGAGCGGCTTGCCGGTACGGCTGCCGATGACGAGATCCGGCCCGTCGCGGTGCACGATCGCGCGGAAGCCGTCCCACTTCGCCTCGTACTGCATGCCGGGCGGGATTCGCTTCACCGACTTCGCGAGCATCGGTTTCACGGGCGGCATCACCGGAAGATCCATGAGGTGATTGTCCGGTATGCGGGACTTGTCGGCGAGCCCTAGGCTGACCGGCATGGCAGGCAAGGCGGCAGCGGTGGAACTGGAAGTCGGCGACCGGACCGTACGCGTGTCCAATCCGGACAAGGTGTACTTCCCCGAACCCGGCTACACCAAGCTCGACATGGTCCGCTACTACCTGGCGGTCGGCGACGGCGTCACCCGCGCCCTGCGCAACCGCCCCACCACCCTGGAGCGCTACCCCGACGGGGTGACTGGCGAGTCGTTCTTCCAGAAGCGCGCCCCGAAGTACCTCCCCGACTGGATCCCGACCGCCCACATCACCTTCCCCAGCGGCCGTTCCGCCGACGAGATGTGCCCCACGGAGCCGGCGGCCGTGCTCTGGGCGGCCAACCTCGGCGCCGTCACCTTCCATCCCTGGCCGGTGCGTCGCGACGACACCGACCACCCCGACGAACTCCGCATCGACCTCGACCCGCAGCCCGGCACGGACTACGCGGACGCCGTCCGCGCCGCCCACGAACTGCGCGCCGTCCTCGACGAGCACGGACTGCGCGGCTGGCCGAAGACCTCCGGCGGACGAGGCATCCACGTCTTCGTCCCGATCCTGCCGAACTGGACGTTCACGCAGGTCAGGCGGGCGGCCATCGCCTGCGGGCGGGAGCTGGAGCGCCGGATGCCGGAGCGGGTCACCATCAAGTGGTGGAAGGAGGAGCGCGGTGAGCGGATCTTCGTCGACTACAACCAGACGGCCCGGGACCGCACGATCGCCTCCGCATACTCCGTACGTCCGCGACCGCACGCGCCCGTCTCGGCGCCGCTGCGGTGGGATGAGGTCGACGACGCCGTGCCGCAGGACTTCGACATCAGGACGATGCCGGTCCGGTACGCCGAAGTGGGCGATGTCCACGCCGACATGGACGACGAACGGTTCAGCCTGGAGTCCCTGCTCGAACTGGCCCGGCGGGACGAGGCGGAGCACGGCCTCGGTGATCTGCCGTACCCGCCGGAGTATCCGAAGATGCCGGGCGAACCGAAGCGGGTGCAGCCGAGCCGGGCGAAGAAGGAGACGAAGGGGGAGGCGAAGGGGGCGTCGGAGAAGGAGACGAAGGGGGAGTCGCCGGAGTCCGAGGGCTCGGCGGGCTGAGGCGTTGGGGAGGGCGGGCCGGCGCCTCCGGGTGGGTACCGGCCCGCCTCCTTTTACGACTCTAAAACAACACGAACGATCGTGCTAACATTTTTCCGTCAGCAGGATGCAGAACCCACAGGACGACCGAGGAGATCCCGGCATGTACCCGATGGCTCCGCTCATCCGCACGGCCCTGAACGTCACCGCGCGCGTCGCCCCCGGAGCGGCCGGCCGCTGGGCCTTCCACCTCTTCGTCCGCCCGCTCGGCCGGGCGCGGCTGAAACCCGAGGAACAGACGCTCTTCGCAGCCGCCCGCACCGGGCGCCTCCAGGTCCGCGGCAAGGACGTCGTCACGTACGCCTGGGGTGACGGCCGCCGCCCCGTCCTACTGGTGCACGGCTGGTCCTCACGCGCCTCGCGGCTCACCGCCGTCGCCGAAGCGCTGCTGGAACGCGGCTACAGCCCCGTCGCCTTCGACGCGCCCGGCCACGGCGAATCCCCGGGGCGGGCCAGCAACATCGTCGAATACCGCGAGATCATCCGGGAGTTGCACGCACGGCACGGCGACTTCGACGCCGTCGTCGCCCACTCCTTCGGTGTCCTCGCCTCCCTCTTCGCCCTCCGGGACGGCGTCCGTACGACCCGATTCGCCGGCATCGGCGGTGTCGGATCCTTCGACCTGCTGGTCAACGGCTTCCAGGCCGGCCTCGGCGTGGACGACCGGGTCCTCCGGTGCATGCGGGACCACGTGGAGCGGCGGATCGTGCCGGGTGAGCCCGGCATCTGGGACCGCTTCGGAGCGGACCGCGACTCGGGCGAACTCGCCGCGACCGTCCTGCTGTTCCACGACGAGGGAGACGACATGGTGCCGCTCGTCCACTCGCGGCGGCTCGCGCGCGCCCACGGCGACCGGGCCCGGCTCGTCGTCACCCAGGGGCTCGGCCACCGGCGCATCCTGCGGGACCCGGAGGTCGTCGGGGAGGTGGTGGAGTTCCTGACGGCTCCGGCGGGCGAACCGTCCGAGGGGGAGCGGGTGGCCGCGAGCTGAGAGGGACGCGGGGGTGGCGCGGCCGGTCGGTTCGACGCCTCGTCCCGCTGCTCGTCCCAGCCTCGTCCCGCCGCTCGGCCTACTCGGCGTCGAGGCCGTCCCGGCCCCTGTCCGTGGCCGAGGCGCGCAGCCGGGCGGTGATCCCCCGCTCGGCGCGGTCGTACGTCTGCGTGTCGCCGAGCAGGACGGACTGCGCGTTGGCCGCCTCCATGAGGGCGATCACCTCGAAGGCGAGCTGCTCCACATCCAGATCCCCGGCGAAGTCGCCGACGGCCTGAGCCTCCGTCAAAGACCTTTCCATGTAGGCGTTCCAGTCGCGGCGGGTCTGGGCGACGGCGTCGTGGACCGGGCCCGTGCGCGCGTCGAACTCGGCCGAGACCGCGTAGAAGAAGCAGCCGCCGGCGAAGACCCGGTCCGAGGAGTACGTGAGCCAGTTCCGGCACAGCTCGCGCACCCGCCGAGCCCCCGGTGGCACGTCCTTCAGGGGAGTGACGACGTTCTCGGCGAAGACGGCGGCGGCGGCCCTGATCGTGGAGAGCTGGAGCTCCTCCTTCGAGCCGAAGAGGGCGAAGACGCCGCTCTTGCTCAGCTTGAGCTCGGTGGCGATCCGTCCCAGGGAGAGGCCGTCGAGCCCTTCGACCGAGGCGATGTCCATGGTCCTGCCGAGCACGAGCCGCCGGGTCTGGTTCCCGCGCTCGACGCGCCCGTCCGTCTTGGTCCCGGTGTCGCTCATGTCCCCATCCTACTGAACGCACGACCGTGCGGAAACTTTCCCGCCCGCCGCCGGTGGCTCGCCGCCGGTGGCTCCGCGCCCGCCGCCAGTGGTCCGCCGCCGGTGGTCCGCCGTCCGTCCGGGCTAGCCCGTCCGCCCGTCGGGGTCCCTTCGCTCCGCCGGGGCGAGCAGCAGCACCTCCAGGGCACGGGCGCAGGACCGGGCCTGCGCGAGGTACCAGTCGAGCCGGGCGTCGGTGATCAGCTCCGGCGTCGCCCGCACCGCGAGCGCGAAGCGGGCGTGCCCCGTCCGTTCCAGGACCGGCACGGCCACGGTCCGCACCCCGTGGGCCGACTCACCGTCGTTGAGGGCGTACCCGGCCTCGCGTACGCGAGCCAACTCGGCGGCAAGCATGGGAGGTTCGACGATGGTCCGTTCGGTGAACGCGTACAGCGGCGGCAGGGAGCGCGGGCCCGCCTCGCCCGCCCGGGGCCACGCGAGGAGCACCTTCCCGAGCGCCGTCGAGTGCAGGGGCCGGCGCAACCCTACCTTCGGCGTCACCGAGCCGCCCGCGACGATCACCACGTGCGGGCCGCTGCGCAGGGCCAAGTCGGCCGTGGCGCCGGTCCGTTCGGCGAGATCGGAAAGCTCGGGCGCGGCCAGATGCAGCCCGCGTTGGTGGTACGAGAGCCGTCCCAGCTCCGTCATCGCCGGACCGAGCCGGTAGCGGGCGGTCCGGGCGTCCTGTTCCAGGAATCCCGCGCCGAGCAGCGTCCGGGCGAGACGGTGCGCGGTGGACGTCGAGAGTCCGAGCCGTCGCGCGAGGTCGGAGGCGCTCAGGTCGGGCCCGTTGTCGTGGAAACAGTGCAGTACATCCAGTGCACGGCGGACCGCCTGGGCGCCCGCCGGGGGTCGGGCGATGCCGGCCTCGGTCGTCATAGGGTTCGCTCCCCGTGGGTGATCGGGCTCCCACGCTCCCACATGGCGGGAGCCGAATCAGGGCCCGGGCGAGGTCGGAAACACGCCGTTCACACGCAATCCCACATGGTGGGAGGCGAGTTGTCGGCGACGGAGCTTCCGTGGCAGGGTTCCGGCCAAGCCACCACAGCGGCACCGAGCCGGAGGGAGCAGGGCCAGTCATGAATGCAGTGCGTACCGACCGACGTACCGCACATCGCGCCGCGCGATGTGCGGTACGTCGG
>NZ_LIPQ01000292.1 GCF_001418135.1 Streptomyces aureus
CCCACCGGCACCACAACACCCGTCGCGTTCCACCCACCCACCAACCGATCACGCTCGGCGGCATCCAGGACGTCGACCGCGCCCACGGGCAGGTCCGCGTCCATGACCGCCGCGCGCAGCACGCGCTCCAGTCGGCGCACGATCCGTTCGGCCGCCGCGTGGTCGAAGAGGTCGGGGCGGTAGTCGAGGCGCACCTGCACGCCGGCCGCCGTCCGGGAGACGACGAGGGTGAGCGGGTAGTGGGTGGCGTCACGGCCCTTCGCGCCGACGAGGCGCAGCCCGGAGTCGAGCCGGGCGCCCTCGGCGGCCGGGTCCACGGGGTAGTTCTCCACGAGGACGGTGGTGTCGAAGAGTTCGCCCCCGCCGGCCAGCGCCTGGATCTCGGCGAGGCCGAGGTGCTGGTGCGGGCCGAGGTCGGCCTGTTCGTTCTGTACACGGGCCAGGGCCTTGGACCACGGTTCGTCGTGGTCGAGGGTGACGCGGACCGGGACGGTGTTGATGAAGAGGCCGACCATGGACTCGACGCCGGGCACCTCGGCCGGGCGGCCGGCGACGGTGGTGCCGAACACGACGTCGTCGCGTCCGGTGAGGCGGCCCAGGACGACGGCCCAGGCGAGCTGGACGACGGTGTTGAGGGTGACAGCGCCGGAGGCGGCGAGTTCCGCGATGCCGTCGCCGAGGTCGGCGGGGAGCAGGGTCTCGACGCGCTCCGGCATGCGGGCCTCGCGGCCGGCGTCGGCCGGGGCGAGGCGCGTGGCCTCCTCGACGCCGGCGAGGGTGCGCCGCCAGACCTGCTCGGTCTCGGTGCGGTCCTGCGCGGCCAGCCACTGGAGGTAGTTCTTGTACGGGGTGACGGGCGGCAGGGCCTGTGCGCCCTGCTCGTACGCGGTGAACAGTTCGCGCAGCACGACCGGCATGGACCAGCCGTCGAGCAGGATGTGGTGGTTGGTCACGACCAGCCGGTGCAGCGCGTCCTCGCGGCGGATCAGGAGGCAGCGGATCAGCGGCGGTGCGGCCAGGTCGAAGCGCTCGGCGCGGTCCTCGTCGGCGAGCCGGCCGAGTTCGGCCTCCCGCTCGTCCGCGGGCAGGTGGGTGAGGTCGGCCTCGCGCCAGGGCAGTTCGACCTCGCGGAGGATGAACTGCACGGGCTTTCCGGAGCGTACGGACCGGAATCCGGCCCGCAGGTTGGCGTGGCGCCGCAGCAGGGCGGCCATCGCGTCCTTGAGGCGTGCCGCGTCGAGCGGTCCCTCCAGGTCGACGGCGAGCTGGACGGCGTAGACGTCGGGGCCTTCGCCGTCGTCGAGCAGGGAGTGGAACAGGAGGCCTTCCTGCAGGGGGGACAGGGGCAGGACGCCCTCGAGTCCGGACGGCTTGCGGGCCGGTCGGCTGGTGTGCGTCACTTCAGATCCTCCAGGTCGGCCAGGTCGGCCTCGAGCTCGTCGATCTCGCCCTGGTCCAGGTCGGCCAGGGAGAGGTCGGATGTCGTCAGACTGCGGGGGGCGCCGCCGGCGGGGGCGGCGTGTGCGGTGCTGTACCGCGTGAGGGCGTCGAGGGCCTCGAACCAGAGGCCGGTGAGGGCGTCGACGTCGGCCTCGTCGAAGAGGCCGCCGGGCCAGGTCCAGGTCACGGTCAGCTCGGGTCCGGAGGCCCGGTCGTGGGTGACCGCGTTGACCTCCAGACTGTGGGCGAACGGCAGGTCCGGGTCGGTCGGGGCGATGCGTACGTCCTCGGGCGCGGCGCCCCAGTCGGCGGGGCCGGCGGAGTGGTCGGTGCGGACGCGGCCCAGATAGTTGAAGCCGATCTGCGGTGTGGCGCCCCCCGCGAGGAGGTCCGCGGTGCGGGGGTTGAGGTGGCGGAGCAGGCCGTATCCGGCGCCCTTGGCGGGGATCGCGCGGATCTGGCCGCTCACCCGGCGCAGGGCCTCGCCTGCGGCCGGGGCTCCGCCGACGACCTCGTGCCACTTGACGCCCGGGTCGAGGCGCAGCGGGTGCATGGCGGTGAACCAGCCGACGGTGCGGGAGAGTTCGGCGCCGTCGTCGTCGGTGCGGCCGTGGCCCTCCACGTCGAGGAGCACGGGCCCGGCGCCCGGCGCGCCGCGCCTGCGACCGCGTCGCCATTCGGCGAGGGCGAGCGCGAGGGCGGTGAGCAGGATCTCGTCGGGGCCGGCGCCGGTCGACGCGGGTACCGCGGTGAGCAGGGGCTCGGTGCGGTCGGCGGGGAGGGTGCGGGTACGACGGCGGGTGGTGGCGTGGGTGTCGGCGGCGGGTTCGAGGGCGCGGTCGGAGAGGAGCGGGTCGGCTTCCGCGGTCATCCTCTCCCACAGCGGGAGTTCGGCCTCGACGGCGCCGGTGAGGGCACGGTCGGCGAGGCGGCGGGCCCAGGTGCGGAAGGAGGTGCGGGCGGGTGCGATCTCGGTCTCGCGGCCTGCTTCGGCGTCGGCCCAGCAGGTCATGAGCTCGGGGACGAGGATGCGCCAGGAGACGCCGTCGACGACGAGGTGGTGGGCGAGGAGCAGGAGTCGTCCGGAGCGGTCGGGTCCCGCGTCGAACCAGACGGCGCGGAGCATCTCGCCCCGGTCGGGGTCGAGGGCCCGGCGGGCGGTCTCGGCGTGGTCGGCGAGGAGCGGGGCGAGGGCGTCGTCGGGGATGGCGGTGATCTCCACCCGGGTGACGCGGTCGGCGGCGTCGGTCTTGCCGGCGGGCGGGACGTCCAGGGTCCAGGGGCCGTCCCCGGTCCGGTCGAGGCGGGCGCGGAGCAGGTCGTGTCCGTCGAGCACGGCCTGGACGGCGGCGACCAGGGCCCGTTCGCCGAGGCCCGCGGGGGTGCGGAGCAGGACGGACTGGTTGAAGCCCTTGACGGGGCCGCCGAGGCCGCGCAGCCAT
This sequence comes from Streptomyces aureus, assembly GCF_001418135.1. Taxonomy (GTDB): domain Bacteria; phylum Actinomycetota; class Actinomycetes; order Streptomycetales; family Streptomycetaceae; genus Streptomyces; species Streptomyces aureus_A. The sequence continues at coordinate 2,883 of NZ_LIPQ01000292.1, forward strand.
TCCATGATGGGGGTGGCGGGCACGGCTCCGGTGCCGTCGTCGGGGGCGCTCGCGGTGTCGGCGCCCGGCGCGGTCGCGGCGAGGGCGAGGGCCTCGACGGTCTGGTGCTGGAAGATGTCGCGCGGGGTGAGGACGAGTCCGGCCTCGCGGGCCCGGCTGACGAGCTGGATGGAGACGATGCTGTCGCCGCCCATGGCGAAGAAGTTGTCGTCGACGGCGACCTCGGCGACGCCGAGCAGGTCGGCGAAGAGCGTGCACAGCAGTTGCTCGCGCTCGTTGCGCGGGGCGCGGCCGCCGCCGCCCGCGTACCGGGGTGCGGGCAGGGCCCTGCGGTCCAGCTTTCCGGTGCGGGTCAGGGGCAGTTCGGCGAGTTCGACGAACGCGGCGGGCGTCATGTAGTCGGGCAGCAGGGCCGCGACGTGGGCACGCAGCGCGTCGGTGTCGAGCGGGTGGCCGGCGGCCGGGACGGCGTAGGCGACCAGGCGCTTGTCGCCGGGCCGGTCCTCGCGGACCACGACGACGGTCTGGGCGACGGCCGGGTGGGCGGCGACGGCGGCCTCGACCTCTCCGAGCTCGATGCGGAAGCCGCGGACCTTGACCTGGGCGTCGGCGCGGCCGGCGAACTCCAGGGCGCCGTCGGCCCGCCAGCGGACCCGGTCGCCGGTGCGGTACATGCGCGACCCGGGCGGGCCGTACGGGTCTGCGACGAAGCGTTCGGCGGTGAGGCCGGGGCGGCCGGTGTAGCCGCGGGCCAGGCCCTCGCCGGCGACGTACAGTTCGCCGGTGACGCCGTCGGGGACGGGCCGCAGGGCCGCGTCGAGGACGTAGACGCGGGTGTTGTCGAGCGGGCGGCCGATGGGGAAGGCGTTGCGGGCGACGTCCTCGTCGGTGAGGGCGTGGTGGACGACGCACAGGGTGGTCTCGGTCGGGCCGTAGCTGTTGGTGAGGCGGGCTCCGGCGGTCCGCTCCAGGACCTTGCGGACGGCGGTCGCCGAGGCGGTGTCGCCGCCGACGTAGATGTCGCGCAGGTCGCGGAAGGCGTCGGCGTGGTTCTCGGCGAGGAGCCGGAACACGCCCTCGCTGAACAGGCCGACGGTGACGCGGTGCCGGGTCATGGTGGCGGCCAGGGAGGCGATGTCGGTGGCGTCGCCGTCGGAGGCGACGATCAGGGCGCCGCTGAGGAGGGGGCCCCACAGTTCGTACGTGGAGGCGTCGAAGGACGGCGGGGAGTGCATGAGCACCCGGTCGTCGGCGCCGTGGCCCCAGTAGCGGTCGCGGGCGAGCCCGGCGACGTTGCGGTGGGTGACGGCGACGCCCTTCGGCTCACCGGTGGAGCCGGAGGTGTACATGACGTACGCGAGCCGGTCCGGGTGGATCGCGGGCAGTTCGGCGTCGTGCTCGCCGGCTTCCGGGAGCCCCTCGTCGAGAAGCAGGACGGCGGCGGACCCGTCCGGGACGCGGGCGGCGGTGGCCGTCTCGGCGAGGACGAGGACGGTCGCGGTGCCGTCGAGGATCCGGCGGGTGCGGGCCTCGGGGCTGCGCACGTCCAGCGGTACGTACACGCCGCCCGCCTTGGCGACGGCGAGGGTCGCCACGACGTGGGCGGCCCGGTCGGCGAGGAGCAGCGCGATCCGGTCCTCGGGGCGGACGCCCCGGCCGAGCAGGGCGCGGGCGAGCCGGTCGGAGCGCGCGTCGAGTTCGGAGTAGGTGAGGGAGAGGTCGCCGCGGACGAGGGCGGTCGCCTCGGGGGTGCGGGCGACCTGGCGGCGGAACAGCTCGGGCAGCGACGCCTCGGGGCGCTGGTGGCCGGTGGCGTTGCGGACGACGAGGAGGTCGTGGAGTTCCGCGTCGTCGAGGACCGCGAGGCCGCTGACCGGCAGTTCGGGGGTGTGCGCGGCGGCGGTGAGGAGCCGCTGGAGCCGGGTGGCGACCGTTTCCGCGGTGGAGCGGTCGAACAGGTCGAGGGCGTACTCGATCCGGCCGAGGATGCCGTCGGCGGCCCCGTCGGCGGTGTGCCGCTCCCAGAGGCTGACGGACAGGTCGAACTTGGCGACGGGGGCGTCGGCGCCCTCGACGTCGATCCGCAGTCCGGGCAGGTCGATCTCGGGCCGGGCTGTGTTGTGCAGGATCAGCATGACCTGGAAGAGCGGGTGGCGGGCCAGGGACCGTACCGGGTTCAGCTCCTCCACCAGCCGCTCGAACGGCAGGTCCTGGTGGGTGTACGCGGCGAGGTCGGTCTCGCGGACCCGGGCGAGCAGTTCGCGGAAGGTCGGGTCGCCGGAGGTGTCGGTGCGCAGGACCAGGGTGTTGACGAAGAAGCCGACCAGGTCGTCGAGGGCGTCGTCGGTGCGTCCGGCGATGGGCGTGCCGATCGGGATGTCGTCGCCGGCGCCGAGCCGGGTCAGGAGTGCGGCCAGACCGGCCTGGAGGACCATGAAGAGGCTGACGCCGTGGGCGCGGGCGAGCGCGGCGAGCGCGGCGTGGGTGTCGGCGTCGAGCTCCAGCGGCACGTTGTCGCCGCGGTAGGTGGCGACCTCGGGCCGGGGGCGGTCGGCGGGCAGGTCGAGTTCCTCGGGGAGGCCGTCGAGGGCGGCCTTCCAGTGGTCGAGCTGCCGGGTGAGCTGGCTGTCCGGATCGGTCTCGTCGCCCATGACGGTCCGCTGCCACAGGGTGTAGTCGGCGTACTGGACCGGCAGCGGTTCCCAGGCCGGTGCGGCGCCGCGGGTGCGGGCGGTGTAGGCACGGGACAGGTCGGCGAGCAGGGGGGTGAGGGACCAGCCGTCGCTGGCGATGTGGTGGGTGACGAGGACGAGCACGCGGGCGCCGGAGCCGTCGGCGGTGAGCAGGCGGGCCCGCAGCGGCGGCTGGACCGTCAGGTCGAAGCCGCCGACGACGGTGTCGGTGATCGCCTGCTCCAGCTCGTCGGCCGTGACGGCGCGTTCGTCGAGGACGGCGGCGCCCTCGACCGGGCCGAGGACGTGCTGGCGGGGGACGCCGTCGGTCTCGGGGAAGACGGTGCGCAGGCTCTCGTGGCGGTCGGTGACGTCGCGGAGCGCGGCGCGCAGGGCGGCACGGTCGAGCGTGCCGTCGAGCCGGAGCACCAGGGGCACGTTGTAGGTGGCGTTGGGGCCTTCGAGCCGGTTGAGGAACCACAGCCGGGTCTGGGCGAAGGACAGCGGGACGCGGTCGCCGCGGTCGGCGGGGACGAGCGCGGGGCGCGTCTCGCCGGGGGTGGTGAGCCGGGCGGCGACGCCGGCGACGGTCGGGGCGTCGAACAGCGCCTTGACGCCGACGCGGACCCCGAGGGTGGAGGCGATCCGGCTGAGCAGCCGCATGGCGAGCAGGGAGTGGCCGCCGAGGGCGAAGAAGTCGTCGTCGACGCCGACGCGTGCGACGCCGAGGACGTCGGCGAACAGGCCGGCGAGGATCTCCTCCTCGGGGGTGCGCGGGGCGCGGGTCACCGGCCCGCCGACGGCCTCGGGGGCGGGCAGCGCGGCCCGGTCCACCTTGCCGTTGGCCGTGAGCGGGAGCGCGTCGAGGACGACGACGGCGGTGGGCGTCATGTACTCGGGGAGCACCCCGGCGACATGGGCGCGGACGCGGTCGGGCACGAGCCGCTCGCCGGGGGCGGGGACGACGTAGGCGGTGAGCCGCTTGTCGTCCCGCTGGTCCTCGCGGACCAGCGGGAGTGCCTGGCGGACGCCGGGGGCGGACAGCAGGGCGGCCTCGACCTCTCCGAGTTCGATCCGGAAGCCGCGGACCTTGACCTGGTGGTCGGCCCGGCCGACGTACTCCAGGACGCCGGCGGCGTTCCAGCGGACCCGGTCGCCGGTGCGGTACATGCGCGCGCCGGGCGGGCCGTACGGGTCGGCGACGAACCGCTCGGCGGTGCCGGCCGGACGGCCGAGGTAGCCGCGCGCCAGGCCGGTTCCGGCGATGTACAGCTCGCCGGTGACGCCGTCGGGCACGGGCAGCAGGGCCGTGTCGAGGACGTAGGCGCGGGTGTTCCACATGGGGCGGCCGAGCGGGACCGGTCCGGCGGCGAGCGGGGCGCCCGCCGGGACGCGGTGGTCGAGGACGCCGACGGTGGTCTCGGTGGGGCCGTAGTGGTTGACGACGGCGACCTGGGGGTGCCGGGCGCGCCACGCGGCGAGCTGTTCGGCGTGCAGGGCCTCGCCGCCGGTCATCAGCTCGGCGGTCGGGGAGAGTTCGTCGGGCAGGGTGTCGAGGATCGGCAGGTGGCTGGGGGTGGCCTTGAGGAAGGTCAGGCCGCCGGGGACGTCGAGGGTCTCGTCGAGGTCGGCGATGTGGAGGCAGCCGCCGGCGAGGAGGGTGCCGTACAGGGTGGTGAGGCCGAGGTCGAAGGAGAGCGGCGAGTGGAGGAGGGTGCGTCCGCTCAGGCCGGGGTACTCGGCGGCGCAGCGCACCACGTAGTCCACCAGGGCCCGCTGCTCGACGACGACGCCCTTGGGCGCGCCGGTGGAGCCGGAGGTGTAGACGACGTACGCGGCGTCGAGGGGGGTGACGGGCGTGGCCCGGTCGGGTTCGGCCGGGGCGTCGGTGCGGGCGCGGGCGAGCGCGTCGGCGATGTCGGGGGCGTCCAGGACGAGGACGCGGGCGCCGGTGCCGGCCAGGTGCGGGGCGGCGTCCAGGGTGGCGGCGGTGGTGAGCACGAGGGCGGGGCGGGCGTCGGCGAGGAGCCGGGTGACGCGCTCGCCGGGGTGCTCGGGGTCGAGCGGCAGGTAGGCGGCACCGGCCTTGCCGACGGCGAGCATCGCCGCGACGGCGGTGGTCGAGCGGGGCAGGGCGAGGGCGACCAGGGTGTCCTGGCCGGCGCCGTGTTCCAGGAGCAGGTGGGCGAGGCGGTTGGCGCGGGCGTCGAGCC
>NZ_LIPQ01000293.1 GCF_001418135.1 Streptomyces aureus
CGTCGGCGCCGACGGTCAGCGGGGCGGTCAGCGCGAGCAGTGCGAGGAGGGCGAGCCCGGCGAGGCCGTAGAGCCCGGCGCGGTGCGTGCGGTACGCCTTCCAGAAGCGGGCCACCGAGCTGCGGCGGCGTTCCCACCGCAGCGAGGCCGCCGACGGCAGCGTCGGTTCGGTCGAGGTCATCGGCCCACCCTGGGGTCGAGCAGCGGATACAGCAGGTCGGCGATCAGGTTCATCAGGATCATCGCTCCGGCGAAGACCACGAAGAGGCCCTGGACGAGCGGCAGGTCGGGCACGCTCAGGGCCTGGTAGAACAGCCCGCCGAGGCCCGGCCAGGAGAACACCGTCTCCACCAGGATCGAACCGGCCGCCACATGGCCCAGATTGATGAAGATCATGGTCACGGTCGGCAGGAGCGCGTTCGGCACGGCGTGCCGGCGCCGTACGTCGTCGTCGCGCAGCCCCTTCGCGCGCGCCGTCGTCAGATAGTCGCCGCCCATCTCGTCGAGGAGCGAGGAGCGCATCACGAGCAGGGTCTGCGCGTACCCGACGGCCACGAGCGTGACGACCGGCAGCACGAGGTGGTGGGCGACGTCGAGGACGTACGCGAAGCCGGTCTCGCCGGTGCCCGACTCCATGCCGCCGGTCGGGAAGAGTCCCGGGATCGGGCCGATGCCGACCGAGAACACGATGATGAGCAGCAGCCCGAGCCAGAAGGAGGGCACCGACCAGAGCGTCAGCGCGATCCCGGTGTTCAACTTGTCGCCGAGCCCGCCGTGGCGCCAGGCCGAGCGGGTGCCGAGCCAGAGCCCGAGCGCCGAGTAGATCACCACGGCGACCCCGGTGAGCAGCAGCGTCGCGGGCAGTTTCTCCGCGATCAGGTCGCCGACCGGGGCGCGGAACTGGAACGAGGTGCCGAGATCGCCGCTCAGTGCCTTGGCGCAGTAGTCGGTGAACTGCTGCCACAGCGGCAGATCGAGCCCGAACTGACGTCGCAGCGTGGCGAGTTGCTCGGCCGAGGTGGGCACGCCGTGCGTCATCGCCTTCACCGGGTCGCCGGGGATGATCCGGAACAGGAAGAAGCTGGTGACGAGGACGGCGAAGAGGGAGACGAGCGCGCCGCCCAGCTTGCCCGCCGCGTGGCGGAGATAGCCGAGGGAGGAACCGGTGCGGGGTGCGCCGTCCGTGGCGCGGGCCTCTTCGGCCCGCACCACGTCGGCGGGGGTGCTCGCTGTCGTCACGGACTACTCGCGGTCGTCGGCGGTGGTGCGACGGCGACGGGCGGTCCAGACGCCCACGGCGACGAGGACGAGCGCGACGGGGCCGAGGATCAGCCAGACGGTCGTCGAGGAGCCGGAGCTGTCGCCGTCGGACGCGGAGGCCGTGGGCGTGGCCGACCACCAGCTCCAGTAGCCGTCCTGGCCCCACAGGTTCCCGGCGGCCTCGGGCATGGTCGTGATGGACGCGATCTGGTCCGTGCGGTACGCCTCGAGGGCGTTCGGGTAGGCCATGATGTTCATGTACCCCGTGTCGTACAGCCGGGACTGCATCCGCTTCACCAGATCCGCCCGCTTGGCGGTGTCGTACTCCACCGCCTGCTGCGCGTAGAGCCCGTCGAACTCCTTGTCGCAGATGAAGTTGTCGGTGGCCCCGGAGTCCTTCGGCGTCGCGGGGAGCGTGCCGCAGGTGTGGATCGACAGGACGTAGTCGGGGTCGGGGTTGACCGACCAGCCGTCGAACGCGAGGTCGTAGTCGCCCTTGACCCACGGGTCCGAGACGCTGTCCAGGCAGTCGACCTTCAGGCCGATGCCCAGCGCGCCCCACCACTCCTGGAGGTACTTGCCGACCGCCTTGTCGTTCGGGTCGGTGGCGTGACAGAGGATCCGGAAGTCCAGCGGCTTGCCGTCCTTGCCGAGCCGCTTGCCCTCGGCGTTCTTCCGGTAGCCGGCCGCGAAGAGGACCTTGTCCGCGGCGGTGGGGTCGTACGACCGCTTCTGGGCGTCGTCGGGCTTCCAGAAGTACGAGCCGAAGCGGGGCGGGATGTAGCCCTCGCCCTCGACGGCGTGCCCCTGGAAGACCTTGTCGACGAGGGTGGTGCGGTCGACCGCGAGGAAGAGCGCCTTGCGGACGGCGGGGTCGAGCAGCGCCTTGTGGCCGTTGCCGAACGTCTTGCCGTCCTGGGCCTTCGCGCCCGGGTTGGTGGCGATGGCGTAGAAGCGGCGGCCGGGGGCGTCGTTGACCTTGATGTTCTTCTGGGTCTTCAGCGCGGCGGCCTGGGCGGGCGTCAGATTCGGTACGAAGGACACCTCGCCCTTCTGGAGGGCGGCGACGGCGGCGTCGCCGTCCTTGTAGTACTTGAAGACCAGCTCGTCGAACTTCGGCGCGCCCCGCCAGAACGTCTTGTTCGGCTTGAGCTTGATGTACTGGTCGACCTTGAAGTCCGTGATGACGAACGGCCCGTTGCCCACGATGGGGAACTGCTTGTCGTTGTTGAACTTCGAGAAGTCGCCGACCTTCTCCCAGACGTGCTTCGGCACGATCGGCACGTCGAGCGCGGTCATCGTGGCCTGCGGCTTCTTCAGGCGGATGACGAGCGTCTTCGGGTCGGGTGCGGTGACCTGCGCGAAGTTGGCCGTGAAGCTGCCGTTGGCGGTGGCGGCGTTCGGGTCGGTCATCATCTTGTTGAAGGTCCAGGCCGCGTCCTCGGCGGTGGCCGGCTTCCCGTCGGACCACTTCGAGTTCTCGCGGATCGTGTACGTCCACGTCAGCTTGTCCGCCGAGGGGGTCCACGCCGTCGCCAGGCCCGGGATCGTACGGGCGTCCTTCGCGTCGTAGTTGGTGAGGTACTCGTACGCCAGCCGGTGGATGCTGGTCGAGGTGAGCTTCTGGGCGAGGAACGGGCTCAGCGAGTCGATGCTCTGCGAGACGGCGACGGTGAGCGTGTTCCCCGCGGTCTTGTCGTCCTCCGCGGCGGCGGTACCGGGGACGGCCACGAGCGAGACGGCGGTGACACCGGAGGCGAGCAGCAGACGGAGCGCTCTGTGCGTGGGGGTGTGACGGGGCGGAACCTTCGTGACCATGACCATGGGACGTGACCTCGCGTCGGGGGATCTGTCGTGGATCTTGGGCTGACGGTGAGTGAAGCGAAGGTTTATCAGCGGTGGTCTGCCGTCGTCAACGATCCCTCAAACCCCGTGTGGACTGCGGGAATGCCACGAGGCCCCGTACCGGGGAACCGGTACGGGGCCTCATTGGTCTACTCCTGTGACGCCTTACTGCTGAGGGGCTGGCGGCGCCTGCGGAGGCTGCTCCTGCGACCAGTTCGGCGGCGGGACCTGCCCCTGTCCCTGGTCGTGGCCCTGCCCCTGACCCTGCGGCTGCCCGTGACCGTGATCCTGCGGATCGGCCTGCGGAGGCAGCGGCTGACCCGGCTGCGGCTGCTGCCAGCCCTGCGGCACACCGGGCTGGCCGGGAGGCGCGCCGTACGGCTGTCCGGGCGCGGGCTGTGCTCCGTACGGCTGACCCGGCGCCGGCTGCCCCGGCATGGGCTGAGCCCCGTAGGGCTGTCCGGGCGCGGGCGGCGCGCCGTACGGCTGACCCGGCGCCGGCTGCTGCCCGTACGGCTGCTGCGGCGGGTACGGCTGACCGGGCGGCTGCTGGCCGGGCATCGGCTGCCCGGGGATGGGCTGTCCGGGCGCCGGCTGGGCACCGTACGGCTGCCCCGGTACGGGCTGTCCGGGCGCGAACTGCCCCGGCACCGGCTGTCCGGGCATCGGCTGACCGGGCATCTGGTGGCCCGGCATCGGCGGCGCCATGTGCGGCGGCAGCGCGCCCTGGCCGTCGCCGGTCCACAGGCCCTGCGCCTGCTGCGCCCGTACGAAGTCCTCGGCCACCATCGCCGAGAGGTGGAAGTACGCCTCCCGGGTCTTCGGCCGCATCATGTCGAGGTCCACCTCGGCGCCGGCCGACAGGTGCTCGTCGAAGGGCACGACCACGACACCGCGGCAGCGGGTCTGGAAGTGCTGCACGATGTCCTCGACCTTGATCATCTTGCCGGTCTCGCGGACCCCGGAGATGACCGTGATGGAGCGCTGCACCAGGTCCGCGTAGCCGTGCGCGGAGAGCCAGTCCAGCGTCGTCGACGCGCTGGACGCGCCGTCCACGGAGGGCGTGGAGATGATGATCAGCTGATCGGCGAGGTCGAGCACCCCGCGCATCGCGCTGTACAGCAGACCCGTACCCGAGTCCGTGAGGATGATCGGGTACTGCTTGCCCAGGACGTCGATCGCCCGCCGGTAGTCCTCGTCGTTGAACGTCGTCGAGACGGCGGGGTCCACGTCGTTGGCGAGGATCTCCAGACCGGACGGCGCCTGCGAGGTGAACCGGCGGATGTCCATGTACGAGTGCAGGTACGGGATCGCCTGCACCAGGTCACGGATGGTCGCCCCGGTCTCGCGCCGCACCCGGCGGCCCAGGGTGCCGGCGTCCGGGTTGGCGTCGATCGCCAGGATCTTGTCCTGCCGCTCGGTCGCGAGCGTCGCGCCGAGCGCGGTGGTCGTCGTGGTCTTGCCGACACCGCCCTTGAGCGAGATGACCGCGATCCGGTAGCAGGAGAGGACGGGGGTCCGGATCAGCTCCAGCTTGCGCTGCCGCTCCGCCTCCTCCTTCTTGCCGCCGAGCTTGAAGCGGGCGGCGCCGCCGCCCGCTTCAAGCTCGG
>NZ_LIPQ01000294.1 GCF_001418135.1 Streptomyces aureus
CTCCCGCCCCCTCCTCCCACAACCCCAGAGGGTGAGCAGACGATCCGCTCACCTCCACACCCTGTTGGCGGGCGTGCTGGCCGTCGTCCTGGCCGCCGCGCTCAGCGTCACACTCACCGCCCAGACCGCGTGGGCCGCCACCGTCGTCGTCCAGGCCGAGTCCTACGCCGCGCAGTCCGGCGCGGGCGTCGAGGCGACCGCGGACACCGACGGCGGGCAGAACGTCGCCTACCTCGCCGACGGCGACTGGATGCGCTTCGACAACGTCGACCTCGGCGCCGCCGGTCCTCTGACGGCCTCCGCCCGCATCGCCTCCGCCACAGGCGGCCCCGGAACCGTGGAACTGCGCACCGGATCGCTGACCGGCCCGCTGCTCACGACCTTCCAGGTCTCCCCGACCGGGGGCTGGCAGAACTGGGCGACCCGGACCGCCGCCATCACCACCCACCCCGCCGGCCCGCAGACGCTGTTCGCCGTCATCCGCAGCACCGCGCCCGGCGACTTCGTCAACATCAACTGGTTCTCGTTCGGCAGCGGCAGCGGCAGCGGTGGTACCGAGCCCGGCTGGGTCGGCATCGACCAGGCCGCGTGGAACACCCAAGTGGCACAGTTCCGGGCCATGACCCCGTCCACCGTGCCCGCCGGCACGGTCCGCGTACCCGAGTTCAACGCGACCTGCACCTACAGCCACTCCAAGCCGGACGACCCGATCGTCGCCCCGGGTCTGCCCGGTGCGTCCCACATGCACAGCTTCTTCGGGAACAGGAGCACCGACGCGTTCACCACGTCCCAGAGCCTGCTGGCCAACCCGGGCACCAGCTGTACCCCGGCCAAGGACCTCTCCGCCTACTGGATCCCCACCCTTTACCAGGACGGCAAGGCCATCGAGAGCGACGGCATGATCGTCTACTACGGCTCCAGGCTGCCCGACCCGTCCGCGACGGTCCCCTTCCCGCAGGGTTTCCGCATGATCGCCGGTAACGCCAAGTCCCAGGTACCCACTCCTGCAGGCTCGGCCAACCAGTTCTTCTGCGCCGGCGAAGGAGGCGAGATCGCACGCAGCGCCGACGGCAACTGGCCGGTCTGCGCCCCGACCGCCAAGCTCGTCCACCAGCTGCTCTTTCCCGACTGCTGGGACGGCAAGCACCTCGACAGCCCGGACCACAAGTCGCACGTCGCCTTCGCTCACAACGCCACGTGCAGCGGCGACCACCCCGTCGCCATCCCGTCCGTCTCCTTCGTCATCGGCTACCCGACCTCCGGAAGCAGCACCGGCTTCTCCCTTTCGTCCGGCATGGCGTCGTCCATCCACGGCGACTTCTTCAACGCCTGGGACAACGCGGCACTGGGACACCGAGTGAAGGACTGCATCGTGCAGAGCGCCAAGTGCAACTCCGCCGGCACCTTCTGACCCTGCGGATGGCGTGGGCCCTGCTCGCGGTGCTCATGGTCACCGGCTGCACCACGCGACCGGTGACCGGCCCGCCGCGGGCAGCGGCTTTCAACGCCACCGACACCGCGTGGATCCAGCTCATGATTCCCATGACCGAGCGGGCCCGCCTCCTCACCGGGCTGGCGCCCTCACGCACAGCAGATCCCGCCCTCGCGGACCTCGCGACCCGGGCCGGAACGCGACTGGAGCGGGAACGGGTGAGACTGCGGGCACTCCTGGACCTCTCAGGGATCCCCGACACCCGCCCCACGAGGGGCACAACATGCCCGGCATGGTCAGCCTCGACACCCTCGCCAGGGCGAAGAGAGCGACAGTGCGCCACGGAGGAACTCGACCGACTCGGAAGCCCCTACCGACCGTGACCATGACCGGACCCGGTCGGCAGGCGCACCGCGTCAGAGGAACCCCTGCGTCAGAGATGTCCCTGCGTCAGAGAAGTCTGCGTCAGAGGAGTTCCTCGCGCTTCACCACGCACAGTGCCCAGATGACGAACCCCGACATGGCGACCATCAGGATCGACCAGGCCGGGTAGTAGGGCAGGGAAAGGAAGTTGGCGATGATGACGAGCGCGGCTATGCCCACGCCTGTCACGCGTGCCCACGTGGCCGTCCGGTACAGCCCGAAGCTCACGAGGATCGCGATGACGCCGAGGACGAGGTGTATCCAGCCCCAGGACGTCAGGTCGAACTTGAAGACGTAGTTCGGCGTGTTGACGAAGACTTCGTCCTCCGCGATCGCCATGATGCCGCGGAAGATCCCGACGAGGCCGCTGATCCCGAGCATGACGGCGGCGAAGACGGTCAGTCCGCCGGCCCAGGCCTGTCTCGTCGTGTCCGCTGCCCGGGTGGTGTGAGTGGAGGTCATCGTGATCCCTCGCTTCTCGGTCGAATGGTCGGGCGCGGTCAGCGTCCGGGGGTGGGAGGTACGCCGGGCGCGGGGCTCGCGGCCGGCCGGTCGTCGGTCAGGATCAGCGCCTTGGCCCGGCCGAACTCCTCTTCCGTGATGTCTCCGCGGGAGCGGAGCTCGGCGAGCCGGGTGAGTTCCTCGGCGTGGCTGGGCTGCTTGCCACCGGAGGCGGTCTCGCGAATGTAGGCGTCGAATTCGCGCTGCTGGTCACGGGCCTGGGTGATCTCACGGCGGCCCATGTCCTTGCCGCGGGCGATCACGTAGACGAGGACACCGACGAAGGGCAGCAGGATGACGAAGGCGAGCCACCCCGCCTTGCCCCATCCGTTCATGTCCTTGTCGCGGAAGATGTCGGTGATGATCCGGAAGAGCAGGATGAACCACAGGATCCAGAGGAAGAACCAGAACATGGTCCAGAAGACGTTGAGCAGCGGGTAGTCGTAGGCGAGGTACACGATTCCTCCCTTTCCGCGGTCGCCGGGCATGCCGTGGCCTACCGCGGGTCGTGCGCGTGGCGGGGTTGAGAGAGCCTCACTCCGAAGGCCGGGCGAGGCTGGGTCGGCGGCACGGCTGTCAGACGGGGCCCGGTGAGTCGTGGCCCGCGACGCCCGCCCTGCGCAGTGCCGATCGCCACGCCAGCGCGACGGCCGTCTCGGCCAGGCCGAGCAGGACGAGCCAGAGGCCGAGCAGCCTGGTCAGGGCCCGAGCCGACTCCGTCGGCAACGCCAGCACCACGATTCCCGCGACGATGCCGAGGGCCGCGACGGCCATGACGATGCCGCGGTGCGGCATGCTCTTGGTGGCGATCGCCGTGTAGAGGGTGACGATTCCGGACACCAGCCACACGGCACCGACGATCAGCGAGAGCGCGGCGATCGTCTGGAGAGGGTTCCTCAGGCACAGCACCCCGCCCAGGACACAGAGGACGGCGACGATCAGACCGGGCACGCGGTCGCTGCCGCGTCCGAAGACGGTCACGAACTGGAAGGCGCCGGTCAGCAACAAGTACACCCCGATGAGCACGGCCAGGACGTGCAGGGTGACATCCGGCCACACGAGCGCCAGGATGCCCGGGATGAGCGTCGTCAGGGCGGCGCAGAGGAGCCAGACCCACGACCGGCCGAGCCGTGCCAGCTGGTCCGCCGGGTCGATCGCGTGAGCGGTCGCTGCCCCGCCGGCACTGTCCTCCGGTCCGGCGGCGCTGTCCTCCGGTCCGGCACGGGCTCCGGAGCCCTGTGACGTTGCCATGTGTCCTCCTCCCGCCGCCCGGGTGGATCGTCCTGGAACTCAGCGTTCCAGAAGTCGCCACGTCCCACGACGCTCGGATCGAGCGAGGAGCGGGCCGGCAGTCCGTACAGATGAGCCTTGCCGATGTTCCTCGGAGGTCTCGTAGTGCATGAGGTGCTTCTCGGAGGGGCCAGAAACAGGAGCCCGTGGGGCTCCAGGACCAGTGTGCACCCTGCGCCTGCTTGCCGCCTCACCTCGTGAGGAAGGGACAGGACGGCCCTGGCACGACCGTCACCGGTGTGACCGGGGCCGTCGCCGGTTACCGGCAGCCGGGGAGGCGCTGCCACGGGCGTGCCCCATGAGCGAGTGGGCGAAGCCGTAGGAGGTCGGAAGCCACACGGCGACGGCGATCCACAGCAGCACGCGGCCCCACGTCTCCAGCCACCCGACTCCGGTGGCGGCCGCGACCGACAGGGACGCCACCGCTGTCATGCCGAGTGGGAAGACCGTCGCCCATCGACGGACGTCGTATCCGAGGCGTGGGCGGGCCAACTCACCGCAGAGCAGGACCGCGTACCAGGCCAGATCAAGCGCCGTCAGGACGAGCGTGGTCGTCCGCAGGGACGTGGCCGCGCCGTCCGACCAGACGCCGGAGGCGAGGAGCTTCGATCCGGCGAGCGCCGAGATCGCCAGAGCCCCGCCGGCGATCCAGTGGTCGCCCGCGCCCGTCACCACCTGGCGGAGATCGAAGCGGACCAGCGCGTCGACGTACCACACGAGTCCCAGCAGGAACAGGCCGAGAGCCACCCGAGCGAGCCAGTCACCGGCCTCCGGCGCGAGGACCGCACACAGGACCGCGAGCCCTTGGGTGGCCACACAGATCAGGAACACGGCGCCCGGTGCCCGCCGGGGCAGGTGCCGGAGGACGGCGACCATCGTCACGGGCCACACCACCGCGGCGAGCACCAGGAGTGACACGGCCACCGGAGTGAGGCCGAGGAGCTCGAACCGGACGCCGAGCACCGTCGTGGCAGCTACCGCGGTGAGCGCGGGCGGGGTGTCGGCGGTCGCCTCCCAGCGGCGCCGGTCTCCCAGGAGCAGTGCCGAAAAGCCGAGCGCCAGCAGCAGCCACAGAGCCGTGGCCAGCCACAGCGCCACGACAGAGACCACCTCGAAGCCGGTCAGACTCAGACCGACCGACAGGATGCCGGTGGCCATCACCGCGGCACCGGCCACCGGCGGCCACGCTGCCCCGTGCCCGGCGTACCGGATCATGACGTTCTCACGCTTGTGCATCGCGCCCCATTGCGTCGCTCACAGCCGTGTCCGTGTCACGTACGGGCAGGGGGCAGCGGGCGCTGGTTCCAGCCCGCCACCACCGGCAGCCCGTGCTCCGTGGACAACCTGCCGACCCTCGCCGTCGTCAGGAGGAACAGCCGCCCCTCGGACGCAGGCAGGCCAAGGTAGCGGGCGGTGAGGACGCGCAGCAGATGAGCGTGCGCGACGACCACGCCGTCCTCCCGCGAGGCGGCGAGGAGAGGCACGACGCGCGCCAGCACCCGGTCGGCCCGTCGCCCCACGTCCTCGGCCGACTCGCCCTGCCGCCCGTCGGCGTGCGGGGGTACGCCGTCGTTCCACAGCGACCAGTCGGGCCGGGTCTCGTGGATGCGGGCCGTGGTCAGCCCCTCGTACCCGCCGTAGTCCCACTCGCACAGGTCCTCGTCCGCCACCGCACCCCGCAGCCCGGCGAGTTCGGCCGTGTGCCGGGCCCGCCGCAGGGGACTGGTGAGCGCGAAGGAAAGGGAGCGGCCCTCGAAGTACGGGGCGAGTGTGCGTGCCTCCGCCTCGCCGTCCGGCGTGAGCGGCAGATCGGTACGGCCGGTGTGGCGCCCGGTGGCGCTCCACCGTGTCTCGCCGTGACGGATCAGGATGAGGTCGCTCATGGCAGCGGTGCTCCTTTCGCCGGCACGACGACGTGGGCCTTCGACGGCGTAGGGCGGCCGGGGGGTCAGGTCATGCTCTCCAGCGTGCGGCCTCGGTCTCCGTCACGCACTTGAGGATGACGACGAGGATGAAGAAGGCGCAGGCCGCCGTCCCCGGGGACGGTCGTACCCGCTGGGGCGGAGTGCGGCGTCGACAGCGGGCGTGAGGTACCGCGCGGGACCGGATCCCCGGTGGCTCGTCCCCTCAGGGCCCCAGGACCTCGACATGGTCGCCGACCGCGACCACGAGGACCCGTGAACCCGGTTCGACGGTGCGCCAGCGGTGCCGGACGCCGCCGGACACCAGGAGCGTGTCCCCGCGTCCCAGCCGGTGGATCCGGCCGTCGGCCTCCACCTCCACCGAGCCGTCCGCCACGTACATCAGCTCGTCGTTGCGGTGCCGGAACTCGCGATCCGCCTCGTGCTCGCCGACGAACTCGAGTGCGTGCAGCTGATGCCGGCCCCGTACCACCGGCCGTACGCCGGCCTCCCGGTCGAGGCCGCCGTCGTCATCGGCGCGCACCACGTCGATCGTGCGTGTGTGGTCCGAGGTCCCGAGCAGCTGCACCGCCGTGGTGCCGAGGGCGTCCGCGATCCGCTGCAGCGACCGGATGCTCGGGCGCGCACGGTCGTTCTCGATCTGGCTGAGGAACGGGGAGGAGAGCCCGCTGAGCCGCGCCACGTCGGCGAGCGTCAGGTCGAGTGCCCGGCGCCGACGGCGTACGGCAGCCCCCACCCGCGGGGTGTTCGCGTTCTCGGCCTCCATGGATGTCCCGTCCTTCCCCCCGCCCCAAGGCGCCGTTCTCCCTGGTCGACGGTGCCTGACGGCACCTTACGCGGCGCGACGCGGGAACTCGGAGACGGTTTCGTACTCCCGACACACGCCCGTCACACAACGGTCCTACCGTCAAAGTCGGTTGTTGTCATCAAAGAAAGTTTGAAGCGAGGAATCCCGGCATGCCCTCTGTCGACCAGAACTCACGCCGCCGTCGTCCCGTCGGCCTCATCGCCCTGGACGAGTCGGCCGTGTCCGACGGCTACACGCTCTACGCACCGCTCACCGGCACCGGGGAGGTCCACCTCATCGACCTCCACGGCCGTACCGTCCACGGCTGGAACCTTCCGTACCGCCCCGGCCGCCACGCCCGTCTGCTCGCCGACGGCACTCTGGCCTACAACGGCGTACTGCCCGGGGAGCGCGCCCTCTTCCCGATGTGGCACAAATACCGGGGCGGCGTCATGCTCCGTGCGGCTCCCGACGCCACCGTCCTGCGGGAACACCGCGATCCCCTCCAGCACCACGACGCCCACCACCTCGACGACGGGCGCATCCTCTACACCGCCCTGGAACCCCTGACCGCGGCCGAAGCCGCGTCGGTACGGGGCGGCGTGCCAGGCTCCGAGGCCGAGGGCGGCATCGTCTGGGCCGACACCATCAAGGAGGTCGGACCGGAGGGCCAACTCCTCTGGTCCTGGCGGGCCTCGGAGCACCTCGACCGCGCGTCCTTCCCCCTGCACGAGGCCTATGCCCGCGAACACTGGCCACTGATCAACAGCGTCACGCCCCTGCGGGACGGCAACATCCTGGCCAGCCTGCGCAGCGTCTCGGCCGTCGTCGTCATCAGCCGCGACACCGGCGAGATCCTCTGGCGCAGCCGTCCCGGCACGGTCAGCCAGCAGCACGCCCCCACCGAACTGGACGACGGCCGGCTGCTCGTCTTCGACAACGGCGTCTTCCGGCCCGGACACGACGTCCCCTACTCCCGCGTCATCGAGATCGACCGGGTGACCGACGACATCGTGTGGGAGTACCACGACCCGGCGCGCGAGTTCTTCTTCGCGCCCTTCATGGGCTCGGCGCAACGCCTGCCGAACGGCAACACGCTCGTCACCGACTCGCCGTCGGGGCGGCTGTTCGAAGTGACCAAGGACGGCTACCTGTGCTGGGAGTACGTCGTCCCGCACTTCGCCGGCTACGGCGAGAGCGAAGTCCGGGGCCTCTTCCCGTCCGAGCCGAACGCCGTCTTCCGCGCCTACCGCTACACCGCGGCCGACATCCCGTGGCTGGAGGCGACGGCATGACGACGACCCCGGCGTCCAAGCCCACTCCGGCGTCCGAGTCCACCCCGGCGTCCCCTCCCGCCTCCGTCGATGCTGTCGAGGCCGTCGAAGCGGGGGAGGCGCTCGACGCGGTCGACGCGGTCGACGCGAAGGTTCCATGGCGGAGACTGATACCGCTGTCGGCCCAGCACGTCCTGGCGATGATCGCCGCGCCGGTCTCCACCGTCTTCCTCATCGCCGGCACCCTGAAGATGCCGCCCGGTGCGACGGCCTCACTGCTCAGCGCCGTCCTGCTGCTGTGCGGAGCGGGCGCCCTGCTCCAGTCCCTCGGCGTGTGGCGGATCGGCGGCCGCCTCCCGTTCGTCATGCTGCCCGGCGGCGCCGCGACCGCGCTCTTCCTCCAGATCGCCCAGGACCACGGCGCGCCGACCGCCGCCGGCGCGGTCCTCCTGGCAGCGGCCCTGCTCCTCGCCGTGCTGCCCGTGTACGCCCGCGTCGTACGGCTCTTCCCGCCCCTGGTCATGGGGGTGACCGTGCTGCTCATCGGGATCGCGATGATCCGCGTAGCGTCCCGGCTCGTCACCGGCCCGGACGGCACGGGCGAACCCCGCGCGGTGCTCCTCGCCGGGCTCACGGTCGCGGCGACCGTCGCCGCGTACGTGTTCCTGCGCGGCGTCTGGCGCCAGACCTCCGTCCTCATCGGGATGGCGGCGGGCACCGCCGTGGCGGTGGCGAGCGGCCTGGGAACCTTCGTACCCGCGGCCGGCAGCGGATTCGCGCTGCCCGCGTTCCTGCCTTTCGGGACGCCGAGGTTCGACCTGCTGGCCGCCCTTCCGCTGCTCGTGTTCAGCCTCACCACCCTGGCCGAGATCACCGGACAGACCGTGCTCAACAGCGAGACCGTCGGACGGACCCCGGCTCCCGAGCGGGACGTCCCCCGCGTCGCCCGTGCCGACGCCGTCGTCTCCCTGGCGGGCGGGCTGTTCGGTACGTCCCTCATGGTCACCAGCGCGGAGAACATCGGCATCGGCCGGCTCACCGGGGTCCGCAGCCGGTTCGTGACCGCCGGGGCCGGAGCACTCCTCGTGGTCCTCGGCCTGGCCACGCCCGTGTCCCGGGCGCTGGCGGGCATACCCGAGGCCGTCGTCGGGGGATCCGCCCTCGTCGTCTACGCCGTGATCGCCGTCATGGGCGTCGAGATGCTCCGCCGCGCCGACCTGTCCGGCACCGGTACGGGCTCGCTCACCGCAGCGCTCGCGCTCACCGTGGGACTGCTGCCGCTGCTCACCCCGGACCTGTACGCGGGGTTCCCCGGCTGGGCCCGAACGATCCTGGGCAGCGGCGTCGTCGCAGGCACCCTGACGGCGGTCCTCCTCACCGCGCTGCTCGGCCGGTTCAGCCGGTTCAGCCGGTTCGACCGGTTCGGCCCCGAGAGCCGTCACCCTGATCCGCCGGACCCGCGCGACCGGCGGTGACCACGCGGGAAGCGGCGGCGCGCGTCAGCTGTGGGACGCCGCGCCGCGCCGGTTGAAGGGGAGCCGGCCCAGGACCACCGCCATGCCGCAGGTGTCGGTGAGCGCCGAGAACACCAGACCCCCGGCGATCCCCGCCGAGAGCACCTGGAACGCGGGATGGACGAGCAGCCCGAGGACCAGGCCGAGCAGTACCAGGACCCCTGCGGTGAAGCGCACCTGACGCTCCATCCCCCAGACCTTCCGCACGGCACCCGGCGGGTACTCGAGCGGATGGCCGGCCGAGGCCCACCCCCGGGTGCCGCCGGTGAGACTCGCCGCGGCGACCCCGTGGGAGGCGAGCGCCGCGACGGCCTTCTCGGAGCGGGCACCGGAGGCGCACACCAGCAGGAGCGGCCTGTTCGTGGTGGCGTCCCGCAGGTCGGGCACCCTGTCCTCGATGCGTTCCAGGGGGACGTTGACGGCGCCGGGCAGGCGGCCGGACGCGAACTCGCCCGGGGTACGGACGTCGATCACGTTCAGCTCGGGCAGCCGAGCCTCTGCTTCGCCGACGGTGAGGGTGCGGGATGAACTCATGACGTACCTGCCCTTGGCGGCGACCGGGTACGACCCCGCACCGGCAGCGGCGGGGCCGTTCCCCGGATGCTAGACGTGCGCCGCCGCCCCTACACGATGACGTGCCCTGCTGCCACGAGCCCGCCATGACTCCGCCACACCGCGGCAACATGCCGCCGCGCCGCCGTGCGCTTGTGCGCCAGTCCCAGTCCCTGTGCGATGGTGCCTGGACAGCGGAAGGCGCGGCTGCCGTCGCGCCTTCCCGATTCCGCATCCGCGTCGTGTCTAGAAATCCTCCGGGTGGAGCGGCGGGGCAATCCTGAAGCATGCGGACTGAAGGTCGGACGGGGTCACCACCGGCTCGGCGAAGAGTTCGAAGTTCCTGTGCCGGATGAATCGGTTCGGGAACTTCACGGACCGGAACGACACCTGGTTCGGGTCTATTTCAGCCGGTTCTATGAAGTAGGTCGACTCCGCGATGACTTCCGCCTTGACCTGGGGGTCCGTGATCCCGGTGAAGAACTTGCTGTGGATGCGGAAGTTTTCGAACGTCGCGATGCGCAGACAGAATCCCGGTGGAGCAACTGCCCGTACCAGCATTCCTGTTCCGCCGAGGTTCACCAGGCTGGGACCGGTCCACTGGAACGTGGCGTTACGACGGTCTTCCTCGGTTTCGATCTTGGCGATGTCGACAAGGCCGTCGTGATCGATGATGAAGAAGTCGGGGAAGTTGTTCGAGAACAGTGAAAGTTTGAGAACGGCCACGATGTCCGTCCTTCCGTGATGCGTCCACGTGGATGCCCCGAGTAGTGGACTGCTCGATCGACTTCAACCACCCCATGTACGGGCACGGTTGTGGGAGTCGAGAAGGCCGTCACGTTCTGTGTCCATGTGAGTGAGGGCACTATGTCCATCATGCGCCGTCGAGAGCGTGGATGCCAGCGGTCACCACGGTGACGACTCATCCTGGCCGCCGCGGCGAAGACGCTCGATCTCTCGCAGCCGGTCGCTCTGATGCCGCTCGGCGTGATCATCTTTTGTCGAGGACGACGAGGAGTCGTACGCGATCGTCCGCCGGCTCACGGACGCGCTGCCGCCCGGCAGCCATCTCGTCCCGTCCCACACGGTCAAGCACCCCGACAAGAGCGTGCGGCCCCCGCGCCCCACGGCGGCCGTTCCCCCGCTCCGCTCTTGATAGAACTGCTTCATGAGTTCGAACGATGACCGGATCGCGCAGGTCGAGCACCACTTCGGAGTCCGGTTTCCCCAGGACTACCGGGACTTCCTCGGCACTACGGGGAGTCTGAGCCGGTTCGTCCCTCCCGCTGACGACTTCCTGGTGATCGACGCGCTGGACGAGCTCATCGGCAACAACGAGGCCGGTGAGTTCCAGAAGCGGTTCCCCGGCGCCGTCGTCATCGGTGGGGACGGAAGCCGCGAGTTGCTTGTCTACGACTTCCGTCAGGACCCCCCGCCTCTGGTGACACTCGACGTCTCCGCGGAGGGCTGGTCGTCCGCCATCCACCAGGCGACGTCCCTCTCCGCCTTGCTGGAGAACTTCCCCCGAACCGGATGGAACTGGGACGACACCGAGCCCCCGCTCGCCTGACCAATGCCGTTCCCGGGGCGTGGACCTGCCCGGGATCGCGTGCCAGCATGACGTGGTGACGGAGATCATCAAGGGGGAGAACCTGCCGGTCCCCGGGCAGGCGTGGCGGATCGAGGTCGTCAGGCAGGCGGCCGGTGACGGGGTGCCGGAGGTGGCGGCCTCCGCGCTGCTCCTGGACGCCACCGGCAAGGCCGTCCGGCAACTGGCCCTCGAACGGGGCGGCGCCGTGGAGGGCCGGTCCGCGGACCGGCTGGACCTCGACACCGAGCGGGTCGGACCGGACGTCGGACGCGTCGTGATCGTCGCCGTCGGCCGGAACGGCACGCTCGGGCAGGTGCCCGGCCTGTCGGTGCGGACGCTGAGCGCCGCGACCGGGGAGCAACTCGCCCTGTACGAGATCGACGACGCGACCACCGAGACGGCACTGGTCCTCGGTGAGTACTACCGGCGTGACGGTGGCTGGAAGTTCCGCGCGGTGGGCGAGGGCTACGACGGGGGGCTCAAGGCGCTGGCGGAGGACTTCGGCGTCTCGCTGCCGGCACCCGCCGCGGGCGGGCCGGTGCCGGTGGAGCTTCCGCGCGGGGCCGTCGGCAAGTCCTCCGGATCCGCTGCCGATGTTGCTGGTACGGAGTGGGGGCAGGTCTCGGGTCCGGCCCAGGGGCACGGCGGCGGCGGACTGACGAAGGGGGAGGCCGGGGCACACGGCACGGGCTCCTACGCACCGCATGCCTTCGCCCAGGCCACGCCCGAGGCACGGACCGGAGCCCTGTCCCCGTCCGAGGGCTCGACCCAGGGCTCGATCCGGACCCCGTCCCGTGGGCCGGGAGCGATCCCGGTGATGCCCTCGCCGGCCCCGTCGCCCGAGGCGATCGCCGCCGCCGCGATCCTCGGTGGGGAGTTCGACGACATCGTCTACAACGGCCGGGGCAGCGCAAAGTTCACCATGGAATCGACCCCACCGCCCGGCTATGTCCTGGTCGAGTTCGCCCGGACCGGCAAGGGCTTCTTCGACCTGGACTCCATCGACTGGAACGGCAGGGAGGCCGTCGACCTGGGGGACACGAAAACGTCCCACCGGTTCGAGAGGCGGGCGATGTGGTGCGACAACCTGTACCCGCTGCGCTTCCGCGTCGACTGCTATGACGACGACGAGTGGACGATCGTGATCCGGCCCGTGACCGCGGTGCGCCGGCTCGGCGAGGCGGCCACCGGCCGGGGCTCCGAGGTGCTGCTGCACACCGGGCCCGTCGGCGAGCTGGTCACCCGTCTGCGTCCGACGGAGGCGACCGGGTCCGTGCGCGTCAAGGCGTACAAGCCGCGTCGCCCCGGTGCCCCCGCCCCGTTCCCGGACTTGCTGGCGAGCGAGTCCGGCCGGAGCCCGCAGGCCACGCGCGTACTGCCGGAGGGGCCCCTGCTCGTGGCGGTCGTCGAAGGAGCGGGCGACTGGTCGCTGGAAGTCCGTCCCCCGGGGAGCGCACCCCAGGAGAAGCGCTCCGGAGTCTGGCGCCGCCTCGGCAGGTCCTAGCCTCGCGCTTGATCAGTCGGTGATGTACCAGTCGTTCCTGAGGTACTCCAGGGTGTAGCTGCCGAGGTCGCTCTCGGAGAAGGTGGCGGAGGACCTGACCGCTTCGACCGGCATCTCGATCTTGCCGGGCGTGCGGACGGCGACGCGCTGCGGATCGACCGTCGCGGTCTGCAGGGCCTTCTTCTGTGCGGGCGACATCATCTGGAAGACGGCGGTGTACGTCGACGTGCACGGGCCGAATCCCTGGTCCTCCGCCCGCTTCGCGGCGGGCCCGGCCACGTCGCAGACCGTGTCGATGTCCTCGTGGCCGAGGGCGTGGAGGTACTGCTCGTAGCGCCGGATCGCGCCCTCCTTGGTCCTGGGGGAGGGCCGCTCGCCGGTCGAGACCGCCGACGGCTTCCCGGTACGAGCGGTCGCGGTCGGTGTGGCCGGCGGCTCTTCGGTCCGCGTTGACCCGGATGCGGATGCGGATGCGGATGCGGATGCGGAAGCGGAAGCGGACGAGGTCGGCTGCGAAGGCTTCGCGCCCGCGTCCTCCTTCGTCTTCTCCGGACCGCACGCAGCCGCCATCAGAGCCACGCAAACCATCGCCGCCACGTTCACCATCGTCGGAGCTCGCATCCGGTTCCCTCCGCTCTCCCGACCATCGGCCGACAACACATCAGAAGGTCACGCAGGATGCGGAGGAACGGTTCCCGAGCCGGCCCGGGTCGGGTCGCCCGGCACCGGAGGCGGTACGGGGCGCAGCCGAGGGGCCGAGGGGCCGAGGTGGCGGGCGGCTCGGGAGGAACCTCGGGTAACTCGTGGCCGCAGAGGGGTTGTCAGTGCAATTTCACATTACTATGTTACACCGCACACGGTTCGATGAACCTTCGTCAAACACCGTGCGCACCACAACAGTTCTCGTCACATCCCCATTGACGTTCCCCCACCACTCATGGAGTTCTGTTGTCCATCCACAGACGTGTGCGTTCGTCCCTGCTCACCTCCGCCATCGCGGTGACCCTCCTGGCCTCCTCGGGCCAGACCGGGGCCTCCGCGGCCGACACGGACGCCCGCGCCACCGCTGTCCCCGCCGCGTCGACTGGCGCTCCGGCCCCGCGGGCCGAGCACGGAACCAATCCGTTCGACGAGGTGGAGCGCCTCGCCACCGCTCCCCGCAAGACCTTCGGGCCCGCGCCCGCCCCCGGCAGCCTCGCCGCCGGGCGCGTCCCCGGTCGGGCACCGGCCACCGGCACCGCCGCACGGACCTTCTCGGCCGGCACCAAGACGACCGCCGCCGGGGTTCCCTGCACGCTCGACGGGATCACCGGGCTCGGCCCCGAGCAGTTCGCCGACTTCCTCGCCGACCCCGCGGTCCTCGCCGACGACTGTCTGCGCGGACTCATCTGGACCTGGGACGCCCGGCTCACGCCCGTGATGTCCGACGCCCACGTCCAGGCCGTCGCGCGCCGAATATCCGGCCTGGCGGCCGCCCACGACGGCCGTAACTCCTCCCACCTGGAGGAGATGTTCACCTACCTGCACGCCGTCGCCTACCACGACTACTCCCGCGACGAGATCGACACCACCGATGCCCCCACCGTGAACGCCGTCCGCCAGGCCGTCGCCGACTTCGGCAACGCGGCCCGCACCTTCGACGTCACGAAGAGCAACGCCCTGACCCTGCGCGAAGCCCTCTACGCGGCCAGCGCCCCCGGACTCCGGCAGCACCAGCTCGGTCTGATCAAGCGGGTCCTCGCCACCATGGACCCGTCGCACACCGCCACCCACCTCGACCCGTCCTGGGCGGGGGCCGCGCTCGCCGCGCTCTCCGTCAACTACCTGGGCGTCTACCCGGGCAACCAGGACGCCGCCTTCCGGGCCGCGGCCGCCGCCGACCCGGCGTACCGCGCCGTCTTCAAGGCCTTCGCCGGGTACGTCCACCTGAAGGGCACCGCCAACGACTGGGTCGCCCGCGACGCCCTCGGCGAGTACGGCCGATTCGGCGAGATCCCCAGCCTGCGGACGGAGATCACCGCCGAACTCGGCGGCCTGCTCGGCCAGGTGGTCACCACCTTCGGCCGCGGCAGCCAGCAGTGGGCCAAGATCGTCTCCTGGCTCAACTACTTCGACGCGTGCAAGCCGTACGGCGTCTGCAAGGCGGACATCGAAGCGCAGATCTTCCCGTACACGTACACCTACGACAACGGCGCGATCAAGGTCCGCACCGGGCTCGACCGGGCCACCGTCGACCAGCTCTACTACGCGAGCAAGCAGGTCAAGGCACAGTTCCACCGGGTGGTCGGCACCGAGCGGCCGCTCGCCGGCGACCCCAACACCACCCTCACCATCGTCCTGTACGGCTCGCGGGCCGACTACGAGAACTACCACCCCATCCTGACCGGGATGGACACCAACAACGGCGGCATCTACATCGAGCGCGGCGCCACCTTCTACACCTACCAGCGGCGTGTCCCGCAGGACTCGTCGCTGACGCTCGAAGAGCTCTTCCGCCACGAGTACACCCACTACCTCAACGGCCGCTACGCGGTACCCGGCTTCTTCGGCGAGGGCCCCTGGTACCAGGGAGACCGCACCACCTTCATGGACGAGGGCACCGCCGAGTTCTTCGACGGCGCCACCCGCAGCGACGGCATCAAGGTCCGCAAGTCCCTGGTCCGCGGCATCATCAACGACACGGCGGGCGGCGGCCCCCGGATGAACCTCCGGCAGATCCTCAACGCCACCTACGACGGCGACGGCTTCCGCTTCTACAACTACGCGGGAACGTTCTTCGAGTTCCTCTGGAACGAGAAGCCCTCCCTGATCCGCGAGATGTACACCCACCTGCGGAACAACGACGTCGCCGCGTACGACGCCTGGCGCACCCGCCTCGGCTCCGACACGAACCTCCAGCGCGACTACGACCGCTTCCTCGACACCCAGATCGCCCAGGTCGACACGCTGTTCGTCCCCAACACCACGTTCACCCCCAACGCCCAGCTGCGCGACGCGGCCCTGGCCACGGTGAAGTCCACCTTCGCCACCGCCACTTACAACACCCCCGACTGCGTGGAGAACGGCGAGCCGGGCAAGCGGCGGTTCGTCTGCACCGGCCGGATCACCGCCAACCTGTCCAACTGGAGCAGTGCCGACCAGAACTTCAAGGACATGTCCGAGACGGTCGACTACTTCATCCTCGACCGCGCGGGCGCCGCCTCGAACAACCTGGCCGACATGAACTGTTCCTTCGGGCCGATCGACATCTGGTCCACCAGGGTCGCCGGCACGTCGAGCTTCAGCTGTGAGGGCCCCCTCCGCAGCTGACCCACTCCGGGCTGACCCATCCTGTCCGGGCCGGTCCCTCCACGGGGAGGGGCCGGCCCGGCGCACATCCCGAATCCCCTCCCGGAGGCCGTACTTCGTGAGCACCACCCCGCACACGGTCCGCACCACCGACTACCACACCGTCGGCGAACCCTTCCGGATCGTCGACGTGGACCTCCCCCCGATCCCCGGCGACACCGTCGCCGAACGCCGGGCCACCGCCCTCACGACCGGCGGATCGGGCACGGACCCGCGCCCCGGCCCACTCGACGACCTGCGCCGCCTGCTGTCCCGGGAGCCGCGCGGACACGCGGGCATGTACGGCGGCTTCATCGTGCCGCCCGACGACGACGGCGCCCACTTCGGCGTGCTGTTCTGGCACAAGGACGGCTACTCCACCGCCTGCGGCCACGGCACGATGGCCCTCGGCGCCTGGGCCGTCGACACGGGGCGCGTCCCGGCCCCGGACGACGGCGACGTCTCCGTACGGATCGACGTGCCCTCCGGCCGCGTCACCGCCGTCGTGCACCGGGCGGACGGCCGCACCACCGGCGTCACCTTCCGCAACGTCCCGTCCCGCATCGTCGCCCGCGAGGTCAAGGTGACCACGACGCTCGGCGCCGTCGACGCCGACCTCGCCCACTCCGGGGCCCTCTACGTCTCCGTTGCAGCCCGCGACCTCGGCCTCGACGTCTCCGCCCGTGCCCTGCCCGAACTCGTCCGCGCAGGGCGGGAGATCCGCGCCGCGCTCCCCGCGCACGACGTGTACGGCGTCATCCTGTACGAGGAGCTCCCCGACACCGCGGAGGGACTCCACCAGCGCAACGTCACCGTCTTCGCCGACGGGCAGATCGACCGCTCGCCCTGTGGCTCGGGCACCTCCGCACGCCTCGCCCTGCTCGGCGACGACGGACGTCTCGCCGTCGGAGACAGCCTGCGGCACGAGTCCGTCGTCGGGACCGTCTTCACCGGGCGCCTCCTGGCCGCGGGGATCACCGAGGTCAGCGGGACCACCCACCGCACCGGCACCCACGCCTTCGTCCTCGACCCGGACGACGAGCTGGGAGCGGGGTTCCTCCTGTGAGCCCGCCCCTGCTCCTCGACGCCGCGACGATGGCCCGGCTGATGGGGCCGGCGGCGCTGACCGACGTCCTCGCCGACGTCCTGCGGACCGGACTCGACCCCGACGCCGGACCTCCCCGCACGGCCGTGCCCGTCCCCGCCGGCGAACTCCTCCTGATGCCCGCGGCCTTCGGCTCCTTCGCCGGCGTCAAGGTCGCCGGAGTCGCCCCCGGCAACCCGGCCCGCGGGCTGCCCCGCATCACCGGCTCGTACCTGCTCCTCGACGGCGCCGACCTCCGGCCGCTCGCGCTCCTCGACGGAGCCGCGCTCACCGAGCTGCGTACCCCGGCCGTCTCCGCCCTCGCCGTCCGATCCCTCACACCGGCCGACCGGCCCCTGCGCCTCGTCCTCTTCGGGGCGGGCCCCCAGGCGTACGGTCACCTGGAGGCCGTCCTCGCCGTCCGCGAGGTCGCCGAGGCGGTCGTCGTCGCACGCGAACCGGCCGGCGGGCGCGCCCTCGCGGGGTACGCGCGGACCCTCGGCGTGCTCGCCCGTACCGGTACGCCCGACGAGGTGGCCGAGGCCGATCTCGTCGTCTGCTGCACCACGGCCCGGGTACCGCTCTTCGACGGAACCCTGGTGGCACCCGGCGCCACCGTCGTCGCCGTCGGCTCGCACGAGCCGACGGCCCGCGAGACCGACACCGCGCTCGTGGTCCGGTCCGAGGTCTATGTGGAGGCGCGGTCCGCCGCGCTGCGGGAGGCGGGCGACCTGCTCGTCCCGGTCTCCGAAGGGGCGATCGGGGCCGACCACATCGCGGGCGACCTCGCCGACCTGGTGGCCGGTCGCCGGGAGCCGTCGGCCGGGCACCCGCGCCTCTTCAAGAGCGTGGGCATGGCCTGGGAGGACCTCGCGGTCGCCACCGCCCTGTACACGGCGGCCCGTTCGTCCTGAACACACCGGTGCCCCGGTCCCGCGCGCACGCGGGACCGGGGCCTTCGCGTGCTCAGACGCCCTCGGGGAAGTGACAGGCGACCTCACGCGCCTCGCCCGGTACGAGTGTCCGCAGCGGCGGTGCCTCGGTCCGGCAGATCTCCCGCGCCTTGGGGCAGCGCGGGTGGAAGGTGCAGCCCGGCGGGGGAGCGGCCGGACTCGGTGGGTCGCCGAGCAGGGTGATCCGCTCCCGGCTCCGCTCGGCCGCCGGGTCCGGCAGCGGTACGGCGGAGAGCAGCGCCCGTGTGTAGGGGTGGGCGGGGGCGGCGTACACCCGTTCCTTCGCGCCGATCTCCACGATCCGGCCCAGGTACATGACGGCCACCCGGTCGCAGACCCGCTTCACGACGGAGAGGTCGTGGGCGATGAAGAGGTAGGCGAGCCCGAGTTCGCGCTGGAGCCGTTCCATCAGGTTGACGATCTGTGCCTGGACGGAGACGTCGAGGGCGGAGACCGGTTCGTCGGCCACCACGAGCCGGGGGCTGGTGGCCAGGGCGCGGGCGATGCCGATGCGCTGTGCCTGTCCGCCGGAGAACTCGTGGGGGTGGCGGTCGATGTGCTCAGGGATGAGGCCGACCAGTTCCATCAGCTCCACGGCGCGCTCGCGCGCGTCGGCGACCGTGGCGCCCTGTACGAGCAGCGGGTCGGCGATGATCCGGGCCACGGTGTGCCGGGGGTTGAGGGAGGAGTGCGGGTCCTGGAAGACCATCTGGAGGTCGCGGCGCAGCGGCTTGAGCGCCCGCTGCGAGAGGTGGCTGATGTCCCTTCCTCCGTACGAGACGGAGCCGGCGGTGGGTTCCAGGAGCCGCACGATCGTGCGGCCCGTGGTCGACTTGCCGCAGCCGGACTCGCCGACGAGGCCCAGGGTCTCGCCCGCCGCCACGTCGAAGCCGATGCCGTCGACGGCCCGGATCGGGGCCGAGCCCCTTCGGCGGCCGGGGAACGTGACCGCGAGGTCCCGTACGCGGAGGAGGGGCGGTGCGGTCGTGGTCATGGGGCGACGCCTTCGTACGCGGGGAAGTGGCAGGCGGCCGGGTGTCCGTCCGGGCCGCCGAGGGACGGGCGTTCGCTCGTGCAGCGGCCCCGTTCCTCGGCGGAGCCGACGGCGGCGCGGGGACAGCGGGGTGCGAACGCGCAGCCCGGAGCCGGTTCGAGCAGTGAGGGCGGGCCGCCCGGGATGGCCCGCAGCGGGGCGTCGTCGGGGTCGTCGAGGCGGGGCAGCGAGTCCAGCAGGCCGCGGGTGTACGGATGGGCGGGGGAGGTGAACAGGGCGTCCACTGGGGCGTGTTCGGCGGCCCGGCCGCCGTACATGACGAGCACGTCGTGGGCGACCCGGGCGACCACCCCCAGGTCGTGCGTGATCATGACGACGGAGAGGCCCCGCTCCTGCTGGAGACGGGCGATCAGCTCCAGGATCTGCGCCTGGACGGTGACGTCGAGCGCGGTGGTGGGCTCGTCGGCGATGAGGAGGTCGGGTTCGCAGACGAGGGCCATCGCGATCATCACCCGCTGGCGCATGCCGCCGGAGAACTGGTGGGGGTACTCGCCTGCCCGGCGCCGGGGTTCGGGGATGCCGACCTCGGCGAGTGCTTCGACGGCCCGCTCGCGGGCGATGGCCCGGCGCGAGCCGAAGTGGACCCGGTGATGTTCGGCCACCTGCTCGCCGACGGTGTAGTAGGGGTGGAGGCTGGACAGCGGGTCCTGGAAGATCATGGCCATCCGCCGGCCGCGGAGCGCGTTCAGCTCGCGGTCGGACAGGCCGATCAGCTCCCGCCCGGCGAGGGTGACGGAACCTTTGATCTCGGCGCCCGTGTGCAGGCCCATGACGGCGAGGGAGGTGACCGACTTGCCGGAGCCGGACTCGCCCACGATGCCGAGCGTCCGGCCGGGCAGCACGTCGAAGGCGAGGGAGTCGACGGCCCGGACGGGGCCGCGCTTCGTCGGGAAGGTGACCGTGAGGTCCCGTACCGACAGGAGGGGGGCGGGGGCGCCCATCAGTACCTCACTCGCGGGTCGACGACGGCGTACAGGAGGTCGACGGCCAGGTTGGCGACGACGATGAAGGTGGCGGCGAGCAGGGTCACCCCGAGGATGACCGGTTGGTCCCCGGTCGACAGGGCACCGTAGAAGAGCCGTCCGATGCCGGGCAGCCCGAAGATGGACTCGGTGATGACGGCGCCCGCGAGGAGCCCGCCGAGGTCCATCCCGAAGATCGTCAGGATCGGTGTCATCCCGGCGCGCAGACCGTGTTTGACGACCACGGTGCGGCGCGGCAGGCCCTTGGCGCGCGCGGTGCGGATGTACGGCTCCGCCATGGACTCGATCATCGAGTTCCGGCTCTGCCGCGCGTACATGGCGGCGTAGAGGAGGGCGAGCGCCAGCCACGGGAGCAGCAGGTTGGAGGCCCAGGACAGCGGGTCGGTGCCGAAGGGCACGTACTGCGGGTAGGGGAGCAGGCCCGTGACCCGGATCAGCCCGTAGATCAGCATCACCGAGGTGAAGTACACGGGGAGCGAGGCGGCGGCGACCGCGCCGACCATCAGGACGCGGTCGGTGAGCGTGTCCTTGCGGAGTGCGGCGGTGACGCCCGCGGAGAGACCGAGGAGCAGCCAGATCGCGGCGGCGCCGACGGCCAGCGAAGCGGAGACCGGCAGCCGGTCGACCAGGAGGTCCCACACGCCCTGGCTGTTCTCGTAGGAGTAGCCGAGGCACGGGAAGTCGCAGTGCAGGGCGTACGTGCCGGTGCCCAGGGTGCGGCCGGTGAAGATGCCGGTGACGAAGTCGGCGAACTGCCGCCACAGCGGGGCGTCCAGGCCCATGTGGGCCCGGATGGCCTCCAGACGTTCGGTGCTGCACGACTTGCCGCAGGCTGCGGCGGCGGGGTCGGAGGGCAGGACGTAGAAGACGGCGAAGGTGACGGCGGCGATGGCGACGAGCACGCCGAGCACACCGAGCAGGCGTCGGGCGAGGTAGAGGATCACGCGCCGCCTCCTCGCGGGTCGAGGACGTCGCGCAGCGCGTCGCCGAGCAGGGTGAAGGCGAGCACGGTGAGGAAGAGACAGAGGCTCGGGACGGCGAAGTACATGGGGTCCGTCTCGTAGTAGGCGACGCTCTCGGCGATCATCTGGCCCCAGGAGGGCGTCGGCGGGCGGACACCGACGCCGAGGTAGCTGAGGGCGGCCTCGGTGGCGATCATCCCGGGGACGATCAGCGTCGTGTACGCGATGACGGGCCCGGCGACGCCCGGGAGGATGTCGCGGACGAGGATGCGCAGGGGGCCGGAACCGCCGACGCGGGCGGCGTCGACGTACTCGCGGTGCTTGAGCGACAGGGTCTGGCCGCGGACGATCCGGGCGATGCCCGGCCAGCCGAAGAGGCCGATGACGGCGGTCATCAGGACGATCCGGTTGACGTCGCGCGCCACCGACATCATCGCGATCATGAAGATGAGGGAGGGGAAGGACATCGTGAGGTCCATCAGCCGGGAGAGCGCGGTGTCGGTGCGGCCGCCGAAGTAGCCGGCGGCGATGCCGGCCGCCGTCCCCGCGACGACGACGATCGCCGTCGCGGAGAAGGCGATGAGCAGGGAGACCTGGGCGCCGTGCACGACCCGGGCGAACAGGTCGCGGCCGGTGACGGGTTCGACACCGAGCCAGTGCTCGGCCGAGACGCCGCCGAGCGGTCCGATGGGGAGGCCGCCGAGGTACGGGTCGACGGCGCTCTTGTCGAACTCGTCCGGGCCCCAGCCGCCGAGCGCGCCGATCAGCGGGGCGGCCGCGGCGAGGAGCGCGAAGAAGGCGACCACGCCGAGGGAGAGGCGGGCGGCGGGGCGGCGGCGCAGTTCGGCACGGACGAGCTGCCAGGGGCCGTGGGC
>NZ_LIPQ01000295.1 GCF_001418135.1 Streptomyces aureus
CGCGGGCCGGCCCGCGCGTGCCCTGTTCGCCCATGACCACGGCCTTTGGGAAGGGGTGCTGCCGCCGCCCCGGTAGCCTTTCGGCCCGTGACCGAAACCCTGATCTGGACCGTCGTCGCGCTGATTCTCATCGGCGTCTATCTCAGCTGGACCGCCGGACGGCTCGACCGGCTGCACTCCCGTATCGACGCCGCCCGCGCGGCCCTGGACGCGCAGTTGCTGCGCCGGGCCTCGGTCACCCAGGAGCTGGCCACCTCCGGCGTTCTCGACCCCGCCGCCTCGATCGTCCTGTACGAGGCCGCGCACGCCGCACGGCAGGCCGAGGAGGACCACCGGGAGGTCGCCGAGAGCGAGTTGAGCCAGGCCCTGCGGGTGGTGTTCGGCGAGCCCGAGCAGGTGGAGCTCGTACGGGAGGCTCCGGGTGGCGAGGAGGCCGCGGAGGAGCTCGCGGCGTCCGTCCGCCGGGTGCCGATGGCCCGCCGTTTCCACAACGACGCCGTCCGCGCCGCCCGCGCGCTGCGGCGCCACCGTACGGTCCGCTGGTTCCGGCTCGCGGGCCACGCGCCCTTCCCGCTGGCCTTCGAAATGGACGACGAGGCGCCGGTGGCCCTTGCCGACCGCCCGGCCTGACGCTCTCAGCCTGCGAAAACGATCCACCGGGTCCACATTGGCCCTTGCTGTGGACTGCACGTGGACTGTTTCCTCAACCTAGTCGTCAACCCCTGTTGTCACGAGTGAGGTACCCGTGTCCACCACGCCTTCCGTTTCCCCCCAGTCCCCCGAGACCGGCACCGCCCGTGTGAAGCGCGGCATGGCCGAGCAGCTCAAGGGCGGCGTGATCATGGACGTGGT
This sequence comes from Streptomyces aureus, assembly GCF_001418135.1. GTDB lineage: Bacteria > Actinomycetota > Actinomycetes > Streptomycetales > Streptomycetaceae > Streptomyces > Streptomyces aureus_A. Next base: position 853 of record NZ_LIPQ01000295.1, read on the forward strand.
CAACGCCGAGCAGGCGAAGATCGCCGAGGACGCCGGTGCCGTGGCCGTCATGGCCCTGGAGCGGGTCCCCGCGGACATCCGCAAGGACGGCGGCGTGGCCCGCATGTCCGACCCGAACATGATCGAAGAGATCATCGGCGCGGTCTCCATCCCGGTCATGGCCAAGTCCCGCATCGGCCACTTCGTCGAGGCCCAGGTCCTGCAGTCCCTCGGTGTCGACTACATCGACGAGTCCGAGGTCCTCACCCCGGCCGACGAGGTCAACCACTCCGACAAGTGGGCCTTCACGACCCCCTTCGTCTGTGGCGCCACCAACCTGGGCGAGGCCCTGCGCCGTATCGCCGAGGGCGCGGCCATGATCCGCTCCAAGGGCGAGGCCGGCACCGGCAACGTCGTCGAGGCCGTCCGCCACCTGCGCCAGATCAAGAACGAGATCGCCAGGCTGCGCGGCTTCGACAACAACGAGCTGTTCGCCGCCGCCAAGGACCTGCGCGCGCCGTACGAGCTCGTCAAGGAGGTCGCCGAGCTCGGCAAGCTCCCGGTCGTGCTGTTCTCCGCCGGTGGCGTCGCCACCCCCGCCGACGCCGCGCTCATGCGCCAGCTCGGCGCCGAGGGCGTCTTCGTCGGCTCCGGCATCTTCAAGTCGGGCGACCCGGCCAAGCGCGCCGCCGCCATCGTGAAGGCCACCACCTTCTACGACGACCCGAAGATCATCGCGGACGCCTCCCGCAACCTGGGCGAGGCCATGGTCGGCATCAACTGCGACACCCTCCCCGAGTCCGAGCGCTACGCCAACCGCGGCTGGTAGTCACTGATGAGCACACCCGTGATCGGTGTCCTGGCACTCCAGGGCGACGTACGGGAGCACCTGATCGCCCTGGCCGCGGCTGACGCCGTGGCCAGGCCGGTCCGGCGCCCCGAAGAGCTGGCCGAGATCGACGGTCTGGTCATCCCCGGCGGGGAGTCCACCACCATCTCCAAGCTGGCCGAGCTGTTCGGCATGGCGGAGCCGCTGCGCGAGCGCATAGCCGCCGGCCTGCCGGTCTACGGCACCTGCGCCGGTCTGATCATGCTCGCCGAGAAGATCCTCGACCCGCGTTCGGGCCAGGAGACCTTCGGCGGCATCGACATGATCGTCCGCCGCAACGCCTTCGGGCGGCAGAACGAGTCCTTCGAGGCCGGCGTCACCGTCGCGGGCATCGAGGACGGCCCCGTCGAGGGCGTCTTCATCCGGGCCCCCTGGGTGGAGTCCGTCGGTGCCGAGGTCGAGATCCTCGCCGAGCACGAGGGCCACATCGTCGCCGTGCGACAGGGCCGGGTGCTCGCGACCTCGTTCCACCCGGAGCTCACCGGGGATCACCGTATTCACGCCCTGTTCGTCGACATGGTGCGCGCGGCACGCTGATCCGATCCCGGTAGGATCTCTGGGGTTCGTTCAGAAATGGGTTACGCGAAGGAGACAGGCAGATGTCCGGCCACTCTAAATGGGCTACGACGAAGCACAAGAAGGCCGTGATCGACGCCAAGCGCGGCAAGCTCTTCGCGAAGCTGATCAAGAACATCGAGGTCGCGGCCCGCACGGGCGGCGCCGACCTGGACGGTAACCCGACGCTGTTCGACGCCGTCCAGAAGGCCAAGAAGCAGTCGGTCCCGAACAAGAACATCGACTCCGCGCTCAAGCGCGGTGCGGGTCTCGAGGCCGGCGGCGCCGACTACGAGACGATCATGTACGAGGGCTACGGCCCGAACGGTGTCGCGGTGCTCATCGAGTGCCTCACCGACAACCGCAACCGCGCCGCCTCCGACGTGCGCGTGGCCATGACCCGCAACGGCGGCTCCATGGCCGACCCGGGCTCGGTCTCGTACCTGTTCAACCGCAAGGGCGTCATCGTGCTCCCCAAGGGCGAACTGTCCGAGGACGACGTCCTGGAGTCGGTGCTCGAGGCCGGTGCCGAGGAGGTCAACGACCTCGGTGAGTCCTTCGAGATCATCAGCGAGGCCACCGACCTGGTCGCGGTCCGCACCGCCCTCCAGGAGGCCGGTATCGACTACGACTCCGCCGAGTCCAGCTTCGTCCCGACCATGCAGGTCGAGCTCGACGAAGAGGGCGCGCGCAAGATCTTCAAGCTGATCGACGCGCTGGAGGACAGCGACGACGTGCAGAACGTCTTCGCCAACTTCGACGTCAGCGACGAGGTCATGGAGAAGGTCGACGCCTGATCCGGGCCGTCGATCGACGCGGTTCCGCAGCGGGCCGACGGGGACACACCCCCGTCGGCCCGCTGTCGTTCGTGCGGCGTTGTCGGTGGCAGCGGATAGCCTGCACAAACAGGTGAGCGAGGAGGGGGTGCGGCGTGCGTGTTCTCGGGGTGGACCCGGGTCTGACCCGGTGCGGCGTGGGCGTCGTCGAGGGCGTCGCCGGACGGCCCCTCACCATGCTCGGCGTGGGCGTGGTGCGGACGGCCGCGGACGACGACATCGGGGTGCGCCTCGTCGGCATCGAGCGCGGCATCGAGGAGTGGCTCGACCGCTTCCAGCCCGAACTCGTCGCAGTGGAGCGGGTGTTCAGCCAGCACAACGTCCGTACGGTGATGGGCACGGCCCAGGCCAGTGCCGTCGCCATGCTCTGCGCCTCGCGCCGCGGCATCCCCGTCGCCCTGCACACCCCCAGCGAGGTCAAGGCCGCCGTCACCGGAAGCGGACGCGCCGACAAGGCACAGGTCGGGGCCATGGTGACCCGGCTGCTCCGGCTGTCCGCCCCGCCCAAACCGGCCGACGCCGCCGACGCCCTCGCCCTCGCCATCTGCCACATCTGGCGCGCCCCCGCCCAGAACCGTCTCCAGCAGGCCGTCGCCGAGAACCGTCTCCAGCAGGCGGTCGCCCGGCAGGCGGCCGCAGTGAAAGGCCGAACCCGATGATCGCCTTCGTCAGCGGCCCGGTCGCCGCGCTCGCCCCCACCACGGTCGTCATCGAGGTCGGCGGTGTGGGCATGGCCGTCCAGTGCACCCCGGGAACGCTCGCGGGACTGCGGATCGGTGCGGACGCCCGGCTCGCCACCTCCCTCGTCGTGCGGGAGGACTCCCTCACCCTGTACGGCTTCGCGGACGACGACGAGCGGCAGGTCTTCGAGCTCCTCCAGACCGCCAGCGGCGTCGGGCCCCGCCTCGCCCAGGCCATGCTCGGGGTGCACAGCCCCGACGCCCTGCGCGTCGCGGTGTCCACCGGTGACGAGAAGGCCCTCATGGCCGTCCCCGGCATCGGCAAGAAGGGCGCGCAGAAACTCCTCCTCGAACTGAAGGACAAGCTCGGCGCCCCGCTCGGCAGCAGTGGCATGGTCGGCGCGCAGCGGGCGGCGGCCTCCGGGCCCGCGCCGTGGACGGAGCAGCTGTCCGCCGCGCTCATCGGACTCGGCTACGCGTCGCGCGAGGCGGAGGAGGCGGTGGCGGCGGTGACGCCGCAGGCCGAGGAGGCGATCGCGGCGGGTGGCTCGGCGCCGGTGCCGCAGCTGCTGCGGGCGGCCCTGCAGTCCCTGAACCGCGCCCGCTGACGGGCCCCGCCGCGCGGGGCCCTCCCCACCCCGCCGCACCGACCACCGCACCACCACCGAGAAGGCAGAGAACCGTGAACTGGGACGACGAGACCACCGGCGACGACGAGGCGCGCATCGTCGGGGCATCGGCCGAGGGCGACGACCAGGCCGTCGAGGCGGCTCTGCGGCCCAAGGACCTCAGTGAGTTCGTCGGCCAGGAGAAGGTCCGTCAGCAGCTCGACCTGGTCCTCAAAGCCGCCCGCCAGCGCGGCGCCACCGCCGACCACGTGCTGCTCTCCGGCGCCCCCGGCCTCGGCAAGACCACCCTCTCCATGATCATCGCCGCCGAGATGAACGCGCCGATCCGCATCACCTCGGGCCCCGCCATCCAGCACGCCGGCGACCTCGCCGCGATCCTCTCCTCCCTCCAGGAGGGCGAGATCCTGTTCCTCGACGAGATCCACCGGATGTCCCGGCCCGCCGAGGAGATGCTCTACATGGCGATGGAGGACTTCCGGGTCGACGTCATCGTCGGCAAGGGCCCCGGAGCCACCGCCATCCCGCTCGAACTCCCGCCGTTCACCCTGGTCGGCGCCACCACCCGGGCCGGACTCCTGCCGCCGCCGCTGCGCGACCGCTTCGGCTTCACCGGCCACATGGAGTTCTACGACCCGGCCGAGCTCCAGCGCGTGATCCACCGCTCCGCCGGACTCCTCGACGTCGAGATCGACCCGGCGGGAGCCGCCGAGATCGCCGGCCGGTCCCGCGGCACCCCCCGCATCGCCAACCGGCTGCTCCGCCGCGTCCGCGACTACGCGCAGGTCAAGGCCGACGGCGTCATCACCCGGGAGATCGCCGAGGCGGCCCTCAGCGTGTACGAGGTCGACGGCCGCGGCCTCGACCGGCTCGACCGCGGCGTCCTGGAGGCCCTGCTCAAGCTCTTCGGCGGCGGCCCGGTCGGTCTCTCCACGCTGGCCGTCGCGGTGGGGGAGGAGCGCGAGACCGTCGAGGAGGTCGCCGAACCCTTCCTCGTACGGGAGGGTCTGCTGGCCCGTACGCCCCGTGGTCGGGTCGCCACCCCCGCGGCATGGGCGCACCTCGGACTGGTTCCGCCGCAGGCAGCGGGCCCAGGGAGCGCCGGGAACGGCACGGGAATGGGACAACAGGGGCTCTTCGGGGCGTGACGGTGCTGACACTCGCCCGGACCGGAACCGGGGTGCGATGCTGGACGTTGTTCAGTCGATGCGGACTCGCCTAGACTCCGCCGATGCCGCCCTTTCTGGTCGGCGCGCCCACCCCCGAAGATCAGGCCGCGGGTTCTCCGCGACCGTGCGAAGGAAACCCGTCCCGTGAGCATCGTGACCCTCCTCCCCTTCATCGTCCTCATCGGGGCCATGTTCCTGATGACCCGCTCTGCCAAGAAGAAGCAGCAGGCGGCGGCGCAGATGCGCAACGAGATGCAGCCCGGCACCGGCGTACGCACGATCGGGGGGATGTACGCCACCGTCAAGGAGATCGGCGACGAGACCGTCCTCCTCGAGGTCGCGCCCGGCGTGCACGCCGTCTACGCCAAGAACGCGATCGGCGCCGTCCTCGAGGACTCCGAGTACAACCGCATCGTCCACGGTGACGACGAGGACTCGGACTCCGACACCGTCGTCCCGGACGACGCCTCGTCGCTGACCGAGGCCGCCGAGGCCACGGAGACCGTCGAGGACGCGCCGAAGGCCGATCTGACGAAGAAGTCGGACGTGACCGACGCTGCGGAGGGCCAGAAGGACGGCAAGGCCGACGGCGAGACCGACGCGAAGTAGTCGCGGCCGAGGACACCGCGCACGCCCACCGGCGTGCGCGGTTCCCGGAACGGTTCCACGTCTGCGGGGGAAGGTCCCCACACACACTTCGTGGCCGTCCCGCGCACACCCGGCGCGGGACGGTTGGACAGGGAGATACGACAGGTGGCAGCACCGAAGAAGGGCCGAAGGCCGGCGGGGGGACAGAGCCGGCCGGGCCGCGCCCTGGCACTCATCCTGATCGCCATGGTCGCGCTCACCGGCGGGATGTTCTGGTCGGGGCACACCACCCCGCGCCTGGGCATCGACCTCGCCGGCGGTACGTCGATCACGCTCAAGGCCAAGGCTGAGCCCGGCCAGGAGTCGGCGGTCAACGAGACCAACATGAACACCGCCGTCGGCATCATCGAGCGCCGGGTCAACGGTCTCGGTGTCTCCGAGGCCGAGGTCCAGACGCAGGGCAAAGAGAACATCATCGTCAACATCCCTCGCGGGACGAACGAGAAGCAGGCCCGGGAGCAGGTCGGTACCACCGCCCAGCTCTACTTCCGGCCGGTTCTCGCGGTGACGAACGGTGGACCCGCCGCGGCGCCCAGCGCCAGCTCCTCCGGTTCTCCCTCCGCCACGCCGAAGCCGTCCTCCTCCGCCTCCGGCTCGACCGTGGGCGAGAAGTCGGCCACCCCGACGGCCACCGGCTCCGCCCAGGGCCGCGCGCTCACCGAGGCCCTCAAGGCCCCGAGCCCCACCCCCACGCCGACCGGCAGCGCCTCCGCGACGCCGAAGGCCAGCGGGACCCCGTCGGCGACGCCGGCGCCGGACGCCGCCACCGCGGCGCTCCAGCAGAAGTTCACCTCCCTGAACTGCCTCGACCCCAAGCAGCGCACCGCCGCGGGCCAGGGCGTCAAGCCCAGCGAGCCCTCGGTCGCGTGCGGTGAGGACGCCCCCGGCGTCTGGTCGAAGTACCTCCTCGGCCCGGCCGAGGTCGAGGGCCGTGACGTCGACGACGCCAAGGGCCAGCTCGACCAGCAGCGCGGCATGTGGATCGTCACCATGGACTTCACGGACGCGGGTTCGAAGAAGTTCCAGGCGATCACCAGCAAGCTGTCGTCGCAGGCGGACCCGCAGAACCGCTTCGCGATCGTCCTGGACGGCGAGGTCGTCTCGGCCCCGTCGGTGCGCCAGACGCTGAGCGCCAGCGCCGAGATCTCCGGCAACTTCAACCAGCAGTCGGCCCAGGACCTCGGCAACATCCTGTCGTACGGTGCCCTGCCGCTGACCTTCGAGACGCAGAGCGTCGACACGGTCACCGCCGCGCTCGGCGGCGAGCAGCTGGAGGCCGGTCTGATCGCCGGCGCCATCGGCCTCGGTCTGGTCATCATCTACCTGGTGGCCTACTACCGCGGCCTGTCGCTGATCGCCATCCTGAGCCTCGGCGTCTCCGCGCTGCTCACCTACGTGATCATGGCCCTGCTCGGCCCGGCCATCGGCTTCGCGCTGAACCTGCCGGCCGTCTGTGGCGCCATCGTCGCCATCGGTATCACCGCGGACTCGTTCATCGTGTACTTCGAGCGCATCCGTGACGAGCTCCGCGAGGGCCGTTCCCTCCGCCCGGCCGTCGAGCGCGCCTGGCCGCGCGCCCGTCGCACCATCCTGGTCTCCGACTTCGTGTCGTTCCTGGCCGCGGCCGTGCTCTTCATCGTCACCGTCGGCAAGGTCCAGGGCTTCGCGTTCACGCTCGGCCTGACCACCCTGCTCGACGTCGTCGTGGTGTTCCTCTTCACCAAGCCGGTCATGACGCTCCTCGCGCGGACCAAGTTCTTCGGCGAGGGCCACGCCTGGTCCGGCCTCGACCCGAAGCGACTCGGCGCCAAGCCGCCGCTGCGCCGCACCCGTCGTGCCAATGCCTCTGTCGCTGGCCCTGTCGACCCGAAGGAGGCGTGAGATGTCGAAGCTCGGAGATCTCGGCGCCCGGCTCCACCGTGGTGAGGTCGGCTACGACTTCATCGGCAACCGCAAGATCTGGTATGGCCTGTCCATCCTGATCACCATCACCGCCATCGTCGCCCTGGCCGTCCGCGGCCTGAACATGGGCATCGAGTTCCAGGGCGGTGCCGTCTTCACCACCCCGAAGTCGGAGGTCTCCGTCAGCCAGGCGCAGGAGTACGCGGAAGAGGCCTCCGGCCACGACGCGATCGTCCAGCAGCTCGGCAACGGCTCCCTCCGCATCCAGGTCGGCGGCCTCGACACCGCGCAGTCCGACAAGGTCCGCACGGAGCTCGCCAAGGACCTGAACGTCGCCGAGGACAAGATCGCGGCGGAGCTGGTCGGTCCCAGCTGGGGTGAGCAGATCGCCACCAAGGCCTGGACCGGTCTGGGGATCTTCATGATCCTCGTGGTGATCTATCTGGCCATCGCCTTCGAGTGGAGAATGGCGATCGCGGCGCTCATCGCGCTGATCCACGACCTCACGATCACGGTCGGCATCTACTCGCTGGTCGGCTTCGAGGTGACCGTCGGTACGGTCATCGGTCTGCTGACGATCCTCGGTTATTCGCTGTACGACACGGTCGTCGTCTTCGACTCGCTCAAGGAACAGACGAAGGACATCACGAAGCAGACCCGCTTCACGTACAGCGAGCTGGCCAACCGCTCGATCAACGGCACCCTGGTCCGTTCGATCAACACCACCGTCGTCGCGCTGCTGCCGGTCGCCGGCCTGCTCTTCATCGGTGGCGGCGTCCTCGGCGCCGGCATGCTCAACGACATCTCGCTGTCGCTGTTCGTCGGTCTCGCGGCCGGTGCGTACTCCTCGATCTTCATCGCCACCCCGCTCGTCGCCGACCTCAAGGAGCGCGAGCCGGCGATCAGGGCACTCAAGAAGCGCATCATGGCGAAGCGGGCCGGTGCGGCCGCCAAGGGCGAGTCGTACGACGGGTCGGACGACCGGTCCGACGACGACGGCGAGATCGCCGTCGTCGGCCCGCGGGCGAGCCGTCGCGGCCGCTCCTCGGAGCACCGAGGATGACCGCCGAGGCCCAGGACGTCACCGACCTCCTGCTCAGCCGCATCCGCGACGTGGCGGACTACCCGAAGCCGGGCGTGCTGTTCAAGGACATCACGCCGCTGCTCGCGGACCCGGAGGCGTTCACGGCGCTCACCGACGCCCTCGCCGGGCTGTGCTCCGCGCACGGCGCGACGAAGATCGTCGGTCTCGAGGCGCGCGGCTTCATCCTGGCCGCCCCGGTGGCCGTCCGTGCGGGACTGGGCTTCATCCCCGTCCGCAAGGCCGGCAAGCTCCCCGGGGCGACGCTCCGCCAGGCGTACGAGCTGGAGTACGGCACCGCCGAGATCGAGGTGCACGCCGAGGACCTGGCGGCGGGCGACCGCGTCATGGTCATCGACGACGTCCTCGCCACCGGCGGGACGGCCGAGGCCTCGATCGAGCTCATCCGTCGTGCGGGCGCCGAGGTCGCGGGCGTCGCGGTCCTGATGGAACTCGGCTTCCTCCCGGGCCGTGCCCGCCTGGAGCCGGCTCTGAACGGCGCTCCGCTCACGGCGCTGATCACCGTCTGACATCGGGCTTCATCCCGCACGGGGCGCTCCGGGGAATCCCCGGGGCGCCCCGTCGGTTTTCCGGAGTGTCCCGGTCCGGGAACCCGGGGGCGTGCCGCGCCCGCCGTCGGGCCCGTTCCCTGCCCCGGCCGCGTGAGCGGTGCGTGTCAGGGCTCGATACCATGGGCTTTCCGGGCCTGACCGGGGGACCCGGCACCTCCCCCAGACTCCGTCCGGGGGGACCCCAGAGGAGCGCTCTTGCCAGACGAGGCCCAGTCACTCTCCGCCGCGCAGCCCGACCCGAAGGCCGACAAGGCCGCGCAGGGGACCGGCACGCCCCAGAACAAGCCCGCGGAGACCGGGCCCGCGCCTGCCGCGTCCGCGTCGCCGGCCCCCAAGCCCCCGGCGCCCGAGGCCGCGGCCCCCACGCGGCCCGCGCCGGCGGCGCCCGCCCGCTCCGGCGGCTCGTCCAACCGCGTACGCGCCCGTCTGGCCCGGCTCGGCGTCCAGCGCTCCTCCCCGTACAACCCGGTCCTCGAACCGCTGCTGCGGATCGTCCGCTCCAACGACCCGAAGATCGAGACGGCGACGCTCCGCCAGGTCGAGCGGGCCTACCAGGTCGCCGAGCGCTGGCACCGCGGCCAGAAGCGCAAGAGCGGCGACCCGTACATCACGCACCCGCTCGCCGTGACCACCATCCTCGCCGAGCTCGGCATGGATCCGGCGACTCTGATGGCCGGTCTGCTGCACGACACCGTCGAGGACACCGAGTACGGCCTGGAGGACCTGCGCCGCGACTTCGGCGACCAGGTCACCCTGCTCGTCGACGGCGTCACCAAGCTCGACAAGGTCAGGTTCGGCGAGGCCGCGCAGGCCGAGACCGTCCGCAAGATGGTCGTCGCCATGGCCAAGGACCCGCGCGTCCTGGTCATCAAGCTCGCCGACCGCCTGCACAACATGCGCACCATGCGCTACCTCAAGCGGGAGAAGCAGGAGAAGAAGGCCCGCGAGACCCTAGAGATCTACGCGCCCCTGGCCCACCGCCTGGGCATGAACACCATCAAGTGGGAGCTGGAGGACCTCGCCTTCGCGATCCTCTACCCCAAGATGTACGACGAGATCGTCCGGCTCGTCGCCGAGCGCGCCCCCAAGCGGGACGAGTACCTCGCCATAGTGACCGACGAGGTCCAGACCGACCTGCGCGCCGCCCGCATCAAGGCCACCGTCACCGGCCGCCCCAAGCACTACTACAGCGTCTACCAGAAGATGATCGTCCGCGGCCGTGACTTCGCGGAGATCTACGACCTGGTGGGCATCCGTGTCCTCGTCGACACGGTGCGCGACTGCTACGCCGCCCTCGGCACCGTCCACGCGCGATGGAACCCGGTCCCCGGCCGGTTCAAGGACTACATCGCGATGCCGAAGTTCAACATGTACCAGTCGCTGCACACGACGGTCATCGGACCCAACGGCAAGCCGGTCGAGCTGCAGATCCGCACGTTCGACATGCACCGGCGCGCCGAGTACGGCATCGCCGCGCACTGGAAGTACAAGCAGGAGGCCGTCGCAGGTGCCTCCAAGGTCCGCGCCGACGTGCCGAAGAGGACCGGCAAGGACGACCACCTCAACGACATGGCGTGGCTGCGCCAGCTCCTCGACTGGCAGAAGGAGACCGAGGACCCCAGCGAGTTCCTGGAGTCCCTGCGCTTCGACCTCTCGCGCAACGAGGTCTTCGTCTTCACCCCCAAGGGCGACGTCATCGCGCTGCCCGCCGGTGCGACCCCCGTCGACTTCTCGTACGCCGTCCACACCGAGGTCGGCCACCGCACCATAGGAGCCCGGGTCAACGGGCGGCTCGTGCCGCTCGAATCGACCCTCGACAACGGCGACCTGGTCGAGGTCTTCACCTCCAAGGCCGCCGGCGCCGGGCCCTCCCGCGACTGGCTGGGCTTCGTCAAGTCCCCGCGCGCCCGCAACAAGATCCGGGCCTGGTTCTCCAAGGAGCGCCGCGACGAGGCCATCGAGCAGGGCAAGGACGCCATCGCGCGGGCCATGCGCAAGCAGAACCTGCCGATCCAGCGGATCCTCACCGGCGACTCCCTCGTCACCCTCGCCCACGAGATGCGCTACAGCGACATCTCCTCGCTGTACGCGGCGATCGGCGAGGGCCATGTCACCGCCCAGTCCATCGTGCAGAAGCTCGTCCAGGCGCTCGGCGGCGAGGAGGCCGCCACCGAGGACATCGACGAGACGGCCCCGCCCACCCGCGGCCGCTCCAAGCGCCGCTCCAGCGCCGACCCCGGTGTCGTCGTCAAGGGCGTCGAGGACGTCTGGGTGAAGCTGGCCCGCTGTTGCACCCCCGTGCCCGGCGACCCGATCATCGGCTTCGTCACCCGCGGCAGTGGCGTATCGGTTCACCGCAGCGACTGCGTCAACGTGGAGTCGCTCTCCCGGGAGCCGGAGCGGATCCTGGAGGTCGAGTGGGCGCCCACCCAGTCCTCCGTCTTCCTCGTCGCGATCCAGGTCGAGGCCCTGGACCGCTCGCGGCTGCTCTCCGACGTCACCCGGGTCCTCTCGGACCAGCACGTCAACATCCTCTCGGCGGCCGTCCAGACCTCCCGCGACCGGGTGGCCACCTCGCGCTTCACCTTCGAGATGGGCGACCCGAAGCACCTGGGTCACGTCCTGAAGGCCGTACGCGGCGTGGAGGGCGTCTACGACGTGTACCGCGTGACCTCGGCCCGCAGGCCGTAACGGCACGTACGAGGAAGGCCCCCCGGCCGTGGGCCGGGGGGCCTTCCTCGTACGGTCACGGCCGGGTCAGCCGCCGAACTCCTCCAGGCCCTTCATGGCCTGGTCGAGCAGGGCCTGGCGGCCCTCCAGCTCACGGGAGAGCTTGTCGGCCTTGGCGTCGTTGCCGGCGGCGCGGGCCGCGTCGATCTGCTTGCGCAGCTTCTCGACCGCGTCCTGGAGCTGACCGGTCAGACCCGCGGCACGCGCGCGTGCCTCCGGGTTCGTCCGGCGCCACTCGGTCTCCTCGGCCTCCTGGATGGCCCGCTCCACCGTGTGCATCCGGCCCTCGACCTTGGGACGGGCGTCACGCGGGACGTGGCCGATGGCCTCCCACCGCTCGTTGAGGGAACGGAACGCGGCGCGGGCCGCCTTCAGGTCCGACACCGGCAGCAGCTTCTCGGCCTCGGTCGCGAGCTCCTCCTTGAGCTTGAGGTTCTCGGTCTGCTCCGCGTCCCGCTCGGCGAAGACCTCGCCGCGCGCCGCGAAGAAGACGTCCTGGGCGCCGCGGAAGCGGTTCCACAGGTCGTCCTCGTGCTCGCGCTGGGCGCGGCCGGCCGCCTTCCACTCCGTCATCAGGTCGCGGTAGCGGGCCGCCGTGGTGCCCCAGTCGGTGGAGTTCGACAGCGACTCCGCCTCGGCGACCAGGCGCTCCTTGGCCTTGCGGGCGTCCTCGCGCTGGGCGTCGAGCGAGGCGAAGTGGGCCTTGCGGCGCTTCGAGAACGCCGAGCGGGCGTGCGAGAAGCGGTGCCACAGCTCGTCGTCGGACTTGCGGTCGAGCCGGGGCAGGCCCTTCCAGGTGTCCACGAGCGCGCGCAGCCGCTCGCCCGCGGAGCGCCACTGCTCGCTCTGGGCCAGCTCCTCGGCCTCGGTGACGAGCTTCTCCTTGGCGGAGCGCGCCTCGTCGGTCTGCTTGGCCTTCTGGGCCTTGCGCTCCTCGCGGCGCGAGTCGACCGTCTCGACGAGCTTGTCGAGGCGGGTCGCGAGCGCGGCCAGGTCACCGACGGCGTGGTGCTCGTCGATCTGCTGGCGGATGTGCTCGATCGCCGCGGTGGCGTCCTTCGCCGAGAGGTCGGTGGTCTTCACCCGCTTCTCGAGGAGGCCGATCTCGACAACCAAGCCCTCGTACTTGCGCTCGAAGTAGGCCAGAGCCTCCTCAGGGGTGCCGGCCTGCCACGATCCGACGACCTTCTCGCCTTCGGCCGTCCGCACGTACACGGTGCCCGTCTCGTCGACGCGGCCCCACGGGTCGCTGCTCACAGCGCCTCCTCACCATGATGCCGTCGCGGGGTCGTACCCCCCGGGCATCGTCCACAGTTTCCCGGCGGGCCTCGCCCGCCTTCCGCAGCGCGGCCGACGGCCCAACGCTGCACAACGCCAATCTAGGCGAACGGCGGCCCGGCTGTCCGCACTCAGCGCGACCGAGATTCGGCGGTCACGCGCGCGTGCGGACCCCGGCTCACTTCTTCGCGACGGTCGCCTTCTCGATGGTGACGGCCTTCTTCGGGGCGCCGTCGGTGGCGCCGCCCGTGACGCCCGCCTCGGCGACGTCCTTGACCACATCGAGGCCGGCCGCGTCGATCTTTCCGAACGGCGTGTAGCTCGGCGGCAGCTTGGTGTCCTTGTAGACGAGGAAGAACTGCGAGCCGCCGCTGCCCGGCTGCCCGGTGTTCGCCATCGCCACGGTGCCCGCGGGGTAGGTGACCGAGCCGTCCGCGCCCGCCTTGCCCAGGGCGTCCAGGTTCTCGTCCGGGATGGTGTAGCCCGGGCCGCCGGTGCCGTCGCCCTTGGGGTCACCGCACTGCAGCACGAAGATGCCGCTGGTGGTGAGGCGGTGGCACTTCGTCCCGTCGAAGTACTTCTTGGCGGCGAGGTGCGAGAAGGAGTTCACCGTGCGCGGGGTCTTCGCCGCGTCCATGGTGATCGTGATGTCGCCCTCGTTCGTCTTGAGCGCCATGGCGTACGTGGCCTTGGCGTCCACCGTCATCTTCGGCTCGGCGCTCGACGACTCGCTCTGCGAGGGCGCCGGGCTGCTGGGGGAGCTGCTCGCCGAGTTGTCGGAGCCCGCCGTGTCGTCCTTGGAGTCGTCGCCCGTCAGCGCCACGGACGCGTACACCGCGCCGCCCGCCGCGAGTACCACCGCGAGGGCTGCCGCGATGACGGTGTTGCGGCGCTTCGCCTTGCGCCGGTTCTCCTCCCGCCGCTGCTGCTGCCGCGCGTACTTCTCCCTGGCAAGCTGCCGCCGCCGCTGATCGCTGGTGACCACCGGTTCCGCTCCTGTCGCTCGTCTGTTCCTGTCCTGGCCGGGTGTGCCCGTACCGTATACGGGTTGGCTGTGGAACCGGCACCGCCGGTAGGCTCTGATCTGCCGTATTCCGCGTTTTCCGCGGGTTCCGCGAATTCCGAGCCCCCGTGCCGGACGACATCTAAGGACGAACGTGCTGATTGCCGGGTTCCCCGCCGGGGCCTGGGGGACCAATTGCTACCTGGTCGCCCCCGCCGCAGGCGAGGAGTGCGTCATCATCGACCCGGGCCACCAGGCCGCCCAGGGTGTCGAGGAGACGCTGAAGAAGCATCGGCTCAAGCCCGTCGCCGTCGTCCTCACCCATGGACACATCGACCACGTCGCCTCCGTCGTCCCGGTGTGCGGCGCCCACGACGTCCCCGCGTGGATCCACCCGTCCGACCGCTACATGATGAGCGACCCGGAGAAGGCCCTCGGCCGCTCCATCGGGATGCCCCTCATGGGCGAGCTGACCGTGGGAGAGCCCGACGACGTGCGAGAACTGACGGACGGCGCCGAGCTGAGGCTCGCCGGTCTGGACTTCTCCGTCGCCCACGCGCCCGGTCATACCAAGGGGTCGGTGACCTTCAGGATGCCGGAGACCACGGAGGTCCCCTCCGTGTTCTTCTCCGGGGACCTGCTGTTCGCCGGCTCCATCGGACGCACCGACCTTCCCGGCGGTGACATGGACGAGATGCTCGCTTCGCTGGCCCGCGTGTGCCTGCCGCTCGACAACTCGACCGTGGTGCTGTCGGGACACGGTCCCCAGACGACCATCGGCCAGGAGCGCGCCACGAACCCCTATCTGCGGGACGTGGCCGCCGGTCTCGGGAGCACGGACGCTCCCCGACGAGGAATGTGACGAGACTTTCGTGAGCACCTTTCAGGCCCCCAAGGGCACGTACGACCTGATCCCGCCCCGCTCCGCCACCTTCCTGGCGGTCCGGGACGCGATCTCCACGCCGCTGAGGAACTCCGGCTACGGCTACATCGAGACCCCCGGTTTCGAGAACGTCGAGCTGTTCTCCCGCGGTGTCGGTGAGTCCACCGACATCGTGACCAAGGAGATGTACACCCTCACCACGAAGGGCAACGACCACCTCGCCCTCCGCCCCGAGGGCACCGCGTCCGTGCTGCGCGCGGCGCTCCAGGCCAACCTGCACAAGCAGGGCAACCTGCCGGTGAAGCTCTGGTACTCCGGCTCGTACTACCGCTACGAGCGGGCCCAGGCGGGCCGCTACCGCCACTTCTCCCAGGTCGGCGCCGAGGCCATCGGCGCCGAGGACCCGGCGCTCGACGCCGAGCTGATCATCCTGGCCGACCAGGCGTACCGCTCCCTCGGGCTGCGGAACTTCCGCATCCTGCTCAACTCGCTGGGCGACAAGGAGTGCCGTCCCGTCTACCGCGAGGCGCTCCAGGGCTTCCTGCGCGGGCTCGACCTCGACGAGGAGACCCTGCGCCGCGCCGAGATCAACCCGCTGCGCGTCCTCGACGACAAGCGCGAGTCCGTGCAGAAGCAGCTCGTCGGCGCCCCGCTGCTCGGCGACTACCTCTGCGACGCGTGCAAGGCGTACCACGAGGAGGTGCGCGCCCTGATCACCGCGGCGGGCGTGGAGTTCGAGGACGACGCCAAGCTGGTGCGCGGCCTGGACTACTACACCCGCACGACCTTCGAGTTCGTCCACGGCGGCCTCGGCTCGCAGTCGGCGGTCGGCGGCGGCGGTCGCTACGACGGCCTCTCCGAGATGATCGGCGGCCCCGCGCTGCCGTCCGTCGGCTGGGCGCTCGGGGTGGACCGCACGGTCCTCGCCCTGGAGGCGGAGGGCATCGAGCTCGACCTCCCCGCCGTCACCAGCGTCTTCGCCGTGGCCATCGGCGAGGAGGCGCGCCGGATCCTCTTCGGCAAGGTCACCGAGCTGCGCAGGGAGGGCATCTCCGCGGACTTCTCGTTCGGCGGCAAGGGCCTCAAGGGCGCGATGAAGGACGCCAACCGCTCGGGCGCCCGCTTCGCGGTCGTCGCCGGCGAGCGCGACCTCGCCGAGGGTGTCGTCCAGCTCAAGGACATGGAGTCCGGCGAGCAGCAGGCGGTCGCCGTGGACGCGCTGCTCGCCGCGGTGCGGGCCAAGCTGGCCTGACGCACTTCCGGAGCAGGGGCCCGGACCCACGCACGCGCGTGGGTCCGGGCCCCTGCTCGTCGTCCTTATGTTCGCTTCACTTATCTCCGGCGAACGGTGGGCGCGCTGCCTCGTACGGCAGAATGACCGTGCCCACAAGGCTCGCGAGCGAGGGAACAGGCGACATGACGAAGGCAGCGGTGGACGAGGCCGCGTCCGGCCGGCACGACGGCGGCACGATCGGGGCGAGCAAGGCCTTCGCCTGGATGCTCGTGATCACCGGAGCGGCCGGGGTGCTCGCCGCCTGGGTCATCACGATCGACAAGTTCAAGCTCCTCGAGGACCCGAACTTCGTCCCCGGGTGCAGCCTCAACCCGATCGTCTCCTGCGGCAACATCATGAAGAGCGAGCAGGCCTCGGTCTTCGGCTTCCCGAACCCGATGCTCGGCCTCGTCACGTACGCCATGGTGATCGCCATCGGTCTCGCCCTGCTCGCCGGGGCCCGCTACCGCCGCTGGTACTGGCTCGGCCTCAACGCCGGCACCCTCTTCGGTGTCGGTTTCTGCACCTGGCTCATGTACCAGTCGCTGTACGAGATCAACTCGCTGTGCCTGTGGTGCTGCCTGGCGTGGGTCGCCACCATCGTCATGTTCTGGTACGTGACCTCGCAGAACGTCCGCAGCGGCGTCATCCCCGCCTCTCGCGGCCTCCGGACCTTCTTCGACGAGTTCACCTGGGTCCTCCCCGTCCTGCACGTCGGGATCATCGGCATGCTGATCCTGACCCGCTGGTGGGACTTCTGGACCAGCTGACCGTCCGCCGGCGGACCGCCGACGAGCCGGCGCTGTCGGTGGCGTGACCTAGGCTTCATGACTGTGGAGCCCGACCTCTTTACCGCAGCAGCCGAAGACCGCCAGGAGAAGGACCCCGCCAGCAGCCCGCTGGCCGTCCGGATGCGCCCGCGCACCCTCGACGAGGTGGTGGGGCAGAAGCACCTGCTCAAGCCCGGATCGCCGCTGCGCCGCCTGGTGGGCGACGGCGACGGCGGCCCCGCCGGCGCCTCCTCCGTGATCCTCTGGGGCCCGCCCGGTATCGGGAAGACGACCCTGGCGTACGTGGTCTCCAAGGCGACCAACAAGCGGTTCGTGGAGCTGTCGGCGATCACCGCGGGCGTCAAGGAGGTCCGCGCGGTCATCGACGGAGCCCGCCGCGCGGTCGGTGGCTACGGCAAGGAGACCGTCCTCTTCCTCGACGAGATCCACCGCTTCTCCAAGGCCCAGCAGGACTCGCTGCTGCCCGCCGTCGAGAACCGCTGGGTGACGCTCATCGCGGCCACCACCGAGAACCCGTACTTCTCGATCATCTCCCCGCTCCTGTCCCGCTCCCTGCTCCTCACCCTGGAGCCGCTGACCGACGACGACCTGCGTGGCCTGATGGCCCGGGCGCTCACCGGCGAGCGCGGGCTCGGCGGGGCGGTGACCCTGCCGGAGGACGCCGAGGCCCACCTCCTGCGTGTCGCGGGCGGCGACGCCCGTCGCGCCCTGACCGCCCTGGAGGCGGCCGCGGGCGCCGCCATCGCCAAGGGCGAGCCGGAGATCACTCTGGAGACGGTCGAGGAGACCGTCGACCGCGCGGCCGTGAAGTACGACCGGGACGGCGACCAGCACTACGACGTGGCCAGCGCGCTCATCAAGTCGATCCGCGGCTCGGACGTGGACGCGGCCCTGCACTACCTGGCCCGGATGATCGAGGCGGGCGAGGACCCGCGGTTCATCGCCCGGCGCCTCATGATCTCCGCGAGCGAGGACATCGGCCTCGCCGATCCGAACGCGCTGCCGATCGCCGTCGCCGCCGCGCAGGCCGTGGCCATGATCGGTTTCCCCGAGGCGGCGCTCACCCTGAGCCACGCGACGATCGCCCTGGCCCTCGCCCCGAAGTCGAACGCGGCGACCACCGCGATCGGCGCCGCCCTGGCGGACGTACGCAACGGCCTCGCCGGATCGGTCCCGCCGCACCTGCGCGACGGCCACTACAAGGGCGCGGCGAAGCTCGGCCACGCCCAGGGCTACGTCTACCCGCACGACGTCCCGGGCGGCATCGCGGCCCAGCAGTACGCCCCGGACACGATCCACGGCCGCCAGTACTACGAACCGACGCGCTACGGCGCGGAGGCGAGATACGCGGACGTGGTGGAGCGCGTACGAGCCCGCCTGAAGGGCGACGAGTAGGCGCGCCCTTCGCCCGGACCCGCACCCCGCGCGCCCAGGCCCGTCGTCGAACTCCCGTCTG
>NZ_LIPQ01000296.1 GCF_001418135.1 Streptomyces aureus
CCGGTCCCCCGGCGGGGGCTTTCGTGCGCGCGGGCCCGCCGGACCGCCGGGCCTCGCGCGCACAGGCCGTAGGGTGGGGTTCACCGATTCGGCCCAAGGTCAGGGCCCCGTCGAAGGGATGCGTACGCGATGGCGATCGAGGTCGGCACCGAGGCCCCGGATTTCGCGCTCAAGGACAACCACGGGCGCACCGTCCGGCTCTCCGACTTCCGCGGCGAGAAGAACGTGGTGCTGCTCTTCTACCCCTTCGCCTTCACGAGTGTCTGCGCGGGCGAGCTCGGCGAGCTGCGCGACAACCTGCCGGCGTTCGTCAACGACGACACCCAGCTCCTCGCCGTCTCCAACGACTCCATCCACACCCTGCGCGTCTTCGCCGAGCAGGAGGCCCTGGAGTACCCGCTGCTCTCCGACTTCTGGCAGCACGGCGAGGCCTCCCGTGCCTACGGTGTGTTCGACGAGGAGAAGGGCTGCGCGGTGCGCGGCACCTTCATCATCGACAAGGAGGGTGTCGTCCGCTGGACCGTCGTGAACGCCCTGCCGGACGCACGCGACCTCGGCGAGTACGTCAAGGCCCTCGAAGCGATCTGACCTCCGCCGGGAACGCCGCCGGGAGCCTCCGGCGGCGCGGTCCGGGAGCCCTCCGGGACCCGACACCCGGATTCACCGGGCGAATCGACTGTTTCGAGCGGGAACCCGTCACTAGGATCCACTCGTTGATCCGATGCCAACGCACGACTGGGGGCGCTGCCCCTGGAAACCACATGGAGGGACTCGTGGGAGTCAGCCTCAGCAAGGGCGGCAACGTCTCGCTGACCAAGGAGGCCCCTGGCCTCACCGCCGTGACCGTCGGTCTGGGCTGGGACGTCCGCACCACCACCGGTACGGACTTCGACCTCGACGCCAGCGCCATTCTGGTGAGCGCGGAGGGCAAGGTCCGCAACGACCAGGACTTCGTGTTCTTCAACAACCTGAAGAGCGCCGACGGCTCCGTCGAGCACACCGGTGACAACCTCACCGGCGAGGGCGAGGGTGACGACGAGCAGGTCAAGGTCAGCCTGGCCACGGTGCCGGCCGACGTCGCCAAGATCGTCTTCCCGGTGTCGATCTACGACGCCGAGAACCGCCAGCAGTCCTTCGGCCAGGTGCGCAACGCGTTCATCCGCGTCGTGAACCAGGCCGGCGGCGCCGAGATCGCCCGGTACGACCTCTCCGAGGACGCCTCGACCGAGACCGCCATGGTCTTCGGCGAGCTGTACCGCAACGGCGACGAGTGGAAGTTCCGCGCCGTCGGCCAGGGCTACGCCTCGGGCCTGCGCGGTATCGCGCAGGACTTCGGCGTCAACGTCTGAGCCGAACCGTTCCAACCGTCCGGCGCCGCACATCCCGTGCGGCGCCGGACGTGCCTCATCACCACCGGGGAGGAAACGAATCATGGGCGTCACGCTCGCCAAGGGAGGCAACGTCTCCCTCTCCAAGGCCGCACCCAACCTCACCCAGGTCCTCGTCGGGCTCGGCTGGGACGCGCGCTCCACCACCGGAGCTCCCTTCGACCTCGACGCCAGCGCGCTGCTGTGCCAGGGCGGACGGGTGCTCGGGGACGAGTACTTCGTGTTCTATAACCAGCTGCGCAGCCCCGAGGGCTCGGTCGAGCACACCGGCGACAACCTCACCGGTGAGGGCGACGGGGACGACGAGTCCCTGATCGTGGACCTCTCCAAGGTGCCGGCCCACTGCGACAAGATCGTCTTCCCGGTGTCGATCCACGACGCCGACAACCGCGGCCAGAGCTTCGGGCAGGTCAGCAACGCGTTCATCCGCGTCGTGAACCAGATGGACGGTCAGGAACTCGCGCGTTACGACCTCTCCGAGGACGCCTCCACCGAGACCGCGATGATCTTCGGCGAGCTCTACCGCTACAGCGGCGAATGGAAGTTCCGCGCGGTCGGTCAGGGGTACGCGTCAGGGCTGAGAGGCATCGCTCTAGACTTCGGGGTCAACGTTTCGTAAAGCCGCGTAATTCACGATGGGGCAAACAGTGGTTCTGAAAACCTTCGGCTGGTCGTTCGCCATCACGGCGCTCGGCCTGGTCGCAGCGGTGCTCTACGGGGGGTGGGAGGCGTTCGGGATCGTCGCGATCCTGTGTGTCCTCGAGATCTCGCTGTCCTTCGACAATGCAGTGGTCAACGCCGGAATCCTGAAGAAGATGAATGCCTTCTGGCAGAAGATCTTCCTCACCATCGGTGTGCTCATCGCCGTCTTCGGCATGAGGCTGGTCTTCCCCGTCGTGATCGTGGCGATCAGTGCCAAGATCGGCCCGATCGAGGCCGTCGATCTCGCACTCAACGACGCCGAGCGCTACGAGCAGCTCGTCACCGACGCCCACCCCTCGATCGCGGCCTTCGGCGGGATGTTCCTGCTGATGATCTTCCTCGACTTCATCTTCGAGGACCGTGACATCAAGTGGCTCGGCTGGCTGGAGCGCCCGCTGGCCAAGCTCGGCAAGGTCGACATGCTGTCGGTCTGCATCGCCCTGGTCGTCCTGGCGATCAGCGCCATGACCTTCGCGACCCAGGCCCACCAGCACGGCGGCACGCACATCGACGCGGCGTCGACCGTCCTGCTCTCCGGCGTCTTCGGCCTCATCACGTACCTCGTCGTCGGCGGTCTCTCCGGCTACTTCGAGAACAAGCTGGAGGAAGAGGAGGAGCGCGAGCACGAGGCCGAGGAGGAGGCCAAGCGCAGCGGCAAGCAGGTCGGCGTCGTGCAGCTGGCCGGCAAGGCCGCCTTCTTCATGTTCCTCTACCTGGAGGTCCTGGACGCGTCGTTCTCCTTCGACGGTGTCATCGGCGCCTTCGCCATCACCAACGACATCGTCCTGATGGCGCTCGGCCTCGGCGTCGGCGCCATGTACGTCCGTTCGCTGACGGTCTACCTGGTCCGCCAGGGCACCCTCGACGACTACGTCTACCTGGAGCACGGCGCGCACTACGCGATCGGCGCGCTGGCCCTGATCCTCATGGTCTCCATCCGCTACCAGATCCCCGAGGTCATCACCGGTCTCATCGGTGTCGCCCTCATCGCCTGGTCCTTCTGGTCCTCCGTACGGCGCAACAAGGCGCTCGCGGCGGCCGAGGGCGGGTCGGGTCCCGCGGGGGACAAGACCGAGGTGTCGTCCGGGGTGTGACACCCCCGGCAATGAGGAACGCTTCACTGCGGGGCGGTCGGTGCACCCGGCCGCCCCGCAGGCATGTGCGGTGTCGGTGATCAGCGGTGCCGGCGAACAGTGGGGCCGGCGATCAGTGGGGGGTGAAGGCGGCATGGCCTTCTGGGACAACCTTTTTCCGGGGAGGACGGCGTCGCAGTTCGACTCGGGCAGCGCCGCGTCGAACACGATCGATCTGACGAAACGGCGCCCGTCCGTCTCGCTCACCAAGCAGGGCGCCGCCACCGGCAACCTCCGGGTGAACCTCTCGTGGCGGATGCGGACCTCCGATCTCGAAGGACGCTCCCGGCAGAGCGGCCGGCTGCTCCGCAACCCGTCCCAGTTCTTCAAGCCCGAGGTCGTGCAGGCGCACACCCAGGGCATGGTCAACGTCGACCTGGACCTCGGCTGCCTCTACGAGCTCGCCGACGGCAGCAAGGGCGTGGTGCAGCCGCTCGGCGGCTTCTTCGGGGACCTGAACGGCGCGCCGTACGTGAAACTCAGCGGCGACGACCGCTTCGGCGGCTCCTCCGGGGAGACGATCTTCGTCAATCTGGACCACAAGGACGAGATCAAGCGCCTGCTGTTCTTCGTGTACATCTACGACCAGACGCCGGCCTTCGACCGGACGCACGCCAAGATCACGCTCTATCCGAGCAACGGCCCCCGGATCGAGATCGATCTCGACGAGCGGGCCCCGCAGGCCCGCTCCTGCGCGGTCTTCTCCGTGGAGAACGCCAAGGGCGAGCTGACGGTCCGCCGCGAGGTGCGCTTCGTGTACGGCTTCCAGGCCGAACTGGACCGGCTGTACGGCTGGGGTCTCCAGTGGGGGCGCGGCTACAAGACCAAGGCGTAGCCGGTTGACCGCGTCCGTATGGCCGCCCCCGGGCCACCCTCCGGGAGTGCCGGGTCCCTCAGGACCTGACGAACTGGGGGCCCATCGGCGGCATCCGGAACTCCGGTGCCGGGTTCTGCTCGGGGGCGGTCACCGGCTGCGGATAGCCGTACGCGGGGGCCGGGGCGGTGTTCACCGGCTGCTGGGGGTAGCCGTAGGCGGGCGCCCGGTCGGGCATGGGCGGCGGCACGGTCGGCTGCGGGGGCACGGGTACGGGGGTGTGGACGACGGTCAGGTCGAGGTCCGGGTCGCCGACACCGGAGGCGACAGTGGCCGCCGTGGCCCCCTGGGCCCCGCCGGGGGAGCCCTGACCGCCCGGGACCTCGCGGAAGCCGCCCTGGGCCTCCTGGGAGCCGTCCTGGGCGCTCTGGGCCTCCTCGGCGGCCTCCTGCGCCGCGTCCTGCGCGTCCTCGTCGACCGAGATGCCGAAATCGGTGGCGAGGCCGACCAGGCCCGTCGGATAGCCCTGACCCACGGCACGGAACTTCCAGCCGTCCCCGCGGCGGTACAGCTCGCCGCAGATCACGGCCGTCTCCTCGCCCGTCTCCGCCGTCACGGAGAACAGGGCCAGTGCCTCGGCGTCGGGTCCCGCCGTCGCGTCGTACAGCAGGATCCGCAGGTCGGAGACGGAGCGGAAGGTGCCGCCGTCGGAGGAGGCCGCGATCACCACCCGGTCGACGGAGGGGTCGAGGCTTCCGAGGTCGGCTTCCACGGTGTCCGTGAGACCCTTGGAGTCACGCTTCTTCGGCAGCCGTCGCACCAGGCCCGAAGGGTGGCGCGGCTGGTTGTAGAAGACGAAGTCCTCGTCGGACCGCACCCGGCCGGAGGGCCCCAGGAGCAGGGCCGAGGCGTCCACGTCGGGGACCCCGGAGCCCGGGGTCCAGCGGAGCACGGCCCGTACGGCCGCGGTGTCGAGAGGGACGTTGGAGCCCTTCAGCATCGCGTGCGTCATGACCGTAATCCTGCCCTCCCGGCAGACCCGCGGACAACGCGGGGGCGTCACCTGTCGCGGGGCGGCGTGACGGACGCCGACGAGTTACCTGGATTTCATGCTCGAAGGGAACTGAGGACACCCGCACCTACGTACTATTACCGGCCACATGTCGTCAGGTTCCAGAGAGGTAGACGGGGGACTTATATGCGTCATTTCGGGCACATCCCGTCCGCGGCGCGGGCCGGTCTCTTCCATCGGGAACCGGCCGCGTTCACGGCAGATTCGCCCGCGCGCACGCTCGCCGTGGCCCTGGGGGCCACGCTCTACAGCCCGGCCACCCGGCCCAGGCTCGCCGACGACGTGCGCAAGCAGGCGGCCCGTGGAGTGGTCTCCATGGTGCTCTGCCTGGAGGACTCCATCAGCGACGCCGATGTCGAGGCGGGCGAGGACAACCTCGTACGCCAGTTCGCCGACCTCGCCGATCACTCCGCCGGGACCGTGACGGACGCCGACACCGCCACGGGCACCGCCGCGGATCTGCCGCTCCTCTTCATCCGGGTCCGCGATCCGCGCCAGATCACCGACCTCGTCGCCCGGCTTGGAGAAACGGTCCGCCTACTGTCCGGATTCGTACTGCCCAAGTTCACCGAGGCACGCGGCCAGGCCTTCCTCGAAGCGCTCGCCCTGGCCGAGCGGACGAGCGGACGGCGTCTCTTCGCCATGCCCGTCCTGGAGTCCCCCGAGCTCCTCCACCTGGAGACCCGGGCCGAGACCCTCGCCGGCATCGTCTCGATCACCGAGAAGTACCGCGACCGGGTCCTCGCCCTGCGCCTCGGCGTCACCGACTTCTGCTCCGCCTACGGGCTGCGCCGCTCGCCCGACATGACCGCCTACGACGTCAAGATCGTCGCGAACGTCATCGCCGACGTCGTCAACGTCCTCGGCCGCTCCGACGGCACCGGCTTCACCGTCACCGGACCCGTCTGGGAGTACTTCCGGCCCGGCGAGCGCATGTTCAAGCCCCAGCTGCGCCGCAGCCCCTTCCTCGAAGGCCGCGCCGAGGACCTGCGCACGGCCCTCATCGAACACGACCTCGACGGCCTGCTGCGCGAGATCGAACTCGACCGCGCCAACGGCCTGCTCGGCAAGACCTGCATCCATCCCACCCACGTGGTGCCGGTGCACGCCCTCTCCGTGGTCAGCCACGAGGAGTGGAGCGACGCCCAGGACATCCTGAGGCCCGAACAGGGCGGCGGCGGAGTGCTCCGCTCCGCCTACACGAACAAGATGAACGAAGTGAAGCCGCATCGCGCGTGGGCCGAACGCACCCTCCTGCGCGCCGAGCTCTTCGGCGTCGCCAAGGAGGACGTCGGCTTCGTGGATCTGCTCACCGCCGGACTTGCCGGCTGACGAAGGGACGTCGACGACGTGGTGTGGACCGGAACGTGGGTCGCGGAGCGACTGGGCGTCGAACTGATCGGCGACGAGGCGCTACCGGCCCTGTTGGGCCTCGCACTGCGTCGCAACCCCAAACGGGCCCATCTGCTGGTCTCCAGCGTGCTCGGCAAGCACGTGCCGCAGCGGCCGTCCGTGGTCTACGGCTCCGGCCTCGACCTCGGCCGGCGCGTCCGCGCGCTCCTCGGTGACGAGGAGGCCGCGCGCGCGGTCGTCCTCGGGTACGCCGAGACGGCCACCGCCCTGGGCCACGCCGTCGCCGACGGCATCGGCCTCGCCCCGTACCTCCACTCCACCCGGCGGCCGGTGGCCGGAGTCGCCCGCGCGGGCGGTTTCGAGGAGTCCCACTCGCACGCCACCTCGCACCTGCTGCTGCCCGAGGACCCCAAGCTGCTCGCCGGCGACGGCCCGCTGGTCCTCGTCGACGACGAGTTCTCCACCGGGAACACCGTCCTCAACACCGTACGGGCCCTGCACGAGCGCTACCCGCGCGACCGGTACGTCGTCGTCGCCCTCGTCGACATGCGCTCGGCCGCCGACCTCGGCCGCCTGGACGCCTTCGCGGCGGAGATAGGCGCCCGCGTCGACCTGATATCCGGCGCCGCCGGCACCGTACGCCTCCCGGAGGGGGTCCTGGAGAAGGGCCAGGCGCTGGTGGCGCAACACGAACGGGCGTACGGGCCGGGCACGGCGCCCGCTCCCGGCTCGGCCGCGGCCCCGCGTCGGCCCGCGCCCGTGCGCGTGGCGCTGGACTGGCCGGAGGGGCTGCCCGACGGCGGGCGGCACGGCTTCACACCCGACCAGCGGGACCGCCTGGAGGCGGCGCTGCCCGCGATGGCGGGCAGGATCACCGAGGCACTGCGCGACCCGGCCGCCGAGGCACTGCGCGGCCCGGCCGACCAGGCACAGCTCGCCGGGACGGCCGAGGAGCGGCCCGGCCCGTCCGCCGGGGAACTCTCCGTCCCGTCGGCCGGG
>NZ_LIPQ01000297.1:0-479 GCF_001418135.1 Streptomyces aureus
CGTGCGCGCCGGTGTCGAGGATGCCGGGCTCGTAGCCGTGCTGCGTGGGCACCTGCTCCTGCGGGGCCACGGGGACACCGTGCGCGGGGGTGCCGGTGAGCTGGTCCAGCGGGACGCCGTGGGCAGGGGTGCCCGTCGGCTGCTCCACCGGGACGCCGTGCGCGGGAGTGCCGGTGACCTGGTCCACGGGGACACCGTGCGCCGGGGTGCCGACGAGCGGGACGCCGTGCGCCGGAGTGCCGAGCGGCTGGTCCGTGGGGACGCCGTGCGCCGGGACGCCCTGCGGCGGGGTCTGGTGCTGCGGGGCCGTGAGGACGTCGGCGAGGGCGACGGAGTCCAGCGGGGCCGTGAGC
The DNA here is from genome assembly GCF_001418135.1 of Streptomyces aureus. Taxonomy (GTDB): domain Bacteria; phylum Actinomycetota; class Actinomycetes; order Streptomycetales; family Streptomycetaceae; genus Streptomyces; species Streptomyces aureus_A. Next base: position 354 of record NZ_LIPQ01000297.1, read on the forward strand.
GGGTCCGGCAGCGGGTCGGTGAGCGGGTCACCGATCACGGCCGGCGCCTCGGGGGCCGTCGGATGCACGGCCGGCACGCCCTGGTGGGGGGCCGACTGGTTCGGGACCACGGGTGCCGCCGGCGGC
>NZ_LIPQ01000297.1:509-26055 GCF_001418135.1 Streptomyces aureus
GGGCGCCCGGCATCAGCAGAAGGTCGTCGTCCTCGGTGGTGTGCTCGGAGGGGTCCAGGAAGGTGTACGCGCCCGGTGCGGGGATGCCCGGCTGCTCGACCATGCCTGCGTTCTCCGGCAGCCCCTCGCCCGGGACCTGGCCGGTGTCCGTCATGCGTACCCCTCGCCCATCGCTTGTGCTCCTTCAGACCTGCGCCCGTCGACAACAACGAGCGCGCGCGCCGCGCGGCACGAAGGACACGCGGACGCCCACACATTGTCGCGGCCCCGGGCCCTCGTGGCAGGGAGATTTGCCACGGTGCGCTGTGGACTGCGCCACGTCGCGCGGTCCCCCCTTGTCGCGTACCACGTCAGCGGCGCAATGTGGCCACCAATTCAGGACATTGACGAACGAAGCGCCGAACATCCGGATGCGGTACAACAATCGGCCAGCCTACCTGCCCCGGCGGGCGGCACCGTCACGGGTGGGGGGTGCCGGGACCAGGCGTGGGGGGTGCCGGGACCAGGCGTGGAGGCCTAGCCGTGGGCGGTGTCGGTCCTGCGGCCGGAGAGCAGGAAGACGACCGAACGCTCGCGTTCCGACCAGTCGTGCGGATCGAGGCCCACGGTCTGGAGGAGCAGGCTCTCGACGGTGTAGCCGCCGTCGGCGAGGGCGGCGCCGATCGCCTCGGCCTCGTCGCGGGTGGAGGCGTGGGCGACGATGCGTTCCGGCCGTCGGTCGGTGCAGGCGGTGACGACGGCGACCCCGCCGGCCGCGACGCGGACGACATCGGGTTCGGGCAGGTTCTCCAGGACGTGCGGGGCCCGGCCGCGCACGGTCTGCAGGGGTACGCCGTGGCGGCGGGCGGCCTGCTCGGTGCGGGCGCAGGCCGTGGGGTCGAGGTCCACCGCGATGACGGCGGCGCCGAAGCGGGCGGCCTCGACGGAGAAGGCTCCGCCCGCGCAGCCGATGTCCCAGACGAGGTCGCCGGTGCGGGGCCCGAGGCGGGCGAGCTGGGCGGCGCGCAGGGACGGGTCCTCGCCCGCGCGGGTCGGGGCGCCGTGCGCGGCGGGGTCGTACTCCTCCGTGGGCAGGCCCCAGCCACGGACCGGGGGCGCCGCCGGGTCCTGGCCCATCAGCCAGGGGGCGGCGGGGGTCCCGCCCGCGGTGCCGCCGATGACGAGGACGACGTTCGGGTCGCGCCAGGTGTGGTCGGCGGCCTTGTCGGAGGTGAGGACGGAGACCTGCTCGCGGTCGGTGCCGAGCTCCTCGCAGACGACGAAGGTGCGGTGGACGCCGTCGAGGAGCAGGGCGAGTTCGGCGGGGCCGGCGCCGGGCGAGGTGAGGACGGCGACCTTGGGGTGTGCCCGGCAGACGTTGACGGCGCGGCGCAGGGTGCGCTGGTGGGCGACCACGATCCGGGCGTCCTCCCAGGGCATCCCCGCGCGGGCGAACGCGGCGGCGACGGAGGACACGGCGGGGACGACCTCGACCTCGAGGCCGTGTTCGGGGGCGCGCAGGGTGCGGACGACGCCGAAGAAGCCGGGGTCGCCGTCGGCGAGGACGACGGCGGTGCCCCGGTGGCCGGCGATGCGGCGGCCGGCGAGGTCGACGCTGCCGAGGCGGATGCGTTCGGCGCCGGGCGGGACCTCGGGCAGCGCCAGGTGGTGGGCGGCGCCCGCCACCAGGGTGGCGGCGGAGAGTGCGGAGCGGGCCGCCGCGGTGAGGGGCGAGCCGTCCCAGCCGATCACCGTGACGCGGTCGGCCATTCGTCGTCTCCTGGTGTTGTCGCAGGTCGGGGGCGTGCCGAGCGTACCTCGGGTGGGGCCGCGGGGGTCAGCTCCAGTCGGTGTACGAGGAGTATCCGGCCTCGGCCATCTGGTCGGCGACGCCGTCGAGGTCCTCGGGGAGGAGGCCCCAGACGATGAAGTCGGTGCGCAGCTCGGTCCAGCTGCCGTCCTCGGTGCGGGTGCGGGCTATGCAGGCGTTGCGGAGGACGCCTTCGCTGATGCAGCCGATCTTCTGGGCGACCTGCTGGGAGGCGGTGTTGTCGGCGGCGGTGCGCAGTTCGAGGCGCTCGAACTTCTGGTCGCCGAAGAGCCACTGGGCGGTGGCGAGGGCGGCTTCGGAGGCGTATCCCTCACCGCGGGCCCAGGGCGCGACGATGTAGGAGAGTTCGGTCGAGCGGACCCGCCAGTTGGTCTTGCCCAGCTGGATGACGCCGACCAGGCGCTGCGTGAGGAATTCGGTGACGGCGAGGTCGATGCCCCGGCCCGCGGCGCGTTCGGCGGGCGCGTACTCGGCGATCCAGCGGAGGGCGGCGGCCTCGGTGAAGGGCTGGGGCACCGCGGTCCAGGCGCCGACGAGTTCGTCGTTCATCATCTCGGCGAGGGCGGGGGCGTCCGCCTCCTCGAGCGCGCGCAGCACCAGCCGGTCCGTGTTGATGGAGATGTCCGGAAAGGTGGTAGTCATGCGCAGCTCCATGCCGTGGACCGTCCGAATCGACCGTGAACGCACAGCATGCAGCATGTGGGCGCGGTGCGCATGGCCGGGTCGGGGTCGGGTGGGGGTGTGGCGAAGGCCCCGCGCACCGGACGGGGTGCGGGGGGCCTTCTGCTCAAGGACTGTACGGGGGAACCGGTCTGACGGTCCCTCGGATGCCGGAGTCTACTGCGCGGCGCCGAAGGCCGGGATGACCGAGCCCTTGTAGGTGTCCTCGATGTACTTCTTCACCTCGGGCGAGTTGAGGAGCGTGGCGAGCTTCTGCACGCGGGCGTCCTTCTCGTTGCCCTCCTTGACGGCGAGGAAGTTGGCGTACGGGTTGCCGTCCGCCTTCTCCAGGGCGATGGCGTCCTTCGCCGGCGAGAGCTTGGCCTCGATGGCGTAGTTGCCGTTGATGACGGCGGCGTCCACGTCGTTCAGGGCGCGGGGCACGGTGGCGGCCTCCAGCTCCTTGAACTCCAGGCCCTTCTTGTCGGTGATGTCGGAGAGCTTGGCGTTGGTGCCGACACCCGGCTTGATGGTGATCAGGCCGTTCTCGGCGAGCAGCTGGAGCGCGCGGCCGCCGTTGGTGGTGTCGTTCGGGACGGCGATGGTCTGGCCCGCCTTGATGTCCTTCACCGACTTGATGTTCTTGGAGTAGAGGCCCAGCGGCTCCAGGTGGACGTTGACCACCGGGACGATGTGGGTGTTGTTCTTCTTGTTGAAGTCGTCGAGGTACGGCTTGTGCTGGAAGAAGTTGGCGTCGACCTGGCCGTTCTCGGTGGCGGTGTTCGGCAGGACGTAGTCCGTGAACTCCTTCACCTCCAGCTTCAGGCCGGCCTTCTCGGCCAGGTTGTCCTTGACGTAGTTGAGGATGTCGGCGTGCGGCGTCGGGGACGCGGCGACGACGAGCGCCTTGGAGGTGTCGCCGGAGCCGGCCGAGTCCTTGGAGCCGGGGTCCGAGGAGGTGCCGCAGGCGGTGAGGCCGAGGGCGAGGGCGGCGGTGGCGGCGATACCGGCGGTGAGCTTGACGTTCTTACGCACGAAGAGTGCCTCTTTCCGGTGGTGCGGTGGACGCCTGGACAACAAGTCCGGGCTGTGTTCGTCGAAGAGACGAAGTCTGGGGGGCCGGGAGGCCGTTACGCGGTACGGCCCCGGCGGGCGAGGAGTCGTACGACTCCGTCGCCGATGAGCTGGACGACGGTCACGATCAGGACCAGGACGACGACGGTGACCAGCATGAACGTGGTGTCGAAGCGCTGGTATCCGTAGGTCACGGCCTTGGAGCCGAGGCCCTCGCCGCCGACCGCGCCGGCCATCGCCGAGTAGCCGATGAGGACGATGACCGTGGTGGTGACGCCCGAGACCAGCGAGGGCAGGGCCTGCGGGAGCAGGACCTTGCGGACGATGGTGGGGATGCCGCCGCCCATGGCCTGGACGGCCTCGACGAGCCCGTGGTCGACCTCCCGGATGGAGGTCTCGACGAGGCGGGCGAAGAAGGGGATGGCGCCGATGGCGAGCGGCACGATCATCGCGGTGGGGCCGATGAAGGTGCCGACGACCAGGGTGGTGAAGGGGATCAGGGCGATCAGCAGGATGATGAACGGCAGCGAACGCCCGATGTTCACGATCGCACCGACGACCTTGTTGACCGGCAGGTTCTGCAGCAGTCCGCCCTTGTCCGTGAGGACGAGGAGGATGCCGAGCGGCAGGCCGCCGAGCACGGTGACGACCGTGGCCCACAGGACCATGTAGAGGGTGTCGACAGTGCCCTGCTCCAGCAGTGGCTGCATCTCGGACCAGGTCACTTGGCACCTTCCTTCACGAGCAGGGTCGCCGCGCCCTGGACAACCGTTTCTTCAGTGAGCGTCTCCTCGACGACCTCGACCTGGAGGCCCTGCTCGCGCAGGAATCCGACCGGGACGACGTTGTCCTCGTACCGTCCGGGCAGTTCGATCCGCATCCGGCCGATCTGCCGGCCGCCGACGGTGTCCATCGCCGCCCCGAGGATCGAGATGTCGATGTTGTACGTGCGGGAGAGCTGCGAGATCACCGGCTGGGTCGCGGCGTCGCCGTGGAAGGTGACGTCGACGACCGTGCGGTCGGGGCCGGTGTGGGCGCCGCTGACCGGGAAGAGCTCGGCCGCCAGCTGGGAGCCGGGAGTGGCGAGCAGTTCGCTCACGGTGCCGGACTCGACGATCCGCCCCTTCTGCATCAGCGCGGCCGAGTCGCAGATCGTCTTGACGACGTCCATCTCGTGCGTGATGAGCAGGACGGTGAGGCCGAGCTGCTGGTTGAGGTCGCGCAGCAGCTGGAGGATGGAGCGGGTGGTCTCCGGGTCGAGGGCGCTGGTGGCCTCGTCGGAGAGCAGGACCTTGGGCTCGCCGGCCAGGGCGCGGGCGATGCCGACGCGCTGCTTCTGGCCGCCGGAGAGCTGGCCGGGGTAGGACTTGGCCTTGTCGGCGAGGCCGACCAGGTCGAGGAGTTCGAGGGCGCGGCGGGAACGCTCGGCTCCGGAGACGCCGAGGATCTCCAGGGGGAGCTCGATGTTGTCCTTCACCGTGCGGGAGGACAGCAGGTTGAAGTGCTGGAAGACCATGCCGATGCTGCTGCGCGCCCGGCGCAGGTCCCTGCCCGCACGGCGGCTCTTGCCGGCGAGGGCGGTGAGGTCCACGCCGTCGACGGTCACGGTGCCGGAGGTGGGGCGCTCCAGGAGGTTGACGCAGCGGATGAGCGAGGACTTGCCGGCGCCGCTCTGGCCGATCACGCCGAATACCTCGCCCTCGCGGACGTGGAGGTCGACACCGTCCAGAGCGGTGACCTGTCGGCCGCGCGACTCGTAGACCTTGGTCAGGCCCGAAGTGGTGATCACAGGGGTTTTCCGTCACTGTCGAGTGCGCGACGCGGGGTCCGTCACGCACGGGGCATTCGTCTTCGGACAGTCAGGCGCACGGGGGCCGGTCCGGCGGGTGGCCGGGAGTCTCGGCGGTGCGCGGGGCGGGCACGGTCCACCGCCGGAAGACGGGAGGAACGGCACGGCCGTCGGTCTCGCTTCGGGGCGCGAAACTCAGGCGGGGGCCCTCAGAAGGCGCACATTCGACACATACAACGAGCACCGGGCGTGGGGATCGCCTCGGTCGCAAGGGTGCGGCTGCTCGTCGTGGTCATGTCTGCAAGTAAAGCATGCGCAGGTGCGAACGAATGGAGGCTGTCCGAATAGCGGACGTCACTGAGACGCCATGCGGACACTTCGGAAGCCTTCGTTCCGCCCACTTCCCCCGTGTGGCCTGCGGAGACGGGCACCCCTCACCGGGGCCCCGAGGGGTCTCCCGGAGACGTCACGGGCGCCGGCTGTGGCCAAGGCCACCATCCGCGCGCGTCCCCGCGGCGACGGCGTGGGGGGCGAGCGCATCGGGCCATTCGCACCGTAATACCCTCGGGCGCATGCTTGACGCCCTGACGGTCGCGGTCTCCGTGGCCGCGCTCGCCCTCGCCGCCTGGTGCGGCTACGCCGCCTTCCGCGACCAGTCGACCAAGGACTGGCACTTCATCGGCATGGCCGTGGTGACCTTCCTCGTCCTGGTCCAGCTGATCGTCGGGATCGTGCAGCTGGCGCGCGGCGAGAAGGCCGAGGAGGGCGCGACGATCTTCGTCGCCTATCTGCTCGGGGCGCTGTGCGCGGTGCCCATCGCCGGCTTCATGTCGCTCGCGGAGCGCAGCCGGTGGGGTTCGGCCACGGTGGCCGCCGGCGCGGTCGTCCTGGCCGTGCTCGAAGTGCGTCTCCACGACATCTGGACGGTGGGCTGACCATGACCGAGACGCAGGAGAAGGCCGCACGGGGCACGAAGGCCCGTCTCGTCACGGGCCCCGGCATCCTGCTGGTCTGGCTCTACGGCGTGATGTCGGTCGGCGCGGTCTCGCGCTCGATCTACCAGATCGCCACCGAGTTCGACCGGGCACCGCTCGCGTACACCCTGTCGGCGGTGGCCGCCGTCGTCTACGCGTTCATCACCTACACGCTGGTGCGGGGCGGGGAGAAGGCCCGCAGGGCGGCGCTGGTGTGCTGCGCCGCCGAGCTCACGGGCGTACTGATCGTGGGGACCTGGACGCTGATCGAGCCGTCCGCCTTCCCGGACGCGACGGTCTGGTCGGACTACGGCTACGGCTATCTCTTCATTCCGGTCCTGCTGCCGCTGAGCGGCATCTGGTGGCTGCGCCGGTCGCGTACCGCGACGGCCGCCTGAGTCAGGCGGCGGCCTTCTCCAGGGTCACCAGGGTGAGCCTGGGGCCGAGCTCGCGGGTGGCGACCTGCGCGTACCCCTTGCTGCGGTAGAGGCGCAGATTGCCCTCGCTGCGGTGGCCGGTGAAGAGCTGGAAGCGCTTGGGCGACGGAGAAGGCTGGACGGCCGTCTCGGCGAAGTGGCGCTCGATGCCGTCGAGAAGGCGGCCGCCGAGGCCGTGCCGCTGCATCCGCGGGTGCACGATCAGCTTGGCGATCCGTACCGTGCCGTCCTCGTCGAGCCTGGCCCGTACGGAGGCGACGACCTCGTCGCCGAGCCGGGCCACCAGCCCGTACCCCTCGGCCAGTTCGGCACGCAGGCCGTCGAGCGACTGGGTGAGCGGTTCGATGGACCAGTCCCCGTAGAGCTCCGCCTCGCTCTGGTAGCAGAGGTACTGCAGCTTCAGGATGTGCTCCGCGTCCGCCGCGTCCGCCGCTGAGATGGTCACACTCAGGCCCATGTGTGCACGCCTCCCGCTCATCTGTCGATCATCGGTTTACCGCACCCTTCCCCGACGGCCGGGGGCGGGAACCTCTGCAGCCAGCATTCTGCGCAGGCATCCCAGGCAACGGGAACGCATCGGCCCCAGACTGCCCTGTGAGATACCCAACTCTCCTGCGATTTCCCGGTACGTGGGGTCCTCGGGATCGAGCATCGCGGTCAGCACCCGGGGGCAGCGGCCGGGCGTCCTGGTGACAGCGGCGCGCAGAGTACGGCGGCCCTCGGCGGCCATCAGCGAGTGCTCCGGCGAGCCGGGGGGCTCGGAGGTGGCCGGGTCGTGGCCGGGTTCGTCGCGGTAGGGGCGTTCGCGGTCGCTCGTCCTCCGGGCCCGGCGCGCCTCCGCGCGGACGGCGCGGCGCAGCCACTCGGCGGGACGCTCGGGGGCGGCGCCCGTGTCGCGCAGCTGCTCCAGGAGGCGGAGCCAGACGGCCTGTTCCAGGTCGCTCGGCTCGACACCGGCGGCCGGCGCCTCGGCGTCGGACTCGGCGGCGAGCAGCGGGGCGAGGGCGGCGAGGAGCCCGGGGGTGTCGTCCGGGGCCGACGCGGGGCCGGTGTTCCGGCCGGACTCGCGGGTGGTGTCCGGCGCGGGCCGGGGCGTGGCGTACTGGACGGACGGGGGCGTGGTGCCCGGCGCGGGTCGGGGCGTGGCGTCCTGGACGGACTCGGGCGTCGTCACGGGGGTGGTCATGCACCGCACCATGCCGGGGCACGCGGGCGTGGTTGCGTTTCGGACGCCAAACCACCCGGGAGGAGGGCGTGCGGGCCCGATCGGCGGACCCGCACGGTCCTCATGGACGGGTGGTCAGTCGCGGGTGGTGAAGTCCGCCGCGCCCAGCAGGGCGGTGTCCGGGTTGTCGGAGAAGATGCCGTCGATGCCCGTCCCCAGGTAGCGCTTCAGGGCCCCGAAGGAGTCCCCGTACGCCGTCGGGTCCGTGCCCCTGCGGAAGTCCGCGGGCAGGAAGGAGTTCTCGTTGCGGTGGGTGTACGGGTGGAGGATCAGGCCCTCCGCGTGCGCGTCGCGGACCAGGGTGGTCGGGTCGCCGAGGCGGCCGCTCGCGTCCTTGGGTATCACCAGGTCGAGCGTGGGGCCGATGCCCTTGGCGTACGAGGCGATCCAGCGCAACCCCTGGGGCGTGACGAGGTCGGCGACCGTCCGCGGGTCCCCGGCCTGGACGAAGTCCCAGGGGCGGCTGTTCGCGCCGGAGAGCAGGACGACGCCGGGCGAGTCCACGAGCTTCGAAAGCCGCTGGACGCTGCTCGGCTCGAAGGACTGGAGGAAGACCGGGGAGTTCGCGCGGTGGCGGCCGTACCGGCGCAGGAGCTTGGCGAGGCGCTCCTCCAGGCCGAGGCCGAGGGAGCGGAAGTAGGTGGGGTGCTTGGTCTCGACGTGGAGCCAGATCTCGCGGCCCCGGCGGCGGCCCTCGTCCTCGGCCCAGCGCAGCACCTCCTCGAAGGTCGGGATCGTCCAGCGGCCGTCGTAGAGGGTGTTCTTCTGGCGGGTGCCGGGGATGCGCTCCTTGGCCCGCAGGGTCTTGAGCTCGGCGAGCGTGAAGTCCTCGGTGAACCAGCCGGTGTACGAGGTGCCGTCGACGCTCTTGGTGGTCTTCCGGGACGCGAACTCCGGGTGGTCGGCGACGTCGGTGGTGCCGGTGATGTCGTTCTCGTGGCGGCAGACGAGGTGCCCGTCCTTGGTGGGGACGAGGTCCTGCTCGATGACGTGGGCGCCGAGGTCGAGGGCGTGCCGGTAGGAGCCGAGGGTGTGCTCGGGGCGGTAGCCGCTGGCGCCCCGGTGGGCGATGACGGTGGGAACGGGAAGGGAGCGGTAGCCGCGGCCGTGACCGTGGCCCCGGCCCGCCGCGGCGGGCGACGCCGCGGCCTGTGCCGCGCCGCTGCCGGCGGCGAGGGCCGTGGAGGCGCCGAGGACGGTGGCGCCCGCCGCTCCGAGAACCGTGCGCCGGGCCGGGGTCCGGCGTTCGCCCTGGGTCATGTGGTGTCCTCCTGTGTCATGTCCCGCACCTGTCGACGGGTGCCCCCGACGCTAGGCATCGGGGCCCTACGGGCGGCAGACCTACGCCGAACATGGCGGAAACACATGTCAACACTGCGTATCCACTCGGTGAACCCGATGTGCGCACGGACGTGACCCGCGAGTATCGTCGCCAGCTGCACCGTCAGCTCGGCTGACCCGCATCCCACCGGAGGAACCGTTGTCCCGTCTCGCGATCATCAAGGCAGTGCTCGGGCCGGTCATGCGCCTGATGTTCCGCCCCCGCGTGGAGGGCGCCGAGAACATCCCGGGGACCGGTCCCGTCATCCTCGCGGGCAACCACCTGACCTTCATCGACTCGATGATCATGCCGATCTGCCTGGACCGTCCGGTCTACTTCATCGGCAAGGACGAGTACGTGACGGGCAAGGGCGTCAAGGGCCGGGCGATGGCCTGGTTCTTCACCAGCGTCGGCATGATCCCGGTGGACCGGGACGGCGGCCGCGGTGGTGTGGCGGCCCTGATGACCGGCCGCCGGGTCCTTGAGGAGGGCAAGATCTTCTCGATCTACCCGGAGGGCACCCGCTCCCCCGACGGCCGTCTGTACCGGGGTCGTACGGGCATCGCGCGGCTCACCCTGATGACGGGCGCCCCGGTGATCCCCTTCGCGATGATCGGCACCGACAAGATCCAGCCGGGCGGCGCGGGCTTCCCGCGTCCGGGCCGGGTGACGGTCCGCTTCGGCGAGCCGATGGAGTTCTCGCGGTACGACGGGATGGACCGCGACCGCTATGTGCTGCGGGCGGTGACGGACTCGGTGATGGCCGAGGTCATGCGGCTGTCGGGGCAGGAGTACGTGGACATGTACGCCACGAAGGCGAAGGCCGCGTAGTCCCCACACCCGGACAACCGCCCGGTCCCCGTGGACAGATGACGGTGCCCCGTACGGCCTCCTGGCCGTACGGGGCACCGTCGTATACCCAGGGCGTCAGTGCTCGACGCCGTCCTCCAGCTTCTGGCCCCTGAGCAGGAACCAGGCCGCGACCGCCGTCGCGAGGAGGACCGCCGCGCCGACGCCGGCCGCGATCCGCAGACCGTCGACGAAGGCCTCCTGGGCGGCCGACACCAGGGCCGTCGCCGTGTCCGGGGCGAGGGCGCCGGAGGCCTCGACCGCGCCGCCGAGCGATTCGTGGGCGGCGGACGCGACCTCGGTGGGGACGTCGGCCGGAGTGGCGAAGCCCCGGTAGACGCCGGTCACGATCGAGCCGAGGACGGCGATGCCGAGCGCGGCGCCCAGTTCGTACGCGGTCTCGGAGACGGCCGAGGCGGAGCCGGCCTGGTCCTTCGGGACGCTGGACAGGATCACGTCGGCGGTGACGGTGAAGGCGAATCCGGCGCCCACACCGACCACGAGCAGGGCGGCGCCGAGGAGCGGATAGCCGGTGTGCTGGTCGAGCGTCGTCAGGACCGCGAGCGAGAGGCCGACCGCCGCGAGACCGCCGGCCACCACGGACCGTACGGAGAAGCGACGGGCCACCAGACCCGCGATCAGACCGGCCGTGACCGCGCCGACCGCCGCCGGGAGTTCGGCGAGTCCGGCCTCCAGGGGCTGCCGGCCCTGGACCAGCTGGAAGAACTGGGACAGGAAGAACACCAGGCCGGAGAGGCCGAGGATGGTCAGCAGGTCGGCGAGCACGGCGCCCGAGAAGCCGCGGTGGCGGAACAGCCGCATGTCCAGGAGCGGCGCGGGCAGGGTCAGCTGCCGGCGGACGAACCAGGTCAGGGCACCGGCACCGACCAGGGCGGCGACGCCCGCGTCCGGGGTGAGGCCGTGCGAGGCCAGTTCCTTGATCGCGTAGACGATGCCGATCAGGCCGACGAGGGAGAGCGCGACGCTCGGCAGGTCCCAGGGGCCCGGGGCGGGGTTCTTGGACTCCGGGATCAGCTTGATGCCGACGAAGACGAGGACCGCCATCACGGGCAGGTTGATCAGGAAGACCGAGCCCCACCAGAAGTGCTCCAGGAGGAAGCCACCGACGACCGGTCCGACGGCGGCGCCGGCCGAGGCCATGGCACCCCAGATGCCGATGGCGAGGCTGCGCTCGCGCGGGTCGTGGAAGAGGTTCCGGATGAGCGCCAGGGTGGACGGCATCAGGGTCGCGCCGGCGACGCCGAGCAGGGCGCGCGCCACGATCATCATCTCGGGGCTGGTCGCGTAGGCGTTCAGCACGGAGACGGCGCCGAAGGCGGTGGCACCGATCAGGAGCAGCTTCTTGCGGCCGATGCGGTCGCCGAGGCTGCCCATGGAGACCAGGAGTCCGGCGATGACGAAGGAGTAGACGTCGCCGATCCAGAGGAGCTGGGTGCCGGAGGGCTTCAGGTCCTCGGAGAGGAAGGGGGTGGCGAGTCCCAGCACCGTGGCGTCGACCGCCACGAGGAGGACGGCCAGGACGAGAACGGAGAGGGCGAGCCACCGGCCGGGGCGGCGCACGCCCTCGGTATGGCCCGCGGTCCTGAGGGTGCTGACGGTCACTTCTCCACGCTCCTGCGCGCTCCGCCGAGCAACAGCTCGGCGATCATGTACTGAAAGTCCTTGGCGGCGACCCGGCCGTCCTGCACGGCCCAGGCGCCGGAACCGACGAGCCCGTAGAAGGCCTCGGTGAGCCAGGCGGGGGTCAGATCGATCCGGAAGACGCCGCTCTCCTGTCCGCTCCGGAAGAGCGCGGAGACGCGGGCGTCGAGGCGGGCCCAGCCGACGTGCTGCTGGTCGCCCTCGAAGAGCTGGTTCTCGGTGACGAGGAACGACAGCAGGGGTGCGACGTGCTCCACCTCGGCGACGAGCCGGCGCAGAGCCTCGTCCTCCGGCCCGTCGTCGAGCCCGGCCCGGTCGAGGGCGCCTTCCATCTCCTGCAGCCCGAGTTCTTCGAGCGCCCGCACCAGGGCGTCCCTTCCGGCGAAGTGCCGGTGCAGCGTGGCGCGGCCGATCCCGGCGGCCCGGGCGACCTCGTCCATCGTGGCGGTCGCCTTGCGGGTGAGCAGGGCGGCGGCTGCGTGGAGCACCTGGGTGCGATCGACTGACATGAGACGACCATACACCGAATGAGACATCAATGTCTCATTCAATAATTCAACGCCTCACAGGGGCGGGGACGGAATGCTGTGATCATGACGAAGCCACTGCTGCTCATCGATGTCGACGGGCCGCTGAATCCGTACGCCGCGCAGCGCGAGCGGCGGCCGGAGGGATACACGACCCACAGGATGCGGCCGGGCGGCTGGTTCGAGACGAAGCCGCTGCGGGTGTGGCTGAACCCCGCGCACGGGGGCGAGCTGCTCGCGCTGGCGGAGGCGTACGAGCTGGTCTGGGCGACGACCTGGAAGGGCGAGGCGAACAACTGGATCGGGCCCCGCCTGGGGCTGCCCGAGCTGCCGTTCATCGACTGGCCCCGGATGCACGGACGGGCCCCTCGCGGGACCTTCTGGAAGACGCAGTACATCCTGGAGTACGCGGCGGGGCGGCCGTTCGCCTGGGTCGACGACGACATCACCGCGTACGACCACGAGTACGTGGCGCAGAAGCACCTCGCCGCCGCCCTGTTGCTGCACGTCGACCCACGGCTCGGACTGCTCCGGCCGGACTTCGACGCGCTCGCGGAGTGGGCGGCGGCGCTGTGACGTCCTGAGGGCAGTGACGCCCGGGGGCTACTTCTTGGCCTCGGCCCAGGCGTGCTGGATCACCAGGTCGGCCTTGACCTCGACGAGCTGGACCGCGACCGCCGAGGGGGCGGTGCCGCCGCGGCCGTCGCGGGAGGCGAGGGCGCCGGGGACGTTGAGGACCGTGCGGACCTCCGGGGTGAGGTGCTCGGAGATCTTGGCGAACTGCTCGTCCGTCAGCTCGTCCAGCTCCTTGCCCTCCGACTCGGCGACCTTCACGCACTCGCCGGCCACCTCGTGCGCCACCCGGAACGGCACACCCTGCTTGACCAGCCACTCCGCGATGTCCGTCGCGAGCGAGAAGCCGGCCGGGGCCAGCTCCTCCATGCGCTCCCGGTTGACGGTGAGCGTGGCCATCATGCCGGTGAAGGCGGGCAGCAGGACCTCGAGCTGGTCGCAGGAGTCGAAGACCGGCTCCTTGTCCTCCTGGAGGTCCCGGTTGTAGGCGAGCGGGAGCGCCTTGAGCGTGGCGAGGAGGCCGGTGAGGTTGCCGATGAGACGGCCGGACTTGCCCCGGGCGAGCTCGGCGATGTCCGGGTTCTTCTTCTGCGGCATGATCGACGAGCCGGTGGAGAAGGCGTCGTGGAGGGTCACGAAGGAGAACTCCTTCGTGTTCCAGATGATGATCTCCTCCGCGATCCGCGACACGTTGATGCCGATCATCGCGGTGATGAAGGCGAACTCGGCGACGAAGTCGCGGGAGGCCGTGCCGTCGATCGAGTTGCCGACCGAACCGCGCTCGAAGCCGAGGTCCTTGGCGACCGCCTCCGGGTCGAGCCCGAGGGAGGAGCCGGCGAGGGCGCCGGAGCCGTACGGGGAGACGGCCGTCCGGGTGTCCCACTGCCGCAGCCGCTCGGCGTCCCGGGAGAGGGACTGGGCGTGGGCCAGGACGTGGTGGGCGAAGAGCACCGGCTGGGCGTGCTGGAGGTGCGTACGGCCGGGCATGGCGACGTCCGGGTGCGCCTCGGCGAGGCCGACGAGGGCGTCCTGGAGGTCGGCGACGAGGCCGCCGATGATCCTGGCGTGGTCGCGCAGGTACATCCGGAAGAGGGTGGCGACCTGGTCGTTGCGGGACCGGCCGGCGCGCAGCTTGCCGCCGAGGTCCTGGCCGACGCGCTCCAGGAGACCGCGCTCCAGGGCGGTGTGGACGTCCTCGTCGGCGATGGTGCCGACGAGGGTGCCGTCGGCGACGTCCGCCTCCAGCCGGTCGAGACCGGCGAGCATGCGGGTCAGCTCGTCCTCGGTGAGCAGCCCGGCCTTGTGCAGCACGCGCGCGTGGGCGCGGGAACCGGCGATGTCGTACGGCGCGAGGCGCCAGTCGAAGTGGACCGACGCGGACAACTTCGCCAGGGCCTCGGCGGGGCCGTCGGCGAACCGTCCGCCCCAGAGCCGGACGTCACCGTTGTTGCTGCTCACAGCTGCTGCTCCTCAGGAGAGTGGGGTCTACCGCCGCCTCCCGGCCCGGGCCTTGGACGGGGAAGCGGCCTGTTCAACGCGTGCGGGTCACGCCAGGTCGCGCCGGGCGGCGTTCACGCGCCCCTCCGGTAGGCATAACTATGCAATCGGCCGTATGTTTTGTCAACGCGATGCCCGGTCGCGCACCCGATATCCGGCGACACCCCCCTTCCTCCGGATCTAGGCTCCGGCCATGCCGAGCACCACTCTCGACGACGTCGCCGCCCGCCTCGCCCAGGCCCTCCGAGGCGCTGACGCGGGCGCGTGGATCGGTCTCGACCGGGACATCCGCGCCGCCCTCCGACGGGGCCACCGCGTCCCGCCCGTCCACACCTGGTTCCCCGTCACCGCGGAACGGGGCCCCACCGCCCCCGAGCTGGCCGTCGCCCTGTGCGGCCCCGACGGCCGGGCCAGGGAGGCCGCCCTCTCCCACGTGAGCCGCTCGCCCGAGCTCCTCCCCCTGGTTGTCGTCCGGTGCGCCGACTGGGCCGAGCCGGTACGGGTACGGGCTCTCGCCGTCCTGCGCGCGGAGCTTCCGGGGCTCACGCCCGACGCCCTCGCCCGGCTCGCGGCGGTGGCCCTGCGCACCGGGGACCGGCTGCGCGGGGGCGAGGCCAGGGAACTGCTGACCGCGAGCCTGTGGGAGGAGCCGCAAGCGGCCATGGACGCCCTGCTCGGCAGCGATGACCGGGCCGTTCGGCGGCTCGCGCACCAGGTCGCCGTCGGCCGCGGCCACCTCTCCCCCGCCCGGCTCGCGGCGATCGCCGCCGCCGGCGCCGACGTGGTCGTCCAGGACCTGTGCGCGACCGCCGCGCTCGCCACGGTGGGCGGCCCCGCCGACGACGCCGTCGTCGGCCCCCTGCTGGGCTCCCGGCTCGGCCGGGTGCGGGCGGCCGGGGTCACGGCGCTGCACCGGTCCGGGCGGTCCGGAGAGGCGGAGCCGTTCCTGTACGACCGGTCCGCACTCGTACGCGCCTGCGCGCGGTGGGTGCTGCGGCAGGCGGGCACGGATCCCCTGCCGCTCTACCGGGCCGCCTGCGCGGCCGGGGACGCGGTGCCCTCCGACGCCCCGCTCGGCCTCGCCGAGTGCGGCGACCGGGCCGTGGACGGCGCGGCACTGTGGACGCTGACGGGACACGCCGAGCCCCGGGTGCGGGCGAGCGCCGTGGCGGGGCTGCGCGTGCTCGACGCCGTACGGCCCGAACGCCTCGCGCCTCTGCTGGCCGACGCATCCCCTCGGGTCGTCCGTGAGACCGCGCGGGCGCTGGCCCCCTGGGCGGACCACTTTCCGGCCGGCACCCTCCGACGGCCGACGGCCCCGCCGACCACCGCGCTCGACGATCACGAGGAGGTCCAGGGGCGTGAGGAAGTCGGCGGAACCGCGCCGGCCGAGGCGGCGCCCCCGCGTCGGAGTGCCGCCCCTGCCCCGGCCGACGGTGAACTCGCGCACGCGCGCGCGTGGATGCCCCGGATCCGACGGGCGCTCCGCCTCGGCCCCGGGCCCTGGGCCAACCGCCGGTGACCGACCGGGGCTTGAGACGGATGCGCCGTGGGCGGGGGGAGCGAGCAGAATGCGTTCTCATGGGCAAGACATACGAACGTATCGACGGACGACTGCGGGCCTTCATCGAGGCGCAGCCGGTGTTCTTCACGGCGACCGCCCCGCTCTCCGGGGACGGTCATGTCAACCTCTCCCCGAAGGGACGCAGGGGCACCCTCGTGGTGCTCGACGAACTGACCCTCGCCTATGTGGACTTCGGGGGCAGCAGCGCCGAGACCGTCGCTCATCTGCGGGAGCCGGGGAACGGGCGGATCACCCTCATGTGGACCGCGTTCTCCGGGCCGCCGACCGTCGTGCGGGTGCACGGGACCGGTGAGGCCGTGCTGCGGGACGATCCGCGCTGGGGCGAGCTGTTCGCGCGGTTCCCGGCCGGGGCCGTCGAGGGGCAGGGCAGCGCGCGGGCGATCGTCCTCGTTCACGCGCGGCGGGTCAGCGACGCCTGCGGGTACGCCGTGCCGCTGATGGAGTACCAGGAGGACCGGGGCCTGCACGCCGAGTACTTCAACCGGAAGACGGACGACGAGTTCAACGCGTACTGCGAACGCAAGGACCACATCGCGACCAGCCTCGACGGGCTGCCCGCGCTCCCGCTCCCCCTGCCGCCGCTGCCAGGGGACCGCCGATGAGCCGCGTCCCGCGCGCGTGGTGCGCCGCGCGGGCTCAGGGGGTGTCTTGCCGGCATGATCGGCGAGACACCCCCTAACCTCGCGCCCATGCGCACAACCTTCCGCCGCACCCTTCTCGTTCTCGGCGCCGCCCTGATGTCCCTCGGCGCCGCGCCCAGCCCCGAACCGCTGCCCGCGCGCATGGCGGACACCGGTGGCGGCTCCCAGCTGATCACCGCGGAGGCCGCCGGGACCGGATCCACCACGGGCACGGTGACATGGTGGGACCGGCGCGGCGGCCGGTGGGTGAGGGCCGGTTCGGCGCCCGCCCGGTTCGGGGCGAAGGGGCTCGTCGAGGGCGGGCTGCGGCGGCAGGGCACGAACACCACGCCCACCGGGCTCTACCGGCTGCCGTACGCCTTCGGGATCGAGCCCGCGCCCGCGGGGACCTCGTACCGCTACGCGCGCGTGACCCAGCGGTCCTGGTGGTGCCAGGACAACGCCTCGCGCGCGTACAACCGCTGGGTCGAGGGCCTGCCCCGGGACTGCCGGGCCGCCCGGGCCGAGCACATGGTCACGTACCGCCGCCAGTACGCGTACGGGCTCGTCATCGGCTTCAACTACGACCGGCCGGTACGCGGGCGCGGAGCCGGGATCTTCCTGCACGTCAACGGGCGCGGGGCGACCGCGGGTTGTGTCTCCGTCCCGGCGGACGCGATGCGCGCGGTGCTCGCCTGGGCCGAACCCGCGCGCCGGCCGCACATCGCCGTCGGCACGCGGGGCGGCGGGCCGACGGCGATCACGCGCTACTGAGACCTGCCTACTTCTGCGCCAGCTTCAGCAGGTGGTCCGCGAGCGCCTGGCCGCCCGCGGGGTCGCGGCTGATCAGCAGCAGGGTGTCGTCACCCGCGATCGTGCCGAGGATCGCGTGGAGTTCGGCCTGGTCGATGGCCGACGCGAGGAACTGGGCGGCGCCCGGCGGGGTCCGCAGGACCACCAGGTTGGCGGACGCCTCGGCGGAGATCAGCAGTTCGCCGGAGAGGCGCCGCATGCGCTCCTCCTTCGCGGACTCGCCCAGCGGAGCCTGCGGGGTGCGGAAGCCGCCCTCGCTCGGCACCGCGTAGATCAGCTCGCCGCCGGTGTTGCGGATCTTCACCGCGCCCAGCTCGTCGAGGTCGCGGGAGAGCGTCGCCTGGGTGACGCTCAGCCCGTCGTCCGCGAGGAGCTTGGCGAGCTGGCTCTGCGAGCGCACCGGCTGCCGGTTGAGGATGTCGACGATCCTGCGGTGGCGAGCGGTGCGGGTCTGCGGAACCGACGGCCCTCCGTGCTCGTTCTCCTGCGCGTCGGTCATCGTCGTCTCATTCTCCGGTTCGTCCTTGCCCGTTCGCCACGTCGAGGACTCCGGGCAGGGCCTGGAGGAAGGTGTCCGCCTCGGCGTCGGTGAGGACCAGCGGGGGCATGATCCGTACGACATCGGGGGCGGGCGCGTTCACCAGGAGGCCGGCGTCCTGAGCCGCCTGCTGCACCTGAGGTGCGAGGGACTCCGTGAGCACGATACCCAGCAGGAGGCCCGCACCACGGACGTGGGAGACCAGCGGGTGCCCGAGACCCTCGATTCCCTGCCTCAGCCGCTCCCCGACCGCCTTCACGTGATCGAGGGCCGCGTCGGCGCCGAGGGTGTCGAGAACGGCGATTCCGGCGGCGCAGGCGACCGGGTTGCCGCCGAAGGTGGTGCCGTGGTGGCCGGGCGCGAAGAGGTCCGCGGCGGGGCCGAAGGCGACGGTCGCCCCGAGCGGGAGGCCGCCGCCGAGGCCCTTGGCGAGGGTCACGACATCGGGCTCGACGCCCTCGTGCGCCTGGTACTCGAACCAGTGGCCGCAGCGGCCGATGCCGGTCTGCACCTCGTCGAGGACGAGGAGGGTGCCGGTCGCGCGGGTGATCTCCCGGGCCGCCTTCAGGTAGCCGGCGGGCGGGACGACGACGCCGTTCTCGCCCTGGATGGGTTCGATGACGACCAGCGCGGTGTCCTCGGTGACCGCCGCGCGCAGCGCCTCGGCGTCGCCGTACGGGACATGGGTGACGTCGCCGGGCAGCGGCAGGAACGGGGTCTGCTTGGCGGGCTGGCCGGTGAGCGCCAGGGAGCCCATGGTCCGGCCGTGGAAGCCGCCCTGGGTGGCGACCATGTGGGACCGGCCGGTGAGCCGGCCGATCTTGAAGGCGCCTTCGACGGCCTCGGCGCCGGAGTTGCAGAAGAAGACCCTGCCGGGCCGGCCGAAGAGTGCGAGGAGCTTCTCGGCCAGGGCGACGGGCGGCTCGGCGACGAAGAGGTTGGAGACGTGGCCGAGGGTCTGGATCTGCCGGGTGACGGCCTCGACGATCGCCGGGTGGCCGTGGCCGAGGGCGTTCACCGCGATGCCGCCGACGAAGTCCAGGTACTCGTTGCCGTCGGCGTCCCAGACCTTGGCGCCCTCACCGCGGACGAGGGGGAGCCGGGGGGTGCCGTAGTTGTTCATCAGCGAGCCCTGCCACCGCTGGGTCAGCCGCTCGTTGCCGGGCTCCGTGGTGCCGCTCATCAGTCCCCCTGTCCGTCCGGCACGACCATCGTGCCGATGCCCTCGTCGGTGAAGATCTCCAGCAGGATCGAGTGCTGGACCCGGCCGTCGATCACGCGGGCCGTGGTGACCCCGTTCCGTACGGCGTGCAGGCAGCCCTCCATCTTGGGGACCATGCCGCTGGAGAGCTCGGGCAGCAGTTTCTCCAGCTGGCTCGCGGTGAGCCGGCTGATGACCTCGTCGCTGTGCGGCCAGTCCTCGTAGAGGCCCTCGACGTCGGTCAGGACCATCAGAGTCTCGGCGCCCAGCGCCGCAGCGAGTGCCGCAGCCGCCGTATCAGCATTGACGTTGTAGACATGTCCGTCGTCCTGGGAGCGGGCGATGGAGGAGATGACCGGGATCCGGCCGTCCTCCAGGAGGGCCTGGATGGCGCCGGTGTCGATGGCGGTGATCTCACCGACCCGGCCGATGTCGATCTGCTCGCCGCCCACGACCGGCCGGTGCCGGGTGGCGGTGATGGTGTGGGCGTCCTCGCCGGTGAGACCGACGGCGAGGGGACCGTGCTCGTTGAGCAGCCCGACGAGCTCGCGCTGGACCTGGCCGGCGAGGACCATCCGTACGACGTCCATGGCGTCCTCGGTGGTGACCCGCAGGCCCGCCTTGAACTCGCTGACGATGCCGTGCCGGTCGAGGGCGGCGCTGATCTGGGGGCCGCCGCCGTGCACGACGACCGGCTTGAGGCCGGCCTGGCGCAGGAAGACGACGTCCTGGGCGAAGGCGGCCTTCAGGTCCTCGTCGATCATGGCGTTGCCGCCGAACTTGATCACGACCGTCTTGCCGTTGTGCCGCGTGAGCCAGGGCAGGGCCTCGATGAGGATCTGGGCCTTGGGAAGCGCGGTGTGCTTCCGGGTCGTGCTCTCGGGGTTCTGGGGGGTCCGGGGGTCGCTCATGACGAGTACGCGCTGTTCTCGTGGACGTAGTCGGCGGTGAGGTCGTTCGCCCAGATGACGGCGGACTCGGTGCCGGCGGCGAGGTCGGCGGTGACGGTGACCTCCCGGTAGCGCATGTCGACGAGGTCGCGGTCCTCGCCGACGGAGCCGTTCTTGCAGACCCAGACGCCGTTGATGGCGACGTTGAGCTCGTCGGGCTCGAAGGCCGCCGCCGTCGTGCCGATGGCGGAGAGCACCCGTCCCCAGTTGGGGTCCTCGCCGTGGATGGCGCACTTGAGGAGGTTGTTACGGGCGATGGACCGGCCCACCTCGACGGCGTCGTCCTCGGTGGCGGCGTTGATCACCTCGATGCGGATGTCCTTGCTGGCGCCCTCGGCGTCGCCGATGAGCTGGCGGGCGAGGTCGTCGCAGACCTCCCGTACGGCCCCGGTGAACGCGTCCTGCTCCGGCGTGACGCCGGAGGAGCCGGAGGCGAGGAGGAGGACGGTGTCGTTGGTGGACATGCAGCCGTCGGAGTCGACCCGGTCGAACGTGACGCGGGTGGCGCCCCGCAGGGCGCTGTCCAGGCCCGCGCTGTCGATGTCGGCGTCGGTGGTGAGGACGACCAGCATCGTGGCGAGGCCGGGGGCGAGCATGCCCGCGCCCTTGGCCATGCCGCCGACCGTCCAGCTGCCGCCGGGGCCGTCCTTCGTGACCACGGACGTCTTGTGGACGGTGTCGGTGGTCTTGATGGCGATGGCGGCCTTCTCGCCGCCGTGCTCGGACAGCTCGGCCGCGGCCTTCTCGACGCCGGGGAGGAGCTTGTCCATGGGGAGCAGGACGCCGATGAGGCCGGTCGAGGCGACGGCGATCTCGCCCGCGCCGACGTCCGTGCCCTTGGCGCTGAGGACCTCGGCGACCTTCTCGGCGGTGGCGTGGGTGTCCTGGAAGCCCTGGGGTCCCGTGCAGGCGTTGGCGCCGCCGGAGTTGAGGACGACGGCGGTCAGCTCGCCGTCGGCGAGGACCTGCTGGGACCAGACGACGGGGGCGGCCTTGACGCGGTTGGAGGTGAAGACGCCCGCGGCGGCGCGGCGGGGCCCGGTGTTGACCACGAGGGCCAGGTCCGGGTTGCCGTTCTGCTTGATCCCGGCGGCGATGCCCGCCGCCGTGAATCCCTTCGCTGCGGTGACGCTCATGGAGCGACTCCAATCGTGGAAAGTCCGGTGCTCTCGGGGTGGCCGAGGGCGATGTTCATGCTCTGCACCGCGCCGCCGGCGGTGCCCTTGGTGAGATTGTCGATGGCGCTGATCGCGATGATCCGGTTCGCCGCCGCGTCGTAGGCGACCTGTACCTGAACGGCGTTGGAACCGTAGACGGACGCGGTCGCCGGCCACTGCCCCTCGGGGAGCAGGTGCACGAACGGCTCGTCCGCGAAGGCCTTCTCGTAGGCGGCCCGTACGTTCTCGGCGGTGACGCCCGGCTTCGCGGTGGCGGTGCAGGTGGCGAGGATGCCGCGGGGCATCGGCGCGAGGGTCGGCGTGAAGGAGACGGTGACCCGCTCCCCCGCCGGTCCGCTGAGGTTCTGGATCATCTCGGGGGTGTGCCGGTGGCCGCCGCCGACGCCGTAGGGCGACATGCTGCCCATGACCTCGCTGCCGAGCAGGTGCGGCTTGGCCGCCTTGCCGGCGCCGGAGGTGCCGGAGGCCGCGACGATCACCGCCTCGGGCTCGGCGAGCCCGTTCTCGTACGCGGGGAAGAGCGCGAGCGAGACGGCGGTCGGGTAGCAACCGGGCACGGCGACCCGCTTGGACCCCTTGAGGGCGGCGCGGGCACCCGGGAGTTCGGGGAGGCCGTACGGCCAGGTGCCGGCGTGCGGGGAGCCGTAGTACGTCTCCCAGTCCGCGGGCTCCTTGAGCCGGAAGTCGGCGCCCATGTCGATCACGAGGACGTCCGGGCCGAGCTGTTCGGCGACGGCGGCGGACTGGCCGTGCGGCAGGGCGAGGAAGACGACGTCGTGCCCGGCGAGCTCGTCGGCGGTGGTGGGCACGAGGACGCGGTCGGCGAGCGGCAGCAGATGGGGCTGGAGCGCCCCGAGCCGCTGGCCGGCGTTGGAGTGGCCGGTCAGGGCGCCGATCTCCACGTGGGGGTGGGCGAGAAGGAGACGCAGGAGCTCTCCGCCCGCGTATCCGCTCGCACCCGCCACTGCTACTCGTACCGTCATCGAAACCCTCCTCATGGATGGCATGACTATACGTACCCCAGCAGTTTTATGCAACGACACTCCGGGCGCCGAGATATTCCTTGACAAGAATATTCTCGACGGAGAATAGTCGTCCTCATGGACGACGCGGAACCGCTCCTCATCGCACTGGCCGACCCGGCCCGCTGGCGCCTCGTGCGCCTGCTGGCCGAGCGGCCCCGCCCGGTCGGCGTCCTCGCCCGGCTCGCCGAGGCCCGGCAGCCACAGACGACCAAGCACCTGCAGACGCTCGAGCGGGCCGGGGTCGTCACCTCCCAGCGCTCCGGACAGCGCCGGGTCTACGCCCTCCGGCCCGGCCCGCTGCGGGAACTGGCGGCCACGCTCGGGCGGCTCGCCGACACCACGGACCGGGCCGGCGGGTCGCACGAGACGTACGACCGTCACGGACTCGGCCTGGCGAGCGAGCGGCTCGCGGCGGAGGCGCCGGGATGGGCCGACGAGCGCTCGTTCCGGTTCCACCGGTCACTGACCGGGGATCCCGGCGAGGTCTGGCGCCACCTGACCGAGACCGCCCTGCTCGCCCACTGGTGGGCGCCCGACGACCTGCGCGTCTCGGACCTCGCCTTCGAGGCCCGGCCGGGCGGGCGGATCCTCCTGGAGTACCGCGACGCCGAGGACACCGGGGACACCGAGGGCGCCGGGGACGCCGGGGACACCGGGGGCTCCGACCCGGTCGCCGGGCGCGGGGACGGCGTCGTCGACGTCGCCCGCCCCGGCGAGCGGCTCGCGTACCGGCTCTCGCCCCGGCTCCCCGACGGCGGCGCCGCCTTCGCGGCCCACGTCGAGTTCGGCCTCCGGGCCACCGACGCCGGAACGGACCTCGACGTCCACTACCTGATCGCCGACAGCACGGTGGAATCCGCCGACTTCGTCGCGGGCATCGAGATCGGCTTCGGCCAGTGCCTCGACAAGCTCGCCGCCGCCGTCGGCTCGGCTCACGACACGCCTCACGACGCGACTCCCGCCGCAGCCCGCACCGAAGGAAGGCAGGCACAGCGATGACCCGCTCCACCGGACGCAAGGTGACCGCCAACATCGCCCTCACCCTCGACGGGCGCTACAACGGCCCCGGCGGGCCGGGAGACCTCTCCGCGATCCTTCCGTACGCGACCACCGAGGTCGCCCGTGACCACCTCACCCGCATCTGGGAGAACGCGACGACCGCACTGCTCGGCCGCGTCAACGCCGAGGGCTTCCTGGGGTACTGGCCGGCGGTCGCGGCCGACGAGAACGCCGACCCGCGCGACCGCGGCTACGCGAAGTGGCTCGTCGACACGGAGAAGGTGGTCCTGTCGACCACCCTGACCGAGTCCCCGTGGGAACACGCCCGCGTGGTGAACGCCCCGGCCGCCGAGGTCGTCGCCGAACTCAGGAGCCACGGCGAGGGCGACATCCTGGTCAACACCAGCCCGAGCATCACCAAGGCGCTCCTCGCCGCCGACCTGGTGGACCGGCTGTACCTGCTGATCTGCCCGGAGATCGCCGGGGACGGGCAGCGGCTGTTCGACGACGGCCTGCCCGGATCGCGGTGGCGGCTCACCCACCGGGAGGCCGGCGAGCTCGGCGAGACGGCCCTGGTCTACGACCGGGTGCGCTGAGCGCCACGACCGCGCATGCTGATCGTGCGCAGGGTGCCGTGAGGGGCGATTCCACAGCCTTCGACCGGCACCCCTTTGCATGACCATGCGAGATGATGCATACTCTTCCTATGTCCAAGGTCCTCACCTCCCTGCCCGCCGGCGAGCGCGTCGGCATCGCCTTCTCCGGCGGCCTCGACACGTCCGTCGCGGTCGCATGGATGCGCGACAAGGGCGCCATCCCCTGCACCTACACCGCCGACATCGGGCAGTACGACGAGCCCGACATCGCCTCGGTGCCCGGCCGTGCCAAGACCTACGGTGCCGAGATCGCGCGCCTGGTCGACTGCCGCGCCGCGCTGGTCGAGGAGGGTCTCGCCGCACTCACCTGCGGGGCGTTCCACATCCGCTCCGGCGGCCGCGCGTACTTCAACACCACGCCGCTCGGCCGTGCCGTCACCGGCACCCTCCTCGTGCGGGCGATGCTCGAGGACAACGTCCAGATCTGGGGCGACGGCTCGACCTTCAAGGGCAACGACATCGAGCGGTTCTACCGCTACGGCCTGCTCGCCAACCCGCACCTGCGGATCTACAAGCCCTGGCTGGACGCGGACTTCGTGACGGAGCTCGGCGGCCGCAAGGAGATGTCGGAGTGGCTGGTCGCCCACGACCTGCCGTACCGCGACAGCACGGAGAAGGCGTACTCCACCGACGCCAACATCTGGGGCGCCACCCACGAGGCCAAGACGCTGGAGCACCTCGACACCGGCGTGGAGACCGTCGAGCCGATCATGGGCGTCCGCTTCTGGGACCCCTCGGTCGAGATCGACACCGAGGACGTCACGATCGGCTTCGCGCAGGGCCGGCCGGTGTCCATCAACGGCAAGGAGTTCGCCTCCGCCGTCGACCTCGTCATGGAGGCCAACGCCATCGGCGGCCGCCACGGCATGGGCATGTCGGACCAGATCGAGAACCGGATCATCGAGGCCAAGAGCCGCGGCATCTACGAGGCGCCCGGCATGGCCCTGCTGCACGCCGCGTACGAGCGGCTGGTCAACGCCATCCACAACGAGGACACCCTCGCGCAGTACCACAACGAGGGACGGCGCCTCGGCCGGCTGATGTACGAGGGCCGGTGGCTGGACCCGCAGGCGCTGATGGTCCGCGAGTCCCTCCAGCGCTGGGTCGGCGCGGCCGTCACCGGCGAGGTGACGCTGCGGCTGCGGCGCGGCGAGGACTACTCGATCCTCGACACGACGGGCCCGGCGTTCAGCTACCACCCGGACAAGCTGTCCATGGAGCGCACCGAGGACTCGGCCTTCGGACCGGTGGACCGGATCGGCCAGCTCACCATGCGGAACCTCGACATCGCCGACTCGCGCGCCAAGCTGGAGCAGTACGCGGGCCTCGGCCTGCTCGGTACCGGCAGCCCCGCCATCGGTGCCGCCCAGGCGGCCGCGACCGGCCTGATCGGCACCCTCACGGAGCTCCCCGAGGGCGGCGCGGAGGCCATCGCGTCCCGCGGCGAGGCCACCGACGAGGACGAGATGCTGGACCGCGCCGCGATGGAGTTCGGCACCGACTGACCCCGCACCGCCCTACCGACCCACCCCCGTCGAGCACCACGCGCTCGACACCCCCGGAAGGCCGGCCCGACGTCCCCC
>NZ_LIPQ01000298.1 GCF_001418135.1 Streptomyces aureus
CGTCCGCCGGATCCTCGACGTCGGCAGCGGCCCCGGTGTCATCACCGGCGTCCTCGCCGAGGCCTTCCCGTCGGCCGGGGCGGTCGCCGTCGACGGCAGCCCCGAACTCCTCGTCCGCGCCCGTGAACGCGCAGGGGAACGAGGCCTCGGCGCCCGGGTCTCCACGCTCCACGCCGAACTCCCGGAAGGCATCGCCGAGCTGGGGAAGGCCGACGTGATCTGGGCGGGCAACTCCCTGCACCACATCGGCGACCAGCGGGCCGCGCTCGTCGAGTTCGCGGGTCTGCTGAACTCCGGCGGCCTGATGGTCCTCGTCGAGGGCGGGCTGCCCGGCCGGCACCTGCCCTGGCACATCGGCTTCGGCCGGCCGGGCCTGGAGGCGCGCCTCGACGCCGCCAACGCCGACCGGTTCGCCGAGATGCGCGCCGAGACCCCCGGGCACAAGGACGAGCCGGACGACTGGCGGGCCCTGCTCGCCGACGCGGGACTCACCCCCGCCGGCACCCGCACCTTCCTCACCGACGTTCCCGCGCCGGTGTCCCCGGTCGTACGGGAGCTGGCCCTCACCCACTTCGGCCGGGTCCGGGACAGCTTCGACGACCGGCTCGACGCGGACGACCGCGCGATGCTCGACCGGCTCCTCGACCCGGCCGACGAGCTGTCCCTCCACCACCGCACGGACCTGTTCTACCTCGCGGCCCGTACGGTCCACACCGCTCGCAAGGGCTGAGGACCGCCGCGCCCGCCCGTACCCCGGCAGGTCAGGACACCGGTTCCAACCGCCACCACTGGAACGGGGAGTCGGTGTCCTCCCACTGCCGTACCTTGCCGCCGTCCTCCTTCGAGCCGTCGGCGACCTCCAGGAACAGGCCGCTGACGAAGCTCACCAGGGCCACCGTCCCGGGCGCCTGGAGGTCCTGCTCGATGATCCACTCCTGCGCGCCGAAGTTGTTCGCCTTCCACTGCTGGATGGCGGCGCCGTTCTCCGTGGACGCGTTGGCGACGTCGAGCCGCTTGCCGCTGGCCGCGTTGACCAGGTGGTGGAGCCCGCCGCCGTTCTGCACGGAGGTGATGTGCCAGTGCTGGCCGGGCGTGCCGTTCTCGGTGCCCTGCTGCACCTGGGCACCGCTGCGGCTCGACCCCTCGTACACCTCGAGGAGCAGCCCGCTGGCCACGTTCCGCACCCGGTAGAGGCCCTCCTCGACGGGCACCGGGGAACCACCACTCACCGAATCGACTCCCTCGCTCGCGTTCGCCGCACTGCTGCACGGTCCGCCGTCGACTCTATGCCGGGGGTACGACAACGGCGCCGGGGTCCGGGTGGACCTCGGCGCCGTCGTCAGCACGCGACCGCTGGTGCGCGACCGGTGTCACGCGAGCCGTCAGGCGCGCCACGCGACCCGTCAGGCGCCGAACTCCGCCGGGTTCGGGCCCAGTCGGCGGTTCTCGTCGAGGGCGGCGATCGCCTGAAGGTCCTCGGCGTCCAGCTCGAACCCGAAGACGTCGATGTTCTCCTGGATGCGGGACGGGGTGACCGACTTCGGGATCACCACGTTCCCCAGCTGGAGGTGCCAGCGCAGCACGACCTGGGCCGGCGTCCGCCCGTGCTTGCGGCCGATCGCGACGATCGCCGGCACGTCCAGGAGCCCCTTGCCCGAGCCGAGCGGCGACCACGCCTCGGTCGCGATGCCGTACCGGGCGTGCGCCTCGCGCGAGGCCCGCTGGGAGAGCTGCGGGTGGAGCTCGATCTGGTTGACGGCGGGCACGACCGACGTCTCGCCGATCAGCCGTTCCAGGTGCTCAGGGAGGAAGTTCGAGACGCCGATCGCCTTGGCGCGCCCGTCCGCGTAGATCTTCTCGAACGCGCGGTAGGTGTCGACGTACGCGTCCTTCGAGGGGACCGGCCAGTGGATCAGGTACAGGTCGACGTAGTCGAGCCCCAGCTTGTCGAGCGAGGCGTCGAAGGCCTTCAGCGTCGGGTCGAAGCCCTGCTCGCTGTTCCACACCTTGGTGGTGACGAACAGGTCCTCGCGGGCGATCCCGGACGCGGCGACGGCACGGCCCGTGCCCTCCTCGTTGCCGTAGATCGCGGCGGTGTCGATCGAGCGATAGCCGGCCTCCAGAGCGGTCGCCACCGCCGTCGCGGCCTCGTCGTCCGGCACCTGCCAGACGCCGAAGCCCAGCTGCGGCATCCGCACGCCGTTGTTCAGGGTGACCGAGGGAACCTTGCTGTCCGTGCTCACGTGGAGGGGATCCTTACGTTGTCGCGGGTCCTGACTGACTGCTCCCACCTTCAACGATCCGGGGCGGCCCCGCATTCCGCTCCCGCGTCGCGTCGCCTCCGGGCTTCCCGTCGCCTCCCCGTGCGCAGCGACGTCCCGCCGGGCACGGCTCAGCCGTACAGCGCCGCGACCTCCGCCGCGTACGCCCGCTCGATCGCCTTCCGCTTCAGCTTCAGGGACGGGGTCAGCAGCCCGTGCTCCTCGCTGAACGGATGCGCCAGGATCCGGAAGGTGCGGATGGACTCGGCCTGCGAGACCAGCGTGTTCGCCGCCACCACCCCCCGCCGGATCTCCGTCTCCAGGGACGGATCGCGTACGAGCTCCGCCGGTGCGAGCGGCGCCCGCCCCTGCATCGCGAGCCAGTGCTCCACCGCCTCCTGGTCGATGGTCACGAGCGCGGCGATGTACGGCCGGTCGTTGCCGACGACGATGCACTGGGCGATCAGCGGATGCGCGCGCACCCGCTCCTCAAGGGCCGTCGGCGCGACGCTCTTGCCGCCCGAGGTCACCAGGATCTCCTTCTTGCGCCCGGTGATCGTCAGATAGCCGTCCTCGTCGAGGGAGCCCAGGTCCCCGGTGGCCAGCCAGCCGTCGTTGAGGACGGCGGCCGTCGCCTCGGGGGCGTTGAGGTAGCCGGAGAAGACCTGGCCGCCGTGCAGCCACACCTCGCCGTCCTCCGCGATGTGCACCGTCGTCCCGGGGACGGGCTGCCCCACGGTGCCGTACCGCGTCCGCTCCGGCGGGTTCGCGGTCGCGGCCGCCGAGGACTCCGTCAGGCCGTACCCCTCGAAGACCGTGACCCCCGCACCCGCGAAGAACAGCCCCTGCCGGCGGTCCATCGCGGAACCGCCCGACATCGCGTGCCGGAGCCGTCCGCCGAGGGCCGCGCGGACCTTCGCGTAGACCGTCCTCTCGAAGAACTGGTGCTGCAGGCGCAGCGCCGCCGACGGCCCCGGGCCGGTGCCGAAGGCCTTGTGCTCCAAGGCCTCCGCGTACGCGACCGCCACCTCCACGGCCTTGTCGAACGGGCCGCTCCTCCCCTCCCGCTCCGCCTTGCGCCGCGCCGCGTCGAAGACCTTCTCGAAGACGTACGGAACGGCCAGGACGAAACTCGGCCGGAACGCGGCGAGGTCCGGGATCAGCTCCGCCGCCGCCATCACCGGCTGGTGCCCCAGCTTCACCCCGGTCCGGACCGCCGCGACCTCCACCATCCGCCCGAAGACGTGCGCGAGCGGCAGGAACAGCAGCGTCGACGCCTCCTCGCCGGGCCGGGAACGGAACACCGACTCCCAGCGGCCCACCAGCATGTCCGTCTCGAACATGAAGTTGGAATGGGTGATCACACAGCCCTTGGGGCGGCCGGTCGTCCCCGACGTGTAGATGACCGTCGCCACCGTCTCCGGGGTCACAGCCCGCCGGTGCCGGTGCACGACCTCCTCGTCGATGTCCGCCCCGGCGGCCGTCAGCTCGGCCACCGCGCCCGCGTCCAGCTGCCACAGGCGCTGGAGCCGGGGCAGCCGGTCGATCACCGAGCCGATCGTCATCGCGTGGTCCTCGTGCTCCACCACGCAGGCCGTGACCTCGGAGTCGTGCAGCATCCAGAAGACCTGCTCGGCGGAGGACGTCGGATAGATCGGCACGGGCTGCGCGCCGAGCGTCCACAGCGCGAAGTCGAAGAGCGTCCACTCGTAGCGGGTGCGGGCCATGACGGCGACCCGGTCGCCGAACCGCACGCCCTCCGCGATCAGCCCCTTCGCCAGGCCCAGGACCTCGTCCCGGAACCGCGTGGCCGTCACGTCCCGCCACGCGCCGTCCGGACCCTTCCGGCCGAACGTGACCCGGTCGGGCTCCGTCAGGGCACGCTCGAACACGGCGTCCGCCAGACCGCCGACCTGAGGCGCCGCCTCGACGGGCGGCACGGTGAACTCGCGCACTGACCTGCTCCTCGACGGCTCGATGGCTGGAAAAGCTCGTTGTAGCGCTCCGTACAGCGCGGGTGACGGTACCCCACCCGACTGCCCTGTGGGAGGGCCTTCACCAAGCCGGGACATTCCGTGTTCGTACAGGTCAGGGTGGGTGGCGGAGGTGAGCCACGGGCGCTGCCGGGGCAATACCGACCGCTCGGTACGTCCACCGGGCGGGAATCTCCACGGAATCTGTACGGGCCGCTCACGGGCCGCCACCCGACGAGGCACGGCACCTGCACGTGCAAGGCCGCCCGCCCGTGCGGGGCTGCCCTCCGCCGGGACGCCCCCCGCCCGGCACGGGGCCGCTCCGCGTCCGGTCAGCCCGGACCGG
>NZ_LIPQ01000299.1:0-3205 GCF_001418135.1 Streptomyces aureus
CTTCAGAACTAACACAGTGGACGCGAGCAACTGAGGACAAGCCCTCGGCCTATTAGTACCGGTCAGCTCCACCCATTACTGGGCTTCCACATCCGGCCTATCAACCCAGTCGTCTACTGGGAGCCTTACCCTCTCAAGGAGGTGGGAATACTCATCTCGAAGCAGGCTTCCCGCTTAGATGCTTTCAGCGGTTATCCCTCCCGAACGTAGCCAACCAGCCATGCCCTTGGCAGGACAACTGGCACACCAGAGGTTCGTCCGTCCCGGTCCTCTCGTACTAGGGACAGCCCTTCTCAATATTCCTACGCGCACAGCGGATAGGGACCGAACTGTCTCACGACGTTCTAAACCCAGCTCGCGTACCGCTTTAATGGGCGAACAGCCCAACCCTTGGGACCGACTCCAGCCCCAGGATGCGACGAGCCGACATCGAGGTGCCAAACCATCCCGTCGATATGGACTCTTGGGGAAGATCAGCCTGTTATCCCCGGGGTACCTTTTATCCGTTGAGCGACGGCGCTTCCACAAGCCACCGCCGGATCACTAGTCCCGACTTTCGTCCCTGCTCGACCCGTCGGTCTCACAGTCAAGCTCCCTTGTGCACTTACACTCAACACCTGATTGCCAACCAGGCTGAGGGAACCTTTGGGCGCCTCCGTTACCCTTTGGGAGGCAACCGCCCCAGTTAAACTACCCATCAGACACTGTCCCTGATCCGGATCACGGACCGAGGTTAGACATCCAGCACGACCAGAGTGGTATTTCAACGGCGACTCCACCATGACTGGCGTCACGGCTTCAAAGTCTCCCACCTATCCTACACAAGCCGAACCGAACACCAATATCAAACTGTAGTAAAGGTCCCGGGGTCTTTCCGTCCTGCTGCGCGAAACGAGCATCTTTACTCGTAGTGCAATTTCACCGGGCCTATGGTTGAGACAGTCGAGAAGTCGTTACGCCATTCGTGCAGGTCGGAACTTACCCGACAAGGAATTTCGCTACCTTAGGATGGTTATAGTTACCACCGCCGTTTACTGGCGCTTAAGTTCTCAGCTTCGCCCTGTCGAAACAGAGCTAACCGGTCCCCTTAACGTTCCAGCACCGGGCAGGCGTCAGTCCGTATACATCGCCTTACGGCTTCGCACGGACCTGTGTTTTTAGTAAACAGTCGCTTCTCGCTGGTCTCTGCGGCCACCCCCAGCTCACGGAGTAAATCCGATCACCAGACGTGGCCCCCCTTCTCCCGAAGTTACGGGGGCATTTTGCCGAGTTCCTTAACCATAGTTCACCCGAACGCCTCGGTATTCTCTACCTGACCACCTGAGTCGGTTTAGGGTACGGGCCGCCATGAAACTCGCTAGAGGCTTTTCTCGACAGCATAGGATCATCCACTTCACCACAATCGGCTCGGCATCAGGTCTCAGGCTATGTGCTGTCCGGATTTACCTGGACAACGCCCTACACCCTTACCCCGGGACTACCACCGCCCGGGCTGGACTACCTTCCTGCGTCACCCCATCGCTTACCTACTACCACCTTGGGTCAGCGGCTCCACCACTTTCCTTTCCCCGAAGGGTCCGGAACGGCTTCACGGCCTTAGCATTAATGGGCTCGATATTGGGCGTTTCAAAGCGGGTACCGGAATATCAACCGGTTGTCCATCGACTACGCCTGTCGGCCTCGCCTTAGGTCCCGACTTACCCTGGGCAGATCAGCTTGACCCAGGAACCCTTAGTCAATCGGCGCACACGTTTCTCACGTGTGTATCGCTACTCATGCCTGCATTCTCACTCGTGAACCGTCCACAACTCGCTTCCGCGGCTGCTTCACCCGGCACACGACGCTCCCCTACCCATCACAGCGGGCGTTGGCCCTATTGCTGCAATGACACGACTTCGGCGGTACGCTTGAGCCCCGCTACATTGTCGGCGCGGAATCACTTGACCAGTGAGCTATTACGCACTCTTTCAAGGGTGGCTGCTTCTAAGCCAACCTCCTGGTTGTCTCTGCGACTCCACATCCTTTCCCACTTAGCGTACGCTTAGGGGCCTTAGTCGATGCTCTGGGCTGTTTCCCTCTCGACCATGGAGCTTATCCCCCACAGTCTCACTGCCGTGCTCTCACTTACCGGCATTCGGAGTTTGGCTAAGGTCAGTAACCCGGTAGGGCCCATCGCCTATCCAGTGCTCTACCTCCGGCAAGAAACACACGACGCTGCACCTAAATGCATTTCGGGGAGAACCAGCTATCACGGAGTTTGATTGGCCTTTCACCCCTAACCACAGGTCATCCCCCAGGTTTTCAACCCTGGTGGGTTCGGTCCTCCACGAAGTCTTACCTCCGCTTCAACCTGCCCATGGCTAGATCACTCCGCTTCGGGTCTTGAGCGCGCTACTGAATCGCCCTATTCGGACTCGCTTTCGCTACGGCTTCCCCACACGGGTTAACCTCGCAACGCACCGCAAACTCGCAGGCTCATTCTTCAAAAGGCACGCAGTCACGAGATACAGCAAGCTGTATCCGACGCTCCCACGGCTTGTAGGCACACGGTTTCAGGTACTATTTCACTCCGCTCCCGCGGTACTTTTCACCATTCCCTCACGGTACTATCCGCTATCGGTCACCAGGGAATATTTAGGCTTAGCGGGTGGTCCCGCCAGATTCACACGGGATTTCTCGGGCCCCGTGCTACTTGGGTGTCTCTCAAACGAGCCGTTAATGTTTCAGCTACGGGGGTCTTACCCTCTACGCCGGACCTTTCGCATGTCCTTCGCCTACATCAACGGTTTCTGACTCGTCTCACAGCCGGCAGACTGTGAAAGAGAGATCCCACAACCCCGCATGCGCAACCCCTGCCGGGTATCACACGCATACGGTTTGGCCTCATCCGGTTTCGCTCGCCACTACTCCCGGAATCACGGTTGTTTTCTCTTCCTGAGGGTACTGAGATGTTTCACTTCCCCTCGTTCCCTCCACATGCCCTATGTGTTCAGGCATGGGTGACAGCCCATGACGACTGCCGGGTTTCCCCATTCGGAAACCCCCGGATCAAAGCCTGGTTGACGGCTCCCCGGGGACTATCGTGGCCTCCCACGTCCTTCATCGGTTCCTGGTGCCAAGGCATCCACCGTGCGCCCTTAAAAACTTGGCCACAGATGCTCGCGTCCACTGTGTAGTTCTCAAGCAACGACCAGCCACCCATCAC
>NZ_LIPQ01000003.1 GCF_001418135.1 Streptomyces aureus
GGTGGGACGCGGGACGAGGCCGGGCGGGGCTCGGCGCGCCAAAAGATACAGAGATGCATCCGATACGACAACGGATCGCGGATCACGGATCCAGGTGCCCGCCGAGGAGCGCGGCGCGGAGGCGCGGCGGCAGGTCAGGCGGCCGGTGCGCCGAAGCGGGCCAGGTAGTGCCAGACCTTCTTCACGTCCTGCGGGTCGTACCGCCCCGAACCCGCCGCCTCCTGCACGATCCGGGGATCGAGCCGGCCGTCGACCGCGATCCGGGCGCCGAGCTCCACGTACTCCTGCCCCCGGAAGCCGGGATGCCGCCGCAGTTCGTCGACGGACAGGCGGAATCCGCCGTGCCACTCCACCGGGCAGGGCAGGCGCCGGGCCGCCGCCTCCACCTCCGTGCCCCGGTGGCTCGGGTCCAGGACCAGTGCCTCCACGTCACGCGCGATGCGGACCGGGCCGTGGATCTGTGCCTCGACGCAGTCGTCGAGCATGTCCTGGTCGTCGGCCTCGGCGAGCGCGATCAGGCCCATTCGGGCCGCGACACCGAAGGCGACGGGCTCCAGGCAGCTGTCCGGATAGCAGAAGGTCGCCCGCTCCAGGGCGGCCGACGTCAGCCGCAGATGGGCGGAGCCGAAGCGGGGAGCGGCGCCGAACGGGCGACGGCGGTAGTCGAGGGCGCCGTAGACCGGGCGCGCGTCCGCCGGGGCCTCGTCGTACGCCCCGCCGAAGATGCGGCTCTCCCAGCGCCAGCGGTCGCCGCCGGGGTGGGCGGTGAGGCCGCCGTTGCTGGTTCCGGTGACGAACTGGGAGCGGTAGACCCCGTCGTCGGCCAGCCGGCCGAGAAAATGCGGGTGGAAGTTGAGGGTGACCCGCAGGGCGGGGTCGATCGGCTCACCGGTGGAACGGGCCGCCACATGGGCGAGCGCGCGCCGGGCGTGTGCGTGCGTGGGGGTGTGCGCTGCGGCGTGAATCCCTGTCATCGGGGCAGTGTGACGGAGGGACGAGGGTTGCGGCCCGGGGTTTTCGATGGCTACGGTCGACCTCGTCCGGAAAGCGCTTACTCCCTTTCCTCGTCCGCTGTTCCGCCCCCGCCCTCTGGAGTCCCCGCGTGCCCACTCAGGACGTCCTGATCTACACCCGCACCACGGGCTACCGCCACGACTCGATCCCCGACGGGGCCGCCGCGCTCACGGAGCTGGCGCACGACCTCGGGCGGAAGGCCGAGGTGACGGAGGACCCGGAGGTGTTCACGCCCGGGCGCCTGGCCGAATGCGCCGTCGTCGTCCTGCTGTCCACGACGGGGAACGTCCTGACGCCCGGGGGACGCGCCGCCCTCGAGGCGTACCTCAGGGGCGGCGGCGCCCTTCTCGCCGTCCACGCGGCGGCCAACGCCGAGCCCGACTGGCCCTTCTACGGCGAGCTGCTCGGCACCCGCTTCGACGGCCACCCCGAGATACAGCCCGGCATCGTCCTCGTCGACGACCGGGACCACCCCGCGACGGCCCCGCTGCCGGCCCGCTGGGCCTGGACCGACGAGTGGTACAACTTCACCTCCGACCCTCGGGGCAGCACGAAGCCCGGGGACGGCGCGGAGGCGGACGGCGCGGAGTCCGGGGTGCGGATCCTCGCCCGGGCCGACGAGACCTCGTACCGGGGCGGCACCCACGGCGACGACCACCCCCTGGTCTGGTGCCGGGAGATCGACGGCGGGCGGGTGTTCTTCACCGCGCTCGGCCACGCCTCGGAGACGTACCGCGACCCGGTCTTCCGCGCCCACCTCGCCGGCGCCCTGACCTGGCTCACCGCCTAGAGGCCCTGTCGGGTGGCTCGCCGATCGGGCCGCGCTCGCGGCAGGGCACCGCCCGGAAACCGCCCGCGGCCACGTTTCCCGAGGTCGCCGCCGCTTTCGGGTCACCCCACCGCTCCGCCCCTGTTGCGCCGAGCCCCGCTTAGCGGAAACGTGCAGACGGGGGCCGATGTCAGGAGGAGACCCGTCATGGGCATCGCCACCGTGAACCCCGCGACCGGCGAGACGCTGCGCGTCTACGAGGCCCACAGGCCCGAGGAGGTCGAGCGGCGGATCGCCGCCGCTCACGAGGCGTACCGCCAGTACCGCACCACCTCCTTCGCGGAACGCGCCCGCCTGCTGCGCGCCGCCGCCGCTCTCCTCGACGAGGACACCGAGGACATCGCGCACACCATGACCGTCGAGATGGGCAAGCCGATCGCCGCCGCCCGCGCGGAGGCCGCCAAGTGCGCCAAGGCGATGCGCTGGTACGCCCGTAACGCCGAGGAACTGCTCGCCGACGAGCACCCGGCGGAGAGCGACGTCCAGGACTCCGGCGCCGACGTGGCACGCGTCCACTACCGGCCCCTCGGCCCGATCCTCGCCGTCATGCCGTGGAACTTCCCGCTCTGGCAGGTGATCCGCTTCGCCGCGCCCGCGCTCATGGCGGGCAACACCGGCCTCCTCAAGCACGCCTCCAACGTGCCGCAGACCGCGCTCTACCTCGGCGACCTCTTCCGCCGCGCCGGATACCCCGAGGGCTGTTTCCAGACGCTGCTCATCGGCTCCCGCGACGTCGAGCGCGTCCTGCGTGACCCCAGGGTCGTCGCCGCCACCCTGACCGGCAGCGAACCCGCGGGCCGGGCCGTCGCCTCCGTCGCGGGTGACGAGGTCAAGAAGACCGTCCTGGAACTCGGCGGCAGCGATCCGTTCATCGTCATGCCCTCGGCCGACATCGTCGGAGCCGTGAAGACGGCCGTCACCGCGCGCGTGCAGAACAACGGGCAGTCCTGCATCGCCGCCAAGCGGTTCATCGTCCACCAGGACGTGTACGACGACTTCTCCGAGCGTTTCACCGCCGCCATGAACGCCCTCACCGTCGGCGACCCCCTCGACGAGTCCACCGACGTCGGCCCCCTCGCCACCGAGCAGGGCCGCACCGACCTGGAGGCGCTCGTCGACGACGCCGTACGGCGGGGCGCCACCGCCCTGTGCGGCGGCCACCGGCCGGAGGAGCCGGGGCTCGCGAACGGCTGGTACTACCGGCCCACCGTCCTCGTCGGCATCAGCCCGGAGATGCGGATCCACCAGGAGGAGGCCTTCGGGCCGGTCGCCACGGTGTACCCGGTCCGTGACATCGAGGAGGCCGTGACCGTCGCCAACGACTCCGCGTTCGGCCTCAGCTCCAACGTCTGGACCCGGTCCCGGGAGGACGTCGCCTTCTTCGTGCGTGACCTGGAGGCCGGGGGCGTGTTCGTCAACGGCATGACGGCCTCGCACCCCGCCCTCCCCTTCGGCGGGATCAAGCGTTCCGGGTACGGCCGTGAGCTCTCCGGGCACGGCATCCGCGAGTTCTGCAACGCGACGACGGTCTGGCAGCGCGCCTGACCACCCGTGCGCCCGCTCACCCGAGTCCACGCGCGCCCGTGGGCTCGGGTCCACGCGCGCGCGGAGCTACCCGGGTGACCCCTCGGGCCCGACCTGCCCCTCGGACCCCGGCCACCCCGTCGGACCACAGCCGCTCCATCGGTCCCC
>NZ_LIPQ01000030.1 GCF_001418135.1 Streptomyces aureus
CCGCTCGTCCCACACCGGCTCACTGGTCTCCCGTACGACCCCGTCCGACCCGAAGACCAGGAACCGGTCGAAGCTCTTCGCGAACCAGCGGTCGTGCGTGACGGCCAGCACCGTGCCGTCGTACGACTCCAGGCCGTCCTGGAGCGCCTCCGCCGACTCCAGGTCCAGGTTGTCCGTCGGCTCGTCGAGGAGCAGCGCCGTCGTGCCCGCCAGCTCCATCAGCAGGATCTGGAACCGCGCCTGCTGCCCGCCCGAGAGCTTGTCGAACGGCTGGTCGCCCTGCCGCTCCAGCTCGTAGCGCCGCAGCATCGACATCGCGCCGCCCCGGTCCTTGGCGTGCTCCGTCCACAGGATGTCGACGAGCGGCCGCCCGGTCAGCTCCGGGTGCGCGTGCGTCTGGGCGAAGTGCCCCGGCACCACCCGCGCGCCCAGCTTCCACGTCCCCGTGTGGGCGACGGACGGGTCCCCCGCGAGCAGCCGCAGGAAGTGTGACTTGCCCGACCCGTTCGAGCCGAGGACGCCGACCCGCTCGCCGTAGAAGATCTCCAGCGAGAAGGGCTTCATCAGCCCGGTCAGCTCAAGGTTCTCGCAGGTCACAGCACGCACACCGGTACGACCGCCACGCAGCCGCATCTTGATGTCCTGCTCGCGCGGCGGCTCCGGCGGCGGCCCCGCCTCCTCGAACTTCCGCAGCCGGGTCTGCGCCGCGGCGTACCGCGAGGCCATGTCGTGGCTGACCGCGGCCGCCTGCCGCAGGTTGACGACGAGCTTCTTCAGCTGGGCGTGCTTCTCCTCCCAGCGCCGCTTCAGCTCCTCGAAGCGCGCGAACCGCTCCCGGCGCGCCTCGTGGAAGGTGTCGAACCCGCCACCGTGCACCCACACGTCCGAGCCCGCCGGGCCGGGCTCGACCGCGACGATCTTCTGCGCGCCCCGGGACAGCAGCTCCCGGTCGTGGGAGATGAACAACACGGTCTTACGGGTCTCCCGCAGCCGCTCCTCCAGCCACCTCTTGCCGGGGACGTCGAGATAGTTGTCCGGCTCGTCGAGGAGCAGCACCTCGTCGGAGCCGCGCAGCAGCGACTCCAGGACGAGCCGCTTCTGCTCACCGCCGGAGAGCGTCCGGACCTCCCGGAACTGCGCCTTCTCGTACGGGACGCCGAGCGCGGCCATCGTGCACATGTCCCAGAGGGTCTCGGCCTCGTACCCCTGCACCTCCGCCCAGTCGCTGAGGGCCTGCGCGTACTTCATCTGCGCGGCCTCGTCGTCGACGGTCATGATCAGGTGCTCGGCCTCGTCGACGGCCTTCGCGGCCTCCCGGATCCGGGGCTGTGCCACCGAGACCAGCAGGTCACGCACGGTGGACGCGTCGCGCACGGAGCCGACGAACTGCGGCATCACGCCGAGGCCGCCGCTGACCCTGACGGTGCCGCCGTGCGGTTGGAGCTCTCCGGAGATCAGCCGGAGCAGTGTGGTCTTGCCGGCGCCGTTGGCCCCGACGAGGGCGACGACGGCGCCCTCCCCGACCCGGAAGGAGGCGTCCCCGAGGAGGATCCTCCCGTCGGGCAGGTAGTACTCAAGATGCGCGGCCTCGACATGTCCCATGGGGTGCATTGTCGCCGCCCGCGTCGCCGGGGCCCAACCGGTTTAGGATGCGCGGCATGAGCTTTGGGGGACCGCAGTGGCCGCAAGAGCCGCAGCAGGGCGGGCAGCAGGGGCACGGACAGCAGCCGCAGGGGTACGGGCAGCAGGGCTACGGACAGCCTCAGGGATACGGGCAGCAGGGGTACGGGCAGCAGCCCGGCCAGGGTCAGGCACCCGACCCCTTCCCGGGCGCACAGGGCGGCGGGACGACCCCCGACTGGGGCGCCCTGGCCGACGCCTCGGCCTCCCGTAACCGCCGCAAGCGCTGGCTGATCATCGGCGGCGGCGCGGTGGCCGCCCTGGTCGTCGGCGCGATCGTCGCCACCGCCGTGGTGGCCTCCGGCAAGAAGAACGACGAGGCCAAGAACGGCGGGGTGCCCACCGGCACGGGCTCCCCCACCGCGGCGCCGACCCCCGAGCCGACCTTCTCCTCGGTGGCGCCGCCGCCCCCGCCGAACCCGAAGGACTACATCTCGGACCCGAAGAAGGACAAGGCCCCGCTCTCCGCGGAGGGCCTCTTCCCGGGCAAGAAGCTGACGATGAACAAGCGCCCGTACACCAAGGGCGCGACCTCGGCGACGACCGACTGCGCGGCGGTCACCCAGGGCGGCCTCGGCGCGGTCCTGAAGAAGAACGGCTGCCAGCGGGTGCTCCGCGCCACCTACGTGAAGGACGGCGTGGCGATCACCGTGGGCGTCGCCGTCTTCCCCTCGGAGGCCGCGGCCCTGAAGGCGAAGAGCCAGGCCACCGGCGGTATCGCCCCGCTGGTCGGCGCGGGCGTGCGTGACTTCTGCCACGCCACGGTCTGCCTGCGCCGCTCGAACTCGGTCGGCCGCTACGCCTACTTCACCCAGGCCGGCTTCGCCAACGGCAAGAAGGTCACCAAGGCCGACAAGCCGATCTTCCAGGCCAGCGACGACCTCGGCACCTTCGCCTTCAACCAGATCTACGCCCGCGGCCGCGCCCAGGCCTCAGCAGCAGCCGGCGCTCCCGGGGAGTGACCGCTTGTTCCTGGCCTCCAGGTTGCGGGCGGCCAGGAGCTCGTCGGCCGGGTAGCCGACCTCTTCGAGGGTGAGGCCGTGCGGCCGTACGACGTGCACGGCCGAGTCCCTGACACCGGCGGCCAGCACCTTGCCGGGCCAGTCCACGGGCCGGTGGCCGTCGCCGACGAAGAGCAGGGCGCCGACCAGCGAGCGGACCATGTTGTGGCAGAAGGCGTCCGCCTTCACGGTGGCTTCCAGCACGCCGTCGGGGCGGCGCTCCCAGCGCAGCTCCTGGAGCGTGCGGATGGTGGTGGCTCCCTCGCGGCGCTTGCAGTACGCGGCGAAGTCGTGCTCGCCGACGAGCGTGGCGGCGGCCTCGTTCATGGCGTCCATGTCGAGGGCCCAGTCGTGCCACAGGACGTGCCCGCGCTGCAGCGGGTCGACCCCGCCGGGGTTGTCGGTGACGCGGTACGCGTAACGGCGCCAGATGGCGGAGAAACGCGCGTTGAAGCCGCTGGGGGCCTCGGTCAGGGACCAGACCCGCACATCGTGCGAGAGGCGCCCCGCGAGCCGCCTGAGCAGCTTGTCGCGGTGCTCGGCCCACAGCTCGACGGGCAGGTCGACGTGCGCGACCTGGCCGCGCGCGTGCACCCCGGAGTCGGTCCGGCCGGCCACGGTCAGCTCGTACGTCTCCGTCGACCGGGTCACGGTCCTCAGCGCGGCCTCGATGTCCCCCTGCACCGTCCGCTGCCCCTGGGACTGCTTGGCCCAGCCGGAGAAGTCCCTGCCGTCGTACGACAGGTCAAGCCGAACCCGTACGAACCCGTCCTGCACGTCATCGCTCACGCGGAAAATCCTCTCAAACACACGGGAACGGGCCCGCACCCCAAGGGGTACGGGCCCGCACACGAGAACAGTCGACCGGAACGCTTACGCGTCCTTCGACTCCTCGGCCGGAGCCTCGGCGGCCGCGTCGGCCTCCTTGACGGCGCGCACGGTGGCGGCCTCGGCCTCGGCGACGGTCGCCTTCTTGGCGATCTCGCCCTCGACCAGCTCGATCACGGCCATCGGGGCGTTGTCGCCACGACGGTTGCCGATCTTGGTGATACGGGTGTAGCCACCCGGGCGCTCGGAGTAGCGCGGGGCGATCTCGGTGAAGAGGGTGTGGACGATGCCCTTGTCGGTGATCGTCTGCAGCACCAGGCGACGGTTGTGGATGTCGCCCTTCTTCGCCTTGGTGATCAGGCGCTCGGCGACCGGACGCAGGCGACGGGCCTTGGCCTCGGTGGTGGTGATGCGGCCGTGCTCGAAGAGCGACTTCGCCAGGTTGGCGAGGAGCAGCTTCTCGTGCGCGGCGGAACCGCCGAGGCGGGCACCCTTCGCGGGACGCGGCATGGTGTTTCTCCTTGATGTCTGCCTCGGCCGTATCAGGTACCGGGGTCAGTATCCGAGCGGGCGGTCGCCCGTCGAAGACCCGCGCCCCGTAAGGGGCGCGGGGAACTGCGCGACCGGCCGAGGCCGGCCCGCAGACGATCTGCTAGTACTGCTCGGTCTCGACGAAGCCGGCGTCCGCGTCGTCGTCGGCGCCGAAGGCGTCCGCGGCGGCGGTCGGGTCGAATCCGGGCGGCGAGTCCTTCAGCGCGAGGCCCATACCGGCCAGCTTCGCCTTGACCTCGTCGATCGACTTCGCACCGAAGTTGCGGATGTCGAGCAGGTCGGCCTCCGAGCGCGCCACGAGCTCACCCACGGAGTGGATGCCCTCGCGCTTGAGGCAGTTGTACGAACGAACGGTGAGCTCGAGCTCCTCGATCGGCAGCGCCAGGTCGGCGGCGAGGGCGGCGT
Organism: Streptomyces aureus; assembly: GCF_001418135.1. GTDB lineage: Bacteria > Actinomycetota > Actinomycetes > Streptomycetales > Streptomycetaceae > Streptomyces > Streptomyces aureus_A. The sequence continues at coordinate 4,467 of NZ_LIPQ01000030.1, forward strand.
CCGTGGGGGACGGGCCCATGTCGATGCCCTCGGCGTCGATGTTGAGCTCGCGCGCCAGACCGAACAGCTCGACCAGGGTCTTGCCGGCGGACGCCATGGCGTCACGCGGGCGCATGGCCTGCTTGGTCTCGACGTCGACGATCAGCTTGTCGAAGTCGGTGCGCTGCTCGACACGGGTCGCCTCGACCTTGTACGTGACCTTGAGCACCGGGGAGTAGATGGAGTCGACCGGGATACGACCGATCTCCTGGCCCACCTGCTTGTTCTGCACGGCGGAGACGTAGCCGCGACCGCGCTCGACGGTCAGCTCCATCTCCAGCTTGCCCTTGCCGTTGAGCGTGGCGAGGACGAGGTCGGGGTTGTGCACCTCGACACCGGCCGGGGGCGCGATGTCGGCGGCGGTGACCAGACCCGGACCCTGCTTGCGCAGGTACATCACGACCGGCTCGTCGTGCTCCGAGGAGACGACCAGCTGCTTGATGTTGAGGATGAGGTCGGTCACGTCCTCCTTGACGCCCGGCACGGTGGTGAACTCGTGCAGGACACCGTCGATGCGGATGCTGGTGACAGCGGCACCCGGGATCGAGGACAGGAGGGTACGGCGGAGGGAGTTGCCGAGGGTGTAGCCGAAGCCCGGCTCCAGCGGCTCGATCACGAACCGGGAGCGGAACTCGTCGACGACCTCTTCGGTCAGCGAAGGACGCTGAGCGATAAGCATGTGTTCAATCCTTCAGTCGTGGACGCCCACTATTTGACGCCCGACGGAGTGCTGCGTACTGCAAGGGTACGGGCGGCACGGTCCGAAGAGCCGTACCGCCCGAAGTCCTGAATCAAGCAGCCGTGCGTCAGACGCGGCGGCGCTTGGGGGGACGGCAGCCGTTGTGCGGCGTGGGGGTGACGTCCTGGATCGAACCGACCTCGAGGCCCGTGGCCTGGAGGGAACGGATCGCGGTCTCGCGGCCGGAGCCCGGACCCTTGACGAAGACGTCAACCTTGCGCATGCCGTGCTCCTGCGCGCGGCGAGCGGCCGACTCGGCGGCCATCTGCGCGGCGAACGGGGTCGACTTGCGCGAGCCCTTGAAGCCGACGTGACCGGCGGAGGCCCAGGAGATCACGTTGCCCGCGGGGTCCGTGATCGAGACGATCGTGTTGTTGAACGTGCTCTTGATGTGCGCGTGGCCGTGAGCGACGTTCTTCTTTTCCTTGCGGCGCACCTTCTTGGCAGCGCCCTGACGACCCTTGGGGGGCATCTATAACTCCTACGGGAGGTGGTCGGTCCTACAGCGAAGACCGCTTGGTCAAGCGTCCGCTGAGGACTACTTCTTGCCCGGCTTCTTCTTGCCGGCGATGGCGCGACGCGGGCCCTTGCGGGTACGAGCGTTCGTGCTGGTGCGCTGGCCGCGGACGGGCAGGCCACGACGGTGGCGCAGGCCCTGGTAGCAGCCGATCTCGACCTTGCGGCGGATGTCGGCGGCGATCTCGCGGCGGAGGTCACCCTCGGTCTGGAGGTTGGCGTCCACGTACTCGCGGATCTTGACGAGGTCTTCCTCGGCAAGGTCGCGGACACGGGTGGACGGGTTCACGCCGGTCGCGGCGAGAATCTCCTCGGACCGGGTACGCCCGATGCCGAAGACGTAGGTGAGTGCGACCACCACACGCTTTTCGCGCGGGATGTCAACACCGGAAACGCGTGCCATTCAATGGCTCCTGTGTTCTCGGGGGTCTGCTGCAGAACCGTTCCCGGCTGCCGTATGAGGTACAGGTCGGGTCCCCGGCCCCCGCCGGAGGTGCCGTCAACCGTGAGAACACGGCCCGACGGGCTCTGCGTATGTACGTATTGCTATGCGTCGCGCGAAGAACTGCGAAGTTGCAGGTCGGTCGGCGTGCGTCAGCCCTGGCGCTGCTTGTGGCGCAGGTTGTCGCAGATGACCATGACCCGGCCGTGACGGCGGATCACCTTGCACTTGTCGCAGATCTTCTTGACGCTCGGCTTGACCTTCATGGGTGTGAGGTTCTCCGGGTCAGTGCCACCACCCGCGCACGGAGGCGGGGTGCGGGCAAGATCTACTTGTACCGGTAGACGATCCGGCCACGCGTCAGGTCGTACGGAGAGAGCTCCACCACGACCCGGTCGTCCGGAAGGATTCGGATGTAGTGCATCCGCATCTTGCCGGAGATGTGCGCGAGGACCTTGTGACCGTTCTGGAGCTCCACCTTGAACATGGCGTTCGGGAGGGACTCGATCACGGTGCCCTCGATTTCGATGGCACCTTGCTTCTTGGCCACGCTTCGCCTTTCGAATCGGCTACCTTGATCGACTCTCGCCGCCGTATGCGGACACACGGGTACACGAGAGCCGACGCATCAGTCTACGTCAGGCGCCAGGAAAAGACGAATCGGGAAAGTGTGCCCACCCGGAAAGATCCTTACGCAACGAGCCACGCCGCAGATGTCCCGCGTGCCCTGTCCCTGACGCAGCCCTCGCGGGCTCGGCGCCCGGGGGCGCCTCACACGCTTCAAGGGGCCGCGCCGGCCTCCGACCGGCGAACCGGGGGCGCGTACCCCACCGGCGAACCGGGGCAGGCGCGGGACGGGCCACCGCTACGCCAGCGGGTCCGGCGCCGCCGTGACGCCCAGCTCCGCCAGCTTCGCCTTGCCGCCGTCGACCGCGGTCAGGACCAGGGGGCCCTCCTCGGTCAGGGCGATCGAGTGCTCCCAGTGGGAGGACCAGGTCCCGTCGGTGGTGATGACGGTCCAGTCGTCCTTCAGGACCTCCGTCTGCGGGGTGCCGAGGGACACCATGGGCTCGATCGCCAGGCACAGGCCGGGGACCAGCTTCGGGCCCTTGCCGCGCTTGCGGGAGACGTAGTTCAGCAGGTGCGGGTCCATGTGCATCTCGGTGCCGATGCCGTGGCCGCCGTAGTCCTCGATGATCCCGTACCGGCCGAGGCTGTGGTCGCCGACGGCCGGACGCGGCTGGCGCTTGATGTACGTCTCGATCGCCTTCGAGATGTCGACCAGGCGGTTGCCGAGCCTCATGGCCGCGATGCCGGCCCACATCGACTCCTCCGTGACACGGGAGAGCTCCACGAGCTCGGGCGCGTGCCCGGTGCCCACGAAGGCCGTGTAGGCCGCGTCACCGTGCCAGCCGTCCACGATCGCGCCCGCGTCGATGGAGATGATGTCGCCGTCCTTGAGGACGGTCTTGTCGTCGGGGATGCCGTGGACCACGACCTCGTTCACCGAGGTGCAGATCGTCGCGGGGAACCCGCCGTACCCGAGGAAGTTCGACTTCGCCCCGTGGTCGGCGATGACCTTCCGCGCGACCTCGTCCAGGTCCTTCGTCGTGGCGCCCGGCACGGCGGCCTCACGGGTCGCCGCGTGAATGGCGGCGACGACCAGCCCCGCCTCGCGCATCTTCGCGATCTGCTCGGGGGTCTTGATCTGCACCATCGTGGCCGCGGCCTTTCCATCGAGTACGGGGAACAGAACAACGATACGGCCGCGGCGCCCCTGAGGGGCACCGCGGCCGTATCGGACGAACCGGGGTTACTTCTTGAGCGCGGCCATCGCCTTCGCCGTGACCTCGTCCACCTTGCCGAGCGCCGAGATCGTCACGACCAGGTTCTGCGCCCGGTAGTAGTCGATGATCGGCTCGGTCTGCGTGTGGTAGACCTCCAGGCGCTTGCGGACCGTCTCCTCGGAGTCGTCCGCACGCTGGTACAGCTCGCCGCCGCAGGCGTCGCAGACGCCCTCGGTCTTCGGCGCGTTGTACTCCACGTGGAAGACGTGCGCGCTGTCGTTGCGGCAGATGCGGCGACCCGCGATCCGCTTCACGACCTCGTCCTCGGGGACCTCCAGGTCCAGCACCGCGTCGAGCTGCATGTCCTCGGCCTTCAGGACCACGTCCAGAGCCTCGGCCTGAGCCACGTTGCGGGGGAACCCGTCCAGCAGGAAGCCGTTGACGGCGTCCGGCTGCTCCATCCGGTCCTTGGCCATCCCGATCGTCACCTCGTCGGGCACCAGGTCACCGGCGTCCATGAACGCCTTGGCCTTGAGACCCAGCTCCGTGCCCTGAGAGATGTTGGCGCGGAACAGGTCGCCCGTGGAGATGTGCGGGATGTCCAGGTTCTTGGCAAGGAACGCAGCCTGCGTTCCCTTGCCGGCACCGGGCGGTCCGACGAGGACGATTCGCATCAGCGGAGGAACCCTTCGTAATTGCGCTGCTGGAGCTGGCTCTCGATCTGCTTCACGGTCTCCAGCCCCACACCCACGATGATGAGGATGCTCGTCCCACCGAAGGGGAAGTTGGCATTGGCGCCACCGAAGCCTGCCAACGCCATCGTCGGCACAAGAGCGATCAGACCCAAGTACAGCGAGCCCGGCCAAGTGATCCGGTTGAGCACGTAGCTCAGATACTCGGCAGTAGGTCGACCAGCCCGGATACCCGGGATGAAGCCACCATACTTCTTCATGTTGTCCGCGACTTCCTCGGGGTTGAACGAGATCGCCACATAGAAGAAGGCGAAGAACACGATCAGGAGGAAGTACGTGGCGATGTAGTAGGGGTGGTCACCCTTGACGAAGTGGGCTTCGATCCAGGTCTTCCACCCTGCGGTGGAGTTCGAGAACTGTGCGATCAAGGCCGGGATGTAGAGCAGCGACGACGCGAAGATGACAGGAATCACACCCGCCTGGTTCACCTTCAGCGGGATGTACGTGGACGTACCGCCGTAGGAGCGCCGGCCGATCATGCGCTTCGCGTACTGCACCGGGATCCGGCGCTGGGCCTGCTCGACGAAGACCACGAGGGCCACCATCACGAAGCCGATGAGGATGACGGTGCCGAACTCGATCCAGCCCTTGGCGAGCTTGCCGCTCTCCTTGATGGCCCAGAGGGCGCCCGGGAAGCCGGCGGCGATCGAGATGAACATCAGGATCGACATGCCGTTGCCGATGCCGCGGTCGGTGATGAGCTCACCGAGCCACATGACGATGCAGGTACCGGCGGTCATCGTGATGACCATCGTGGCGATGGTGAAGATCGACGGGTCGGGCACGACCTGGTCGGCGACACGGCAGCCACTGAACAGCGCACCGCTCTTGGCGGTGGCGACGAGACCGGTTCCCTGCAGCACGGCGAGGGCGACCGTCAGGTACCGGGTGTACTGCGTGATCTTGGCGGTACCCGACTGGCCCTCCTTCTTGAGGGCTTCCAGGCGCGGGATCACGACGGTCAGCAGCTGCAGGATGATGCTCGCCGTGATGTACGGCATGATGCCGAGCGCGAAGATGGTGATCTGGAGCAGCGCCCCGCCACTGAACATGTTGACCAGGCCGAACAGGCTGTTGTTGCCTTCGCTGGCCTGCTTCACACACTGCTGGACGGCCTCGTAGCTGACGCCGGGGACCGGGATGTGGGCCCCGAGGCGGTACAGCACGATGATGGCGAGCGTGAAGAGCAGCTTCTTGCGCAGGTCGGGCGTCTTGAACGCCCGGGCGAACGCGGTGAGCACGGTGCCTCCTGCGACCCCCGCGCTATGCGTCAAGGGTGACGGTCTTGAGGTTCGACGATTAGGTATCGGTCATCAATCCCGTGCGGGCATACCGCACGGAGCCTAGACAGTGCACGCCACCTTACCGGCGACCATGCCCCCCTAGGAACGACCAATCGGGGATGCCCCTTTTGGGAGGCATCCCCGATCGGATGTTCAAGCCATCGAGTCGTCTTAGACGAGCTCGGTGACGGTGCCGCCGGCGGCGGCGATCTTCTCCTTGGCGGAGCCGGAGACGGCGTCAACCGTCACCTGCAGCGCCACGGTGATCTCGCCGGTGCCGAGCACCTTGACGAGCTGGTTCTTGCGAACCGCACCCTTGGCGACCAGATCGGCCACCGTGACCTCGCCACCCTGCGGGTAGAGCGCGGTGAGCTTGTCCAGGTTCACGACCTGGTACTCGGTGCGGAACGGGTTCTTGAAGCCCTTGAGCTTCGGCAGACGCATGTGGAGGGGCATCTGCCCACCCTCGAAGCGCTGCGGAACCTGGTAACGGGCCTTGGTGCCCTTGGTACCACGACCGGCCGTCTTACCCTTCGACGCCTCACCACGACCGACACGGGTCTTCGCGGTCTTGGCACCGGGGGCGGGACGGAGGTTGTGGGCCTTCAGCGGGTTGGTCTCCGCCATGTCAGTCAACCTCCTCGACCGTCACGAGGTGGCGGACGGTGTGAACCATTCCGCGGAACTCGGGGCGGTCCTCCTTGACAACCACGTCGTTGACCTTCTTGAGGCCAAGCGAACGCAGGGTGTCGCGGTGGTTCTGCTTGCTGCCGATGTACGACTTCGTCTGCGTGACCTTGAGGCGAGCCATTACGCACCCGCCCCAGCACGCGCACGGAGCAGAGCCGCGGGGGCGACGTCCTCGAGGGGCAGACCACGGCGAGCCGCGATCTCCTCGGGACGCTGCAGGCCCTTGAGGGCCGCCACGGTCGCGTGCACGATGTTGATCGCGTTGTCGGAGCCGAGCGACTTCGACAGGATGTCGTGAACGCCGGCGCACTCGAGCACGGCGCGCACCGGGCCACCGGCGATAACACCGGTACCGGGGGAAGCCGGCTTGAGCAGGACGACGCCCGCGGCCTTCTCGCCCTGGATCGGGTGAGGGATGGTGCCCTGGATGCGCGGAACCTTGAAGAAGTTCTTCTTGGCTTCCTCGACACCCTTGGCGATGGCCGCGGGAACTTCCTTGGCCTTGCCGTAACCGACACCTACGGTGCCGTCACCGTCGCCCACCACGACCAGCGCGGTGAAGCTGAAGCGGCGACCACCCTTGACAACCTTGGCGACGCGGTTGATCGCGACAACGCGCTCAACGTACGCGGTCTTCTCGGCGGCAGCGCCACCGTCGCGGCCCTTCCGGTCCCGCCGCTCGCCGCCACCGGCACCGCTTCCGCGGCGCTGGGGTCCAGCCATTGGATTTACCTCTCTCTGTTACGTCCGTTAGTCCCGGAACCGGGGCTTAGAACTTCAGCCCGGCTTCGCGGGCGGCGTCAGCCAGAGCGGCAATGCGCCCGGCGTACCTGTTGCCACCACGGTCGAACACGACAGCCTCGACACCAGCGGCCTTGGCGCGCTCGGCGACGAGAGCTCCGACCTGCTTGGCCTGCGCGGACTTGTCACCCTCGCCACCGCGGATCGACGCGTCCAGGTTCGACGCGGACGCAAGGGTGTGACCCTTGAGGTCGTCGATGACCTGAGCGGTGATACCGCGGTTCGAACGCGTCACGACGAGGCGCGGACGCTCCGCCGTACCCGACACGTTCTTGCGGATGCGGATGTGGCGGCGCGCCTTGGCGGCACGCTTGTAAGCGTCGCCCTTGGCGATCTTCACACCGTATGCCATGGCTTACTTACCAGCCTTTCCGACCTTGCGGCGGATGACCTCGCCGGCGTACTTGACGCCCTTGGCCTTGTACGGGTCGGGCTTCCGCAGCTTGCGGATGTTCGCCGCGACCTCGCCGACCTTCTGCTTGTCGATGCCCTCGACCGAGAACTTGGTCGGCGACTCGACCTTGAACGAGATGCCCTCGGGCGCCTCGACCAGGATCGGGTGGCTGTAGCCGAGCTGGAACTCCAGGTTGGAGCCCTTCGCGGCGACGCGGTAACCGACACCGCTGATCTCGAGCGCCTTCACGTAACCCTGGGTCACACCGGTGATCATGTTGGCCACCAGCGTGCGGGACAGGCCGTGAAGGGCCTTGTTCTGACGCTCGTCGTTCGGACGGTTGACGTTGAGCACGCCATCCTCGCCCTTAACGATCTCGATCGGCGCGGCGACGGTGTGGCTCAGGGTGCCCTTGGAACCCTTGACCGTGACCGTGCGGCCATCGATGGTGACGTCCACGCCGGCGGGAACCTGGATAGGCAGCTTGCCAATACGCGACATTAGCTATTCCTCCGTTCCCGACTACCAGACGTAGGCGAGGACTTCCCCACCTACGCCCTTCTTGCCTGCCTGCTGGCCGGTCAGGAGACCGTGGGACGTGGAGATGATCGCCACGCCCAGGCCGCCGAGAACCTTCGGCAGGTTGGTGGACTTCGCGTAAACCCGGAGACCGGGCTTCGAGATCCGCTTGATGCCCGCGATGGAGCGCTCACGGTTCGGACCGAACTTGAGCTCGAGGACGAGGTTCTTGCCGACCTCGGCGTCCTCGACCTTCCAGCCCGTGATGAAGCCCTCCTGCTGGAGGATTTCCGCGATGTGAGACTTGATCTTGCTGTGCGGCATCGTCACGGAGTCGTGGTATGCCGAGTTCGCGTTACGCAGACGAGTCAGCATGTCCGCGATCGGATCAGTCATGGTCATGAATTGGCCTTCGGCCTCTCTCGCCGGGGTTTCCAGTGCGCCATCCCTCTCCCCACACAGGGGCGGGACGGGTGCGGCGCGGGGACCTACGGCGTAGTAAGTCGTACGGGCGGCGGACGCCCAACCCTCCTAGCCTAAGCCATGGAGGGATGGGCATCCGCCAACCCAGTGCTTACCGAGAGACTCCGGTCATCCCAAGTAAGGGATTACCAGGAGCTCTTGGTCACGCCCGGCAGCTCGCCACGGTGAGCCATCTCACGAAGGCACACGCGGCACAGGCCGAACTTGCGGTACACGGAGTGGGGACGACCACAGCGCTGGCAGCGCGTGTAGCCGCGCACGCCGAACTTGGGCTTGCGGGCAGCCTTCGCGATGAGAGCCTTCTTCGCCATCTCGCTTACGCCTCCTTGAAGGGGAAGCCGAGGTGACGCAGAAGGGCACGGCCCTCGTCGTCGTTGGTCGCCGTGGTCACCACGGTGATGTCCATACCCCGGACACGGTCGATCTTGTCCTGGTCGATCTCGTGGAACATGACCTGCTCCGTGAGACCGAAGGTGTAGTTGCCACGCCCGTCGAACTGCTTGGGGGACAGACCACGGAAGTCGCGGATGCGCGGGAGCGCCAGCGACAGGGTGCGGTCCAGGAACTCCCACATGCGGTCGCCACGGAGGGTGACGTGCGCACCGATCGGCTGACCCTCGCGCAGCTTGAACTGCGCGATGGACTTGCGGGCCTTGGTGACGGCCGGCTTCTGACCGGTGATCGTGGTGAGGTCGCGGATCGCGCCATCGATCAGCTTCGAGTCACGGGCGGCGTCGCCGACACCCATGTTGACCACGATCTTGACGAGGCCGGGAACCTGCATGACGTTCTCGTAGGAGAACTCCTCACGCAGCTTGCCCGCGATCTCCTCGCGGTACTTCGTCTTGAGACGCGGAGTGGTGGTAGCCATCAGATGTCCTCACCCGTCCGCTTGGCAACGCGGATCTTGTTGCCCTCGTCGTCGAAGCGGTAACCGACACGCGTGACGACCTTCTTGCCGTCCTTCTCCACGACCAGCTGGACGTTGGAGACGTGGACCGGAGCCTCGGTCGTGACGATGCCACCGGCCTGCGACGGGCCGGCCTTGGTGTGCTTCTTGACCCGGTTGACACCCTCGACGAGGACGCGGTTCTCGCGGGGGAAGGCCGTGATGACCTTGCCCTGCTTGCCCTTGTCCTTACCGGTGATGACCTGGACCAGGTCGCCCTTCTTGATCTTCATGCTTACAGCACCTCCGGCGCGAGCGAGATGATCTTCATGAACTTCTTCTCGCGCAGCTCACGGCCGACCGGGCCGAAGATACGGGTGCCACGAGGGTCGCCGTCGTTCTTGAGAATGACAGCGGCGTTCTCGTCGAAGCGGATGTACGAGCCGTCCTGGCGGCGGCGCTCCTTGACGGTGCGAACGATGACCGCCTTGACGACGTCACCCTTCTTCACGTTGCCACCGGGGATCGCGTCCTTGACGGTGGCGACGATGACGTCACCGATGCCCGCGTAGCGGCGACCCGAGCCACCGAGAACACGGATGCAAAGGATCTCCTTGGCACCAGTGTTGTCGGCGACACGCAGTCGCGACTCCTGCTGGATCACGTCTATCTCCTGATTGTCTGCCGGTTCCCGGCCGGGGCTTCACGAGGAAGCCCCGGCCGAGCCTGGCGGAACTGACCTGAGGGAAACCCCTCAGGCTGAACTTTTGGATTTCCCTCGCGGGAAATTCCTTACTTGGCCTTCTCGAGGATCTCGATGACGCGCCAGTGCTTCGTGGCGGACAGCTTCCGGGTCTCCATCAGGAGGACGCGGTCGCCGATGCCGGCAGCGTTCTGCTCGTCATGAGCCTTGAGCTTGTTCGTACGGCGGATGACCTTGCCGTACAGCGCGTGCTTGACGCGGTCCTCGACAGCGACGACGACGGTCTTGTCCATCTTGTCGCTGACGACCAGGCCCTCGCGGACCTTGCGAGCGTTGCGCTCGGTCTTCTCAGTCACGTTGCTCTCGCTCATCAGGCGTTCTCCACCGTCTCGATGCCCAGCTCGCGCTCACGCATCAGGGTGTAGATCCGGGCGATGTCCTTACGGACGGACTTGAGCCGACCGTGGTTCTCGAGCTGACCCGTCGCCGCCTGGAAGCGGAGGTTGAACAGCTCTTCCTTGGCCTCGCGGAGCTTGTTGAGAAGCTCCTCGTTGCCCAGCTCGCGCAGCTCGGACGCCTTGGTACCGGCCGACATCACAGCTCACCTGCTTCGCGCTTAACGATCTTGCACTTCATCGGCAGCTTGTGGGCCGCACGGGTCAGGGCCTCGCGCGCGATCTTCTCGTTCGGGTAGGACAGTTCGAACATCACCCGACCCGGCTTGACGTTCGCGATCCACCACTCCGGAGAACCCTTACCGGAACCCATGCGGGTCTCGGCGGGCTTCTTCGTCAGCGGGCGGTCCGGGTAGATGTTGATCCAGACCTTGCCGCCACGCTTGATGTGGCGGGTCATCGCGATACGAGCCGCCTCGATCTGGCGGTTGGTCACGTACGCCGGCGTGAGGGCCTGAATGCCGTACTCGCCGAACGCAACCTGCGTACCACCCTTGCTCATACCCGAGCGCTTGGGGTGGTGCTGCTTGCGGTGCTTGACCCTACGGGGGATCAGCATTTCGGTCAGGCCTCCGTTCCGGTGCTCTCAGCCGGAGCGGCAGCGGCGGCGGGAGCGTCGGCCTTGGGGGCCTCGGCAGCCGGCGCGGACTGCTGCTGCGGCTTGCGGCCGCGGCCGCCACGCTCGCCACCGCGGCCACCACGGCCGGCCGGGCGGTCGCCAGCGCCGGCACCACGGGCCGGGCGGTTACCCGCACGGGCCGCAGCGTTCTCGGCGCGGACCTCGGCGATGTTCTTGACGTCGCCCTTGTAGATCCAGACCTTCACGCCGATGCGGCCGAAGGTCGTCTTGGCCTCGAAGAAGCCGTAGTCGACGTTCGCGCGGAGCGTGTGCAGGGGCACGCGGCCCTCGCGGTAGAACTCCGAGCGGGACATCTCGGCGCCGCCGAGACGACCGCCGCACTGGATCTTGATGCCCTTGGCGCCGGCCTTCATCGTGCCCTGCATGCTCTTACGCATGGCGCGACGGAAGGAGACGCGGGAGGAGAGCTGCTCGGCAACGGCCTGAGCAACCAGCTGAGCGTCCATCTCGGGGTTCTTGACCTCGAGGATGTTCAGCTGGACCTGCTTGCCCGTGAGCTTCTCGAGGTCGCCGCGGATGCGGTCGGCCTCGGCGCCACGGCGGCCGATGACGATGCCGGGACGCGCGGTGTGGATGTCCACCCGCACGCGGTCACGGGTGCGCTCGATCTCAACCTTCGAGATGCCGGCGCGCTCCATGCCGGACGTCATCATCCGACGGATGGCGACGTCTTCCTTGACGTAGTCCTTGTACAGCTTGTCGGCGTACCAGCGGGACTTGAAGTCCGTGGTGATGCCGAGCCGGAACCCATGCGGGTTAACCTTCTGGCCCATTACCGGGTTCCTTCCTTGCTGCTGACGACCACGGTGATGTGGCTGGTCCGCTTACGGATCCGGTAGGCACGGCCCTGAGCACGCGGACGGAACCGCTTCAGGGTCGGGCCCTCATCCACGTACGCCTCGCTGATGACCAGCGAAGAGGCGTCAGTGTGGTCGTAGTTGTGTGCAGCGTTGGCGATGGCGCTGTCCAGCACCTTGCCAACCGGCACGCTCGCGGCCTGCGGGGCGAAACGCAGGACCGCCTGAGCCTCCGTGGCGTCCATGCCACGGATAAGGTCCACCACGCGGCGGGCCTTCATGGGCGTGACGCGGATGTACCGCGCCTGGGCCCTGGCTTCCATGGTTGTCCTTCCAGTGTCTGTCATGGTCATTCCACCCCGCTACTAGCGGCGCTTCGACTTCCGGTCGTCCTTCACGTGACCCCGGAAGGTGCGCGTCGGCGAGAACTCGCCGAGCTTGTGGCCGACCATCGACTCGGTGACAAACACCGGAATGTGGGTCTTGCCGTTGTGCACCGCGATCGTGTGGCCGAGCATGGCCGGGATGATCATCGAGCGACGGGACCAGGTCTTGATGACGTTCTTGGTACCGGCTTCGTTCTGAGCGTCCACCTTCTTTACGAGGTGGCCGTCAACGAAGGGTCCCTTCTTGAGACTGCGCGGCATCTAAACCCGCTCCTAGCGCTTCTTGTTCGTCTTGCGGCGGCGGACGATGTACTTGCTCGAAGCCTTCTTCGGCGAGCGAGTACGACCCTCCTTCTGACCCCACGGGGAGACCGGGTGGCGACCACCGGAGGTCTTGCCCTCACCACCACCGTGCGGGTGGTCAACCGGGTTCATCGCCACACCGCGGACGGTCGGGCGGACGCCCAGCCAGCGCTTACGGCCGGCCTTGCCCCAGTTGATGTTCGACTGCTCGGCGTTGCCGACCTCGCCGATCGTGGCGCGGCAGCGGGCGTCGACGAGACGGATCTCACCGGACGGCATACGAAGGTGGGCCATCGTGCCCTCCTTCGCCAGCAGCTGCACGGAGGCACCAGCGGAGCGCGCGAACTTGGCGCCGCCACCGGGACGGAGCTCGATCGCGTGGATCGTGGTACCGACCGGGATGTTGCGGAGCGCCAGGTTGTTGCCGGGCTTGATGTCAGCGCCGGGGCCGTTCTCGACGCGGTCACCCTGCGTCAGACCCTTGGGGGCGATGATGTAGCGCTTCTCGCCGTCCACGTAGTGGAGCAGCGCGATGCGCGCGGTGCGGTTGGGGTCGTACTCGATGTGAGCGACCTTGGCCGGCACGCCGTCCTTGTCGTGACGACGGAAGTCGATCACGCGGTAGGCACGCTTGTGGCCACCGCCCTGGTGACGGACGGTCACACGACCGGTGTTGTTACGGCCGCCCTTGCTGTGCAGGGGGCGGACCAGCGACTTCTCCGGCGTGGACCGCGTGATCTCGACGAAGTCGGCTACGGAGGAGCCACGGCGGCCCGGCGTAGTCGGCTTGTACTTGCGGATTCCCATTTCTCAGTCCTCGTCCGATTCCGGACGATCCAGACCGCCCTTAGGCGGTCGGACCGCCGAAGATGTCGATACGGTTGCCCTCGGCAAGGGTCACGATGGCGCGCTTGGTGTCCTTGCGCTTGCCGAAACCGGCCTTGGTGCGCTTGCGCTTGCCCTGGCGGTTGATCGTGTTGACCCCGGTGACCTTGACCGAGAAGACCGCCTCGACGGCCTGCTTGATCTGGGTCTTGTTGGAGCCAGGCGCGACGATGAACGTGTACTTGTTCTCGTCCAGCAGTGCGTAGCTCTTCTCCGAGACGACCGGCTTGACGAGAATGTCGCGCGGGTCCGAGAAGGTCTTGCTGGTGACGACGGCCTCAGTCATCAGGCGTCGCTCCCTTCGGTCTCAGCGGTCTGGGGGCCAGACACGAAGGACTCGAGGGCGGCCTGGGTGAAGACCACGTCGTCGGAGACGATCACGTCGTACGTGTTGAGCTGGCCCGGCTCCAGGATGTGCACCTGGGGCAGGTTACGAGCGGACAGCCACGCGGCCTCGTCGGAGCGCTCGGCGACCAGGAGCAGGTTCTTGCGCTCCGAGATCTTGCCGAACAGCGTCTTCGCGGCCTTGGTGGAGATCTCACCCTCGACCACGCCGGAGACGACGTGGATGCGGGAGTGGGTGGCCCGGTCCGAGAGGGCACCGCGGAGAGCGGCGACCTTCATCTTCTTCGGGGTCCGCTGCGAGTAGTCACGCGGCACGGGACCGTGCACGACGCCACCACCGGCGAACTGCGGGGCGCGGGTCGAACCCTGACGGGCGCGGCCGGTGCCCTTCTGGCGGTAAGGCTTCTTGCCACCACCGCGGACTTCGCCACGGGTCTTGGTCTTGTGCGTGCCCTGACGGGCCGCGGCCAGCTGCGCGACGACGACCTGGTGGATCAGCGGAACGCTGACCTTGGCGCCGAAGATCTCCTCGGGGAGCTCGACGGTCCCGGTCTTGTCGCCTGCCGGCGAAAGGATGTCAATGGTGCTCATCGGTTCCTCAAACCCCCTTGGCCGCGGTGCGGACCAGGACGAGGCCACCGTTAGGGCCGGGGACGGCGCCCTTGATGAGCAGCAGACCCTTCTCGGCGTCAACGGCGTGGACGGTCAGGTTCTGGGTGGTCACACGCTCGTTGCCCATGCGACCCGCCATGCGCATGCCCTTGAAGACACGGCCCGGGGTGGCGCAGCCACCGATGGAACCGGGCTTGCGGTGCACGCGGTGGGCACCGTGCGACGCCTTGCCACCACGGAAGTTGTGGCGCTTCATGACACCGGCGAAGCCTTTGCCCTTGCTCTTACCGGTGACGTCGACCTTCACGCCGGCCTCGAAGACCTCGGCGGTGATCTCCTGGCCGAGCGTGTACTCGGAGGCGTCAGCGGTGCGGAGCTCCACCAGGTGGCGGCGCGGGGTGACGTCGGCCTTGGCGAAGTGACCCTTGAGGGGCTTGTTCACCTTGCGAGGGTCGATCTCGCCGAAGGCGATCTGGACCGACTCGTAGCCGTCGATGTCGTTCGTACGGACCTGGGTCACGACATTCGGGCCGGCCTTGACGACGGTGACCGGGACAACCCGGTTGTTCTCGTCCCAGACCTGCGTCATGCCGAGCTTCTCGCCCAGGATGCCCTTGATGTTCTTAGCCATCTCGCGCGTCACCTCAGAGCTTGATCTCGATGTCGACGCCCGCCGGCAGGTCGAGGCGCATGAGCGAGTCAACCGTCTTCGGCGTGGGGTCGAGGATGTCGATGAGGCGCTTGTGCGTGCGCATCTCGAAGTGCTCGCGCGAGTCCTTGTACTTGTGCGGCGACTTGATGACGCAGTACACGTTCTTCTCAGTGGGCAGCGGCACCGGGCCTGCGACCGACGCACCAGTGCGGGTCACCGTCTCGACGATCTTCTTCGCCGAGGAGTCGATGACCTCGTGGTCGTAGGCCTTGAGCCGGATGCGGATCTTCTGTCCCGCCATGGCTACTAGTAGTCCTTTGTCTCGTTAACGCTCTGGAACCCGATCGGCTTCGCTTACTGAGAAGCGTTGTCGTATCTCCGACCCACGCGGTCGGGCGTGTCGCACTCCCTCTACGCAGAAATCCCTGAGGATTTCCCAACCAAGGGGGCACGGTCGCCATGACCGCAGGCCGGGGGCAAAACACCCACCGGGCGCCTGGTCGGCACCCCGCTGACGCTTCCCAGAAGATTCCCGTACGTCCGCTCCTGAGAAGGAGCGACGAGTACTGTGGGACTCGCTTCCGGTCCTCCCGACGGGAGGCGCGCAGCATCGGCACTCAACCGAGCAACCCCGACAGTCTGCCATACGGGACCATCCGGCCGCCAATCGGGAGCGAAGACTGTACCCCACGTCACGTACGGACATGCGCCGGGGCGCTCGCGCGGGGGACGGCCGCCCCCGCCGCCTCACCCCAAGCGCCGTGCCCGCTCGGTGAGATGACGACGTTCCGGGGCGCTGGTCGTACGGCGTGCCGCCTCCCGGTAGGCCTCCGCCGCGGTCTCCTTCTCACCGAGGAGTTCGAGCAGATGGGCCCGGGTGGCGAGCAGCCGGTGGTGCCGGGCGAGCCGCTTGTCCCTCGCGAGTTCGTCCAGGAGCGCCAGCCCGGCCGCGGGGCCCTCGACCATCGCGACGGCCACCGCGCGATTGAGGGTGACCATCGGATTCGGCCCGGTCCGCTCCAGGAGCTCGTAGAGCGCGAGGATCTGCGGCCAGTCGGTGTCCCCGGCGGTCTCCGCCTCGTCGTGCACGGCCGCGATCGCCGCCTGCAGCTGGTACGGACCGACCTGGCCCCGGGGCAGGGTACGGCTGATCAGCTCGACGCCCTCCGCGACGAGCCGGCCGTCCCACCTCCCCCGGTCCTGCTCCGCGAGCGGCACCAGCTCGCCGTGCGGTCCCGTGCGCGCCGGCCTGCGGGCGTCCGTGAGCAGCATCAGGGCGAGCAGACCCGCCGTCTCGGTGTCCTCGGGCAGCAGCCGGTGGAGCAGCCGCGCGAGCCGGATCGCCTCGGTGGACAGCTCGGGCGCGGTCAGCGCCTCGCCGGCGCTCGCCGTGTAGCCCTCGTTGAAGATCAGGTAGAGCACGTGCCGGACCTCGGCGAGCCGGGCCGTGCGCTCCTCCCCCGGGAGCGCGAGCGAGCCGCCCGCCGCCCTGATCGTCTGCTTGGCCCGGCTGATGCGCTGCGCCATCGTCGACTCGGGCACCAGGAACGCGGCGGCGATCTGCGCGGTGGTGAGACCCCCGACGGCGCGCAGGGTGAGCGCGATCCGGCTGGGCGGGGACAGCTCCGGGTGACAGCAGAGGAAGAGCAGGGAGAGCGAGTCGTCCCGGTCGCTGCCGGGAGCCTCGTCCGCGGCCCGGGCGAGGAGCTCGGAGTCCGGGGTGGCAAGCGCCACGGCGTCCTCGCGGCGCCTGCGGGCGGCCTCGCTGCGCACCAGGTCGACGAACCTGCGGGTGGCGACGGTGACCAGCCAGCCGCGCGGGTTGTCGGGGACGCCGTCCGTCGGCCACTGCTGGGCGGCGGCGATCAGCGCCTCCTGGGCGGCGTCCTCGCAGAGGTCGAAGGTGCCGTACCGGCGGACGAGCGCGCCGAGGACCTGCGGCGCGTACGTCCGCAGCAGGCCCTCGACCTCGGTGGAGCCGCTCACACGTCCGCCGAGGACTCGTGCAGGACCGGCCACAGCTCGACGGGGTCCGTGTCCGCGAAGGGCATGTCCGCGGCGATCTCCTGGGCCCGCTCCTGGCTGTCGCAGTCGAGCAGGTAGAAGCTGGCCAGGTACTCCTTGGTCTCCAGGTACGGGCCGTCGGTGACCGCGGGGGCGCCGCCCTCACGCCGTACGAGCTGGGCGGCGGCCGCGTCGGCGAGTCCGTACGCGCCGATCAGCTCGCCGCTCTCGCGGTACTTCCTGTTGAAGGCCTCCTGCCGGGCGATCGCCTCGGGCCAGGCCTCGGCGGGGAAGGCGTCCCACTTGGCCTGGTTCCCGTAGATCATCGCGACGTACTTCATCGTGGGTGTCCTCCCCGTCCCGCGCGCCCCTGTGGCGTGCTGTCACCCCTTGGTCGGAGCCGGCGGCCGGTCCTCGACATGGGCCGACAGCGATCTTCGAAGATTTTTCCGGCGGCCGAATCCTGTCAGGCAGGAGCCGGTCCGTACACAACCCCGGGCATCGAACATTCGTCTTACAGGCGACCGCAATGCCCAGGGGACGGACCGTGTACGTGACCACAGCACCCCGCCGGCGGGCGGTTCTCGCCGCCGCCCTCGCCGTCACCTCGGCCGTCGCCGGGTGTTCCGTGCCGGAGCCGCGCAGGACCTCGCCGACCGTCGACCCCGCGCCCGGCAAGCCGATCGCCTCCGCGCGGACCCGGCGGGCGCTGCTCCTGCAGGTCGCCGCGCACCCCGACGACGACCTGTACTTCATGAACCCCGACACCCAGCGTCTCCTCGACGCCGGGGTCCCGCTCGTCTCCGTGTACGTGACCGCCGGCGAGCACACCGGCCGGAACCGGATCAAGGGGATGCCGGAGACTCCCCCGGACCGCGCCGCCTACTCCTCGGCGCGCCACCAGGGCCTGCGCCAGTCGTACGCGGCGACGCTCGGCCTGCCGATGTTCACGCCCTGGCAGCGCGAGGTGCTCACGCTCCCGGGCGGCCGGCGGGCGGAGATCGACACCCTCGTCCACGGCCGGAACCGGATCGAGCTGGTCTTCCTCAACCTGCCGATGCACACGAACCGCCGCTACATGGCCCTGCCGGCCCTCTGGCACGACCGCGCCCTGGAGCTGCGGACCCACCTGTCCACCGGTTCCCCCGTCACCCGCGCGGACACCTACGACTACGACCAGCTGGTCGGCGTCCTCGTCGGACTGTTCGGCCGCTACCGGCCCACCGTCGTGCACACCCTGGACCCCGACCCGGACATCCAGCTCAGCGACGAGGCCACCCGCAGCCGGGACTCCGAGCAGCCCGGCTACTCGGACCACGGCGACCACACGGCGGTCGCGTCGTTCACCTGGGCCGCGCTGAGCCGCTGGGTCTCGGACGCGGTCCGGGACGGCGAACCCATACCGGCGTTCACGACGACCGCCTTCCGCGGCTACTACAACCGGCACTGGCCGAAGAACCTCCCTCCCCAGGTGCTCAGGGCGAAGGCCGCCCGCCTCGTCCCGTACGGCGGCGACCCCTCCTGGGAGTGCGGCAACCCCTCGGGCTGCGGCGACTACGGCGTCGGCGGCGAACGGCCGCTCACCAACCGCAAGGGCTGGGTCCGCTCCACCCACCACCGCTGGCCCACCGCGGGCCCGGCGCTCGCCGAGCGGCCGGACGGCCGCCTCGCCGCGTACGGGGTGCTCGGCCTGCGCGCGGTCCGCTGGCTGGAGACGGCGCCCGGCGTCTGGGGCGAGCCGACGGATCTCGGCGGCGGCCCGCTCGCCCCCGCACTCGGCTCGGCGGTGCTCGGCGACGGCCGGGTGCTGCTCTTCGGGGTGCGGTTCTCCGCGATCGACGGACACGGCGGGCGGAACCGGCGCGAGCTGGTGCTCCTGGAGCAGCGCTCCCCCGGCGGCCCGTTCCTGGCCTGGCGCGGGCTCGGGAACCCGGAGCGCACGGACGACCGGGGGCGCCGGGTCGGTGCGCCGGTGGCGGTCGCGGCGCCCGACGGCCGCGTCCATCTCTTCGTACGGAACGCTGACAAGAACGTCTCGACCCGGGTGCGGGCGGCGGACGGCTCCTGGAGCCCGTGGCGGACGCTCCCCGGGGCGGCCGAGGTCCAGGACGGACTCGCCGTGTCGCTCGACGCCGCGGGCCGGGTGCACCTCCACGCGGCGGGGCGGGAGTCCGTACGGCACTGGGTGGACGGGGTCGAGCGGATCGAGCCGCTGCCGCTCTCCGGGTCCACGGTGGCGTCGGCGGGCGGCGACCTCTACTACCGGCGCCCGGCGGCCGGGGAACTCCTCGGGCCCGGCGGCGACGCCGGTCTGGACGGGTACGGGGGTGTGGTCGCCGCCCGCTCCGCGGCGCTGGGGACCGTGCTGCTGGGCACGGACCCGGACGGCCGGGTGCGGGTGCGGGCCGGGAACCGGGCGTGGACCCGCTCGACGGGGGCGCCGGCGGTGTCGGCGGCGCTGCACCTGCGCGCGGACCGGGCGACCGTGGTGGGCCTCGGCGCGGACGGGCACCCGTGGAGCTGGCGGCCGTAACCCCTCCGGACATGCGAGAAGGCCCCGCACCGAAAGGTGCGGGGCCTTCTGCTGCAGCTCGTGGAGCTACCAGGTCAGATCAACGATCAGGCGTTGATCTTGACGACCTGGCCGGCGCCGACGGTCCGGCCACCCTCACGGATGGCGAACTTGAGGCCCTCCTCCATGGCGACGGGCTGGATCAGCTCGACGGTCATGGAGGTGTTGTCGCCCGGCATGACCATCTCGGTGCCCTCGGGGAGGGTCACGACGCCGGTCACGTCCGTGGTACGGAAGTAGAACTGCGGGCGGTAGTTGTTGAAGAACGGGGTGTGACGGCCACCCTCGTCCTTCGACAGGATGTAGGCCTGGGCCTCGAAGCTGGTGTGCGGCGTGACCGAACCCGGCTTGATGATGACCTGGCCGCGCTCGACGTCCTCGCGCTTGATGCCACGGAGGAGCAGACCGACGTTCTCACCGGCCTGGCCCTCGTCGAGCAGCTTGCGGAACATCTCGATGCCGGTGACCGTGGTGGTGGTCTTCTCGGTCTTGATGCCGATGATGTCGACGGTCTCGTTGACCTTGAGGACACCACGCTCGATACGACCGGTGACGACGGTGCCACGACCGGTGATCGTGAAGACGTCCTCGATCGGCATCAGGAACGGCTTGTCGACGTCACGCTCGGGCTGCGGGATGGACTCGTCCACCGCGTGCATGAGGCCGAGGAGCTTCTCGCCCCACTCCTTGTCGCCCTCGAGGGCCTTGAGCGCCGAGACACGGACGACCGGAAGGTCGTCGCCCGGGAACTCGTACTCGGAGAGGAGCTCACGGACCTCGAGCTCGACGAGCTCCAGGATCTCCTCGTCGTCCACCATGTCGGCCTTGTTCAGGGCGACGACGATGTACGGAACGCCGACCTGGCGGGCCAGGAGCACGTGCTCCTTGGTCTGCGGCATCGGGCCGTCGGTGGCGGCAACCACGAGGATCGCGCCGTCCATCTGCGCGGCACCCGTGATCATGTTCTTGATGTAGTCGGCGTGACCCGGGCAGTCGACGTGCGCGTAGTGACGCGACTCCGTCTGGTACTCGACGTGCGCGATCGAGATCGTGATACCGCGCTGGCGCTCCTCGGGAGCCTTGTCGATCTGGTCGAAGGCCGAGGCCTCGTTCAGGTCCGGGTACGCGTCGTGCAGCACCTTGGTAATGGCGGCCGTGAGGGTCGTCTTACCGTGGTCAATGTGACCGATGGTGCCGATGTTGACGTGCGGCTTAGTCCGCTCGAACTTTGCCTTCGCCACTGAATCCTCCTGCGGAGTGGTTCTGTACGCCTTGCTCATCGGCGCCAGGTGATCTTTGCTGGGATGCCATCCGCCGGGACCCGAACCCTCGGGTTTCGGGGGCTGAGCCCCGGCGACTGGTGTCAAGCCTAAAGCGTGAACTCGGAAGAGTTACTCGCCCTTGGCCTTCGCGATGATCTCCTCGGCGACGTTCCGCGGAACCTCGGCGTAGGAGTCGAACTGCATCGAGTAGCTTGCGCGACCCGAGGTCTTGCTGCGGAGGTCGCCGACGTAGCCGAACATCTCCGACAGGGGCACGAGGCCCCGCACGACGCGAGCGCCGCTGCGCTCCTCCATGGCCTGAATCTGGCCACGGCGGGAGTTGATGTCGCCGATGACCTCACCCATGTAGTCCTCGGGCGTGACGACCTCAACGGCCATCATCGGCTCAAGGATGACGGGGGAAGCCTTGCGCGCGGCCTCCTTGAAGGCCTGCGAACCGGCGATCTTGAACGCGAGCTCGGAGGAGTCGACCTCGTGGTAGCCACCGTCGAGAAGGATGACGCGGACGCCAGTCATCTCGTAGCCGGCCAGGATGCCGAACTGCATGGCCTCCTGCGCACCCGCGTCGACCGAAGGGATGTACTCCTTCGGGATGCGGCCACCGGTGACCTTGTTCACGAACTCGTAGGAGGCGTCGCCACCCTCGATGGGCTCGATCGCGATCTGCACCTTGGCGAACTGACCGGTACCACCGGTCTGCTTCTTGTGGGTGTAGTCCACGCGCTCGACGGCCTTGCGGATCGTCTCGCGGTACGCGACCTGCGGCTTGCCGACGTTCGCCTCGACCTTGAACTCGCGACGCATACGGTCGACGAGGATGTCGAGGTGAAGCTCGCCCATACCACCGATGATGGTCTGGCCGGTCTCCTCGTCCGAGTGGACCTGGAAGGAGGGGTCCTCCTCCGCGAGACGCTGGATGGCGACACCCAGCTTCTCCTGGTCACCCTTGGACTTGGGCTCGATGGCGACCTGGATGACCGGCGCCGGGAAGTCCATGGACTCCAGGATGACCGGGTTCTTGTCGTCGCACAGCGTCTCACCGGTGGTGGTCTGCTTGAGGCCCATGACGGCGACGATGTCGCCGGCGCCCACCGAGTCGATCTCCTCACGCTTGTTCGCGTGCATGCGGTAGATCTTGCCGATGCGCTCCTTCTTGCCCTTGACGGAGTTCAGCACCGCGGTGCCGGCCTCCAGGCGACCGGAGTAGATCCGGACGAAGGTGAGCTTGCCGAGGTGCGGGTCGCTCGCGATCTTGAACGCGAGGGCCGACAGCGGCTCGTCGTCGGACGGCTTGCGCTTGACGACAAGCTCGGCGTCCTTGACGTCGTGACCCTCGATGGCCTCGACGTCGAGGGGCGACGGCAGGTAACGGACGACAGCGTCGAGCAGGGGCTGAACGCCCTTGTTCTTGAACGCGGTGCCACAGAAGACGGGGGTGACCGTCTTCTCGCCGTTGCCCTTGCCGGAAGCGATGGTGATACGACGGACAGCCGCGTACAGCTGCTCCTCGGTGGGCTCGACACCCTCGAGGAAGAGCTCCATGAGCTCCTCGTCGTTCTCCGCGACGGTCTCGACCAGCTTCGCGCGCCATTCCTCGGCGAGCTCCGTGTGCGAGGCCGGGATGTCGACGACGTCGTACATCTCGCCCTTGCTGGCCTCGGCGGACCAGACAAGCGCCTTCATGCGGACCAGGTCGACAACGCCCTGGAAGTCCATCTCGGCACCGATGGGGAGCTGCATGACGATCGGGACGGCGCCGAGGCGGTCCACGATCATGTCGACGCAGCGGAGGAACTCGGCGCCCGTACGGTCGAGCTTGTTGACGAAGCAGATACGCGGCACGCCGTAGCGGTCCGCCTGACGCCAGACAGTCTCGGACTGGGGCTCGACGCCGGCCACACCGTCGAACACGGTGACAGCACCGTCGAGCACGCGCAGCGAACGCTCCACCTCGACGGTGAAGTCGACGTGACCCGGCGTGTCGATGATGTTGATCGTGTGATCGACATTCTCGAGCGGCCAGTGGCAGGTCGTCGCGGCAGACGTGATCGTGATGCCGCGCTCCTGCTCCTGCTCCATCCAGTCCATCGTGGCAGCGCCGTCGTGGACTTCACCGATCTTGTACGAGACACCGGTGTAGAACAGGATCCGCTCGGTGGTGGTCGTCTTGCCCGCGTCGATGTGAGCCATGATGCCGATGTTGCGCACCTTGGCAAGGTCAAGCGAAGTGGTAGCCATATCGGCTCAGTCTTCTCTCGGTCTCGATGTGGGTTGCGACTACCAGCGGTAGTGCGCGAAGGCCTTGTTGGACTCGGCCATCTTGTGCGTGTCCTCACGCTTCTTGACGGCCGCACCGAGGCCGTTCGAGGCGTCGAGGAGCTCGTTCATGAGGCGCTCGGTCATGGTCTTCTCGCGGCGGGCGCGGGAGTAACCGACGAGCCAGCGGAGGGCCAGCGTGGACGCGCGGCCCGGCTTGACCTCGATCGGCACCTGGTAGGTGGCGCCACCGACACGGCGGGACTTGACCTCGAGGGCCGGCTTCACGTTCTCGAGAGCGCGCTTCAGCGTGATGACGGGGTCCTGGCCGGTCTTCTCACGAAGACCCTCCATGGCGCCGTACACGATGCGCTCGGCGGTGGAACGCTTGCCGTCCAGCAGGATCTTGTTGATCAGCGAGGTGACAAGAGGAGAGCTGTAGACCGGGTCGATGATGACCGGGCGCTTCGGGGCGGGGCCCTTACGAGGCATTCTTACTTCTCCTTCTTGGCGCCGTAGCGGCTGCGAGCCTGCTTACGGTTCTTGACGCCCTGCGTGTCGAGGGAACCGCGGATGATCTTGTAGCGAACACCCGGCAGGTCCTTCACACGGCCACCGCGCACGAGCACGATGGAGTGCTCCTGCAGGTTGTGACCCTCACCCGGGATGTAGGCCGTGACCTCGATGCCGCTGGTCAGACGCACACGCGCGACCTTACGGAGGGCCGAGTTCGGCTTCTTCGGGGTGGTCGTGAACACACGCGTGCAGACGCCGCGACGCTGAGGGGAACCCTCAAGTGCGGGCGTCTTGTTCTTCTCGACCTTGTCCTGCCGGCCCTTCCGGACCAGCTGCTGGATCGTAGGCACTACTTCTCCGGTTTCTGTGTGCCGTCGGTGAAACTAACCTGGAACATTCGCCGACCCACGCGGTCGGGTGTGTCGAATCTCGCGGACCTCTCCACCAAGGCGGAAAAGGCGCGGATCACGGTGGCCGATATATGACTCGCCTTGCGGTTGAGGACACGCACGCGAGCCCAGGCACACCCCAGGCACAAGGCTTGAGCGTACCTATCGCATGGACTCCGGTCAAAACAAATGCCCACGCGCACGCGGTCCCGGCCGGGGAAGGCCGGGACCAGGCAAGATCGCATCGGGCCGGGGCCGCCCCGGGCGGGACCGGGGGTCGGCCCGGGGCGGGACCGGGACCCCTCCCGGGCGGGACCGGGTCAGTCCCGCGCCGTGCGGCGGGGTTCGGGGGCCTCGGTGGGCCCCTCCGCGCCCGCGTCGGGCTCCAGGAACTGGTTGACGACCTTGACGAAGACACCCATTCGGTCGTCGGGGACCCCCAGCCAGCGCGCGAAGTCCTCCATCGACGGCTGCCAGTCGCTCGGCGGCAGCAGATCCGCCGCCATCGGGAGCTCCTCCGGGCTCACGCGGCCGGACCGGATCAGCATGTCGCGGACCGAGACCCCGAGCAGCGGGGCGATCCTGCGCATGGTCTCCAGGTCGGGCATGCTCTGCCGCTGCAGCAGGCGCGTCACGGCGGCCCGGTGCACCCCTGCCTCGTCCGCGATCCGGGACTTGCCGCCGCCGCGCGGGCTGTCGATGTCGTAGCCGCGCTGTCGCATCAGCCCTTCGACCCAGCCTGCGAACTCATCCAGCCCACGAGTGGTCATGTACAGCTCCTCACTCCACTCCTCCAGGCGCCCAACTCTAGCGTGCTTGCGCGCACAGAATTACTTGGTTTCGGGTACGCAACGTGTCGAAACGATGAAGGTCACCCCCAGGGGGCGCCACAAACTTGTTGCGCGCCCGCACGCAACATGTAAGTCTGGCTCGCCGCCGCACTCGTCGGCCCCCCGAGCCCCAACGGCCCCATCGGCCCCATGGAGTTCGGGGAGCCCCGGACCGTGGAGAACCTCTTGTTCCAGCCCGACCCCACCCCTTGGCAGGCCGACGCCGCGTGCGCCGACCTCTCCCCGTCCGTCGTCTTCGCCCGCCGCGCCAAGGAGGCGGCCCCGGCGCTGCGCGCCTGCGCCGGCTGCCCCGTCCGCCGTCTCGCACTCGCGGCGGACGGGGCAGCCG